>JBASRJ010000377.1:0-13005 GCA_049273785.1 Gaiellaceae bacterium | reverse complement strand
GCCATCACGCGCGCGCCGGAGGACGCCATCTCCAGCATCTCCTCGTGCGAGAGGGCCTCGAGCCTGCGCGCGTTCGGGACGAGCTGCGGATCGGCCGTGTAGACGCCCTCGACGTCCGTATAGATCTCGCAGGCGTGTGCACCGAGCGCCGCCGCCAGCGCAACGGCGGTGGTATCCGAGCCGCCGCGGCCGAGCGTCGTCACCTCGTGCTCGGAGGAGACGCCCTGGAATCCCGCGACGAGGACGATCTCGTTCCGGTCCAGCGCTTCGTGGATCCGCCGCGCGCGCACGTCGACGATCTTGGCCTTGCCGTGCACGGTGTCCGTGACGATCCCTGCCTGCGAGCCGGTCAGGGAGATCGCTTCGTGGCCGAGGTCGTGGATGGCCATCGCACAGAGCGCGCAGGAGATTCGCTCGCCGACCGATACGAGCATGTCGAGCTCGCGCGGATCCGGATTGCCGGAGATCTGTCCCGCGAGATCGAGCAGCTCGTCCGTCGTTCGACCCATCGCAGACAGGACGGCGACGACGCGCGTGCCGCCCTCGTGCGCGCCGACGAGTCGCCGCGCGACGCTCTTCAGCTTGTCGGCGTCGGCCACGGACGAGCCGCCGAACTTCATCACGACGGTCTGGAGGGGCCGAGCCTCGGCGTCCCCCTCGACTGCTGGGACGGCCTCGTAGTCGGTCGTCGTCACTCGGGAAAGTGTAGGTGTGACGCTTCCCGTCAGACTTGGGTCATGCGCGCGATGATGCTGGACGCGCCCAGGAGCCCGCTGCGCCGGGCGGAGCTGGCGGAGCCGGTTGCGGCACCCGGCGAGGTGCTCGTCCGCGTCGCCGCCTGCGGCGTCTGCCGAACCGACCTCCACATCGTCGACGGCGAGCTCCGGCATCCCAAGCTGCCGCTTGTCGTCGGCCATCAGATCGTCGGCGAGGTCGTCGGCGAGGGTCGTCGCGTCGGCATCCCCTGGCTCGGCTGGACGGACGGAGAGTGCCGGTACTGCCGCGCTGGTTTGGAGAATCTCTGCGAGCGGGCACGGTTCACCGGCTACGACCGAGACGGCGGCTACGCCGAGTACGCCGTCGCGGACGAGCGGTACTGCTTCGCGCTTCCCGATGGGTTTTCCGCGGTCGAGGGCGCGCCGCTGCTGTGCGCGGGTCTGATCGGCTACCGGGCCTTGCGCTTCGCAGGTGATGCGGAGTGGGTCGGGTTGTACGGATTCGGCGCGTCGGCGCACATCGTCGCGCAGGTCGCGCGTCACGAGGGACGTCGCGTGTTCGCGTTCACGCGGGACGGCGACGACGAGGGGCAGCGCTTCGCGCGTTCGCTCGGCGTGGATTGGGCGGGAGGCTCGTCCGAGCTGCCGCCGGAGGAGCTCGATGCCGCGATCATCTTCGCTCCCGTCGGGGCGCTCGTCCCGCTCGCCCTTCGAGCCGTGCGAAAGGCCGGCGTCGTTGTCTGCGCAGGAATCCACATGAGCGACATTCCGTCGTTTCCCTACGAGCTCCTCTGGGGTGAGCGCGTCGTGCGTTCGGTCGCCAACCTCACGCGTCGCGACGGCGAGGAGCTGCTCGCCCTCGCGCCGAAGGTGCCGATCCGGACCGAGGTCGAGACGTTCGCGCTCGAGGACGCGAACGAGGCGCTCGACCGGCTGCGCTCGGGGCGGATCAGAGGTGCAGCCGTGCTCGACATATCCAGCGGCGCAGGAGGTACATAGGAGTGACGAACCTGCGCCGCGTCGTCGCCCCGTTCTTCTTGCTTGCCGGCCTCGCCTTGATCCCGTGGACGCTGTGGTTGACGTTCAACCTGCCCTCGCATCACGAGACGGCCAACTGGCGGACGGTCTGGGCCGGTTTCGACGTTGCGGAGGCGGCCGCCCTGATCGGGACGGCGCTGACGGCGTTGCGGCGCTCGCCGTGGCTTGCCCCGGTGGCGGCAATCGCGGGGACGCTCCTGTGTGTCGACGCCTGGTTCGACATCACGCTCGAGGCCGGGGGGAAGCACCTGCTCTCGTCCGTGCTCGAGGCTGCTTTTGTCGAGCTCCCCCTGGCGGCGATCTGTTTCTGGGTCGCGCGCGACGCTGAGCGGGCGCTCGGGCAGACGCTGCCGTCGTGGCGCCGGGCGGCGATGCGCGCGTTGTCGGAACCGCCGGCCCGCTCCGACTGACGGGAGCTACATCTCGCGGCGGCCCGTGAGTGCGCGCCCGAGCGTCACCTCGTCCGCGTACTCCAGGTCGCCGCCGACCGGGAGGCCGCTCGCGAGCCGCGTGACACGGACGCGGCCGCGCAATCGGTCCGCCAGGTAGGCGGCGGTCGCCTCGCCGGTCATGTTCGGATTGGTCGCGAGCACGACCTCGTGCACTCCGTTCCGTTCGACGCGGCCGAGCAGCTCGTCGATGCGCAGGTGCTCTGGCTCGACGCCGTCGAGCGGCGACAGCGCGCCGCCGAGCACGTGGTAGAGGCCGCGGAACTCGCTCGTTCGTTCGACCGACAGGAGGTCGACCGGCTGCTCGACGACGCAGATCACCGAGTGGTCGCGACGCGCGTCGAGGCAGATCGAGCACATCTCCTCCTCCGTCAGGTTCCCGCACTCGCGGCAGAAGCGGACGCGTTCCTTGACCTCCTCAATCGCCGACGCCAGCGCGAGCGCCTCGTCGGGCGGACGCTGGAGAAGGTGGAACGCGAGCCGATGAGCAGTCCGCGAGCCCACGCCGGGCAAGCGCGAAAGCTGGGCGACGAGGTTGTCCACCGCTGGGCTCAGCACTGTCCTATTGTGCCCTCATGGCCCGGATCGCCGAAGTGGCCCTCTTCACGACGGACGTTCCGCGGATGATCGAGTTCTACGAGCGGCTGCTCGGGACGTCGCCCCGGAGCCGCTCGGAGTCGCACGCGTACTTCGACGTCGGCGACACGACGGTCTTCATTCACCTCGCCACCGACGAGGCTCCGAGCGGCGCGCCGAACGGCGACCACATCGCCTTCGCGGTGTCCGACCAGGACAGCCTCAGCGACGAGCTGCGCTCTCAGGGGCACGACGTGTCGGGGCCGAAGCAGTTCTACTGGGGCCGTTCGGCGTATGTCCGCGACCCGGACGGCAGGATCATCGAGCTCGTCGCGGACGCTGGCGAGGGCTAGAGCCCCGGCAAGCCGAGCCCGCCGAGTGCGCCGCCGGCCAGCCCGCCGAGCTTCGACTCCGCGAGCGATTGCGCGGAGCGGAGCGCCTCGTTGACTGCGGCGAGGATCATGTCGCCAAGTAGCTCCGGATCGTCGGGATCGATCGCCTTCGGGTCGATCTTGATCGCCTTGATCTCGCCCGCGCCGTTCGCCGTCACGGTCACCATGCCGCCGCCCGCGGATGCTTCGACGGCTTCGTTCGCCAGCTCCGCCTGTGCCTGCGCCATCTGCTGTTGCATCTGGCCCATCTGCTGAAGCAGCTTCTCCATGTCCATGCCGGCCATCGGGCTAGTCCTCTCTAGTCCTCTCGTTCCCGCGCGTCGAATGTCTCTTTCACGAGCTCCAGGATGTGTTCCTCGCCCGGCGGCTCGTCGTCCTCCGTTGCCGTCTCGTGCGCGTCGCCTTCCGCAAAGGCAACACCGAGTCGCCGCCCGGTGACCTCGTAGAGGGCGTCGGCGAGAAGCGTCGCGTTCTTCGGCTCCTCCGCGAGCTGCCGGTGGAAGGCGGCGCTGGCGGGAAACTCGACCGTGACGGTGTCGCCTGCCAATTCCGACGGGCGCGCTTCGCGCAGGACAGATGCCGCCGGGATCGACCGTTCCTCGACCGCGGGGACGATCGTGCGCTGCCACGCCTCCTGGAGCTGCTCGAGCTCGAGCGACGGCGGCGAGGCACGGGGTTCCGGCGGCGTCGAGGGTGGCCGATCCGGCGCGTTGATCGTCTGCGGCGGCGCAGCCGTGGTGTGGCGTCCTTGCTCCAGCTGCTCGAGGCGGAAGGCGAAGGATTCGCGCGAGAGATCGGCGCCCGGACGCGTGACCTTCACGAGCGCGAGCTCGAGCGGAAGACGTGGATCGCCGCCCTGTCGCATGTCCTCGACCGCGACGGCGAGCAGATCGACCAGCCGGATAACGGTCGCTTCGCCCAGCTGGTTCGCCTGCGCGCGTAAACGTTCGCGCGTCTCCTCCGTCACGGGCAGGGAGTCGGGCACCTCGCCCATGTGCTGGACGAGCATTAGATGGCGCAGGTGCTCGAGCAAGTCGACCACGAGCCGGCCGAGATCCTGTCCCTGCTCGGAGAGCTCCTCGATGAATGTCAGCGCGCCGGCGGTGTCGCGATCGACGACGAGATCGCAGAGACGGAAGAGCGCCTCCTCCTCCACGGCGCCGAGGAGCTGCAGCACTGATTGCACGGTCACCTTGTTCTCCGTCGCCGCAGCGAGCTGGTCGAGCGTCGACACCGCGTCGCGGTACGCACCACGCGCGCCGCGCGCGATCAGCGCGAGCGCCTGGTCAGGCGCGTCGATCGCTTCGCCGTCGGCGACGCGACGGAGCACGCGCACCAGCTCGGGGAGACGCGGCCGCTGGAAGACGAACGTCTGACACCGCGACCGAACGGTGGGCAGGACCTTCGAGAGATCGGTCGTGCAGAACACGAACACGAGATGAGGCGGCGGCTCCTCGATCAGCTTCAGGAGCGCGTTCCACGCGGCGTCGGTGAGCTGATGCGCCTCGTCGAGGATGTAGACCTTGTAGCGCCCCTCCGCGGGCTGCAGGATGACGCGCTCGCGGATCTCCCGGATGTCGTCGATCCCACGCTGCGATGCCGCGTCCATCTCGACGACGTCGAGCGACGTGCCGCTCGCGATCGTGACGCAGGGATTGCACACCTTGTCCGGAGTGGGCGTCGGGCCCTGGACGCAGTTGAGCCCTTTCGCGAGGATTCGCGCGAGGGACGTCTTCCCCGTGCCGCGCGGCCCGGCGAACAGGTAGGCCTGCCGGACCTGGCCGGAAGAGATCGCATTCCGGAGCGTGCGGACGATCGCCTCTTGGCCGACGACCTCGTCGAAGTCCTGCGGTCGGTACTTCCGGTAGAGCGCGGGCACCCAGTCGATCTTACTGGCGGCTCCGGGTTGCTCAGACCAATCCGCTTGACCCGTCTGATCAGACTGATCTGGCTGGTCAGGTCAGACCGGTCGAGTTGGTCAGACCAGGTCTTGACCAAGGGCTAGACTGGCCGGGCCCGTGGCACTGCGAGCGCTCCGAACCGGGTCAGATCCGGGAGGAAGCAGCCCTAAGGATTGCTCGCAGGTGCCCGGGTTTAACCGGAAGAAGTCCCGCTGCGCGGATGACTTCTTCCGGTGACCTTCTCGCGGCCAACCGCCGCGGCCAGCGCCGGGCGAAGCCGGCACCGGCGGCGAAATCACGTGGGGTATTCTCGAAGCCCTCCCGGGCGCATAGCTCAGCGGGAGAGCGCCCGCTTCACACGCGGGAGGTCCCTGGTTCGATCCCAGGTGCGCCCACCTCTCCCGCCGAAGTCCGGCTTCGTCTGCGCGCACCCACATGGTCCGACTGCTCAGGCCGACGCCTGCAACACGAAGCTGCTCAGTGTTTCCAGGTAGCCGTGGGCGAGGCGAAGCGGATTGCCGGTCTGTATTCGATGATCCGCATCGGGGAAGACCGCGAGCGTAAGCAGCTCCGGCTGCACCGCTTCCCGATAGACGGTGACGCTGGCCTCGACGGGGACGAGCGCGTCGTTGGCGCCGAAGAGGGCGAGCATGGGGACGCGAATTCGCTCGAGCGCCGGGCGCGGGTCGTAGTCGAAGATGCGCAGCAGGAAGCTCCAGAGCTCTTCGTCGTCCGGGAACAAGACCAGCTTCCGCCCTCGGTAGACCACGGGAAGCCTCTCGCTCTCGAACTGCCTCCGAACGTCCTCGTACGTGGCGCCTCTCCGCAGCGCCATTACCAGCTCGTCGAACGGCTCGAATGCCTCGCGCATCTCACCGTCGGTGACTCCGCCCTCGACCAGGTACGTCCGGTGGGAATGGCGTTCCTGCTCGACGGGCGTCACGCCGGGGCCGGAGTTCGCAACGACGAAGGCGATCTCCGGATTGCGGCCGGCGGCCTCGACGACGACCCAGCCTCCCTGACTGTGCCCAAACACCCCGAGCGGTTTCGGCACGCCCGTGTCAGACAGAAGTGCCGCAACGCACGAAAGAAGGTCGTCTGCTTGCTCGATGATTCCGGCCTCCTGCCAGCGCCCGGTCGACCCGCCGACGCCGCGTTTGTCGAAGGAGCACACCGCAACGCCGGCTGCGAGCAGGTGCTCGCGGATCGGCGGGAAGTAAACGTCGTTGTCGCGGTCGGAAGGGCCGGATCCGGGATGCATGACAACGGTCGCGGTGACCGTCGCCGGGGGCAAGAACAGGGAGCCCGCGAGCGAGATGTCACCGCTTCGTACGCTCATCTCCCGGCTGGTCGCACCTCCACGCATGCCTCATTCTCGCGTTTACGTCCAGGGCATCCGCCGCAATAGTGAGTCGTTGGTTTGCGCACTGGCAAGTTCCGCCCACTCTCGGAATACGCCGACCTTCGGCGGTATGCAACTTGCGCACCAGGTGACCTGACTGCAGGCTTTGAGCTCATGGTCCTCGAGTCGAAACTGGAGAAGACCGAGCACGGGCACGTCTCGAAGGGCGAGGGGTGGTTCGTCCTCAACCTGCGCGACGCCGTGTGGCGCCACGTCGACGGCCGTGGCGCAGTCTGCGTCGTAGGCGACGATTTCGAAGGCGAGCGGCAATTCGAACAGCTCGGCGTCAATCCGTTCGTGCTCGGCCCCGGCGAACCGATGGCCATGTACCACTGGGAGGCCGATCAGGAGGCCTTCCTCGTCGTCTCGGGCGAAGCAGTTCTGATCATCGAAGGCGAGGAGCGGCAACTGCGCGCGTGGGACTTCGTGCACTGCCCGCCGAACACGAAGCACGTGATCGTCGGGGCAGGAAGCGGTCCGTGCCTCGTGATCGCAACCGGCGCACGCGAACGGGACTCGCTCGGCTTCACCGTCGACGAAGTCGCCAAACGCCATGGTGCGAGCGTCGAGGAGGACACGAACGACGGGGGCGAAGCGTACGCTCGGGTCCTGCGCCGCGAGCCAACCGCGTACCGCGACGGCTGGCTTCCCGAGTAGCCGTCGCACTACGGTGTCGCCATGACGGTGGCCGAGAAGGCTGCAGCCTTTGAGGAGCTCCACGCACGGCCGGGGGCTTTCGTGATCCCGAACCCGTGGGACGTCGGGACTGCGCGCATCCTCGCCGGCCTCGGGTTCGAGGCGCTCGCCACGACCAGCGCAGGCCTGGCCCACTCGCTGGGCCGCCACGACGGCGAAGGGCTGGTCACGCGCGAAGAGACGCTTAGGCATGCCGCCGTCATCGTCGACGCGACGCCGCTGCCGGTGTCCGCGGATCTGCAGGAGGGATTCGGCGACGACCCCGACAGTGTGGCCCGGACGATCCGCGAGGCCGCCGCGGTCGGGCTCGTCGGGGGATCGATCGAGGACGCGAGGCAGCGTCCGGACGACCCGATCTATCCGCTCCCGCAGGCCGCCGAACGCGTGGCGGCCGCAGTTGAGGCCGCGCGTTCCCTCCCGTTCCCGTTCGTTCTGACCGCGCGCGCGGAGAACTACCTGTTCGGCCGGCAGGATCTCGAGGACACGATCGCGCGGCTCCAGGCCTACGAGGCCGCGGGAGCGGACGTCCTGTACGCACCGGGCTTACGCGACATCGAGGACATCCGGGCCGTCTGCGCGGCGGTCTCGAAACCGGTCAACGTCCTCGCCGTCGGGGGCGCGCCCGATCTCGAGACCCTGGCAGGCGCAGGTGTGCGTCGCGTCAGCATCGGCTCGGGATTCAGCAACGCCGCGCTCGCGGGGTTCCTTCGCGCGGCGAAGGAAGTTCGGGAGCACGGCACGTTCCAGTTCCTCGACCAGAGCATCTCGTCCGACGACCTGGGCCCGTTCATGATCGGGCGCCGGTGACGGGCCGGACCGCCCAGTGAACGAGTAAAGCCCGCCCCCGTCGGCCACGGCGGGGGCGGGCTTCCGTGTAGCGACGAGCTCAGCGCGTCGCCGCTACGCCTTCATTACGTCTTCGTCCACTTGTTCATGTTCCAGACGGGTCCCTCGTTGGTCGGGTTCTCGATCAGCCCCTTCATGGCCGTGCGATACACGAGGTACGTCGGCTTCTGGAAGAGCGGGATCGACGTCAGGTCTTTCGCCATCAGCGCGAGCGCCTGGTTCGTCAATCCGAACTGCTTTGCGGAGTTGAGCTCGTGGTTCGTGGCGACCAGCAGCTTGTCGACCTTCGCGTTGCAGTAGCCCTGGTTGTTGTCCTGGGCGTGCGTCGAGCCGCTGCGGCAACCGTAGATCGCGTCGTTCCCCGTAATGTCGGGCGAGCCGACCCAGGCGAACAGGATGATGTCGTAGTTCCCGCCGGGCAGATCCTGGGTCAGGGCATTGGGCGTGTCGTCGGCGATCAGCTGGATCCCGACGTCCTTCAGCTGTGCCTGCATGGCCTCGAAGGACAGCGCGCGAAGCTGGTTGCCGCTCTTCCACTTGAACTTGAACGACGCCTTCGTGCCGCTGCACGACCAGACGCCGCCGGCACCCGGAGTCGCCGGCCCGCCGGTGCAGCCGTGCGCCTTCATGATCGAGATCGACTTCTTGGCGTTGTGGCCGTAGACCTTCCAGTGACCCTTGTAGTACTTGTTGCCGGTCAGGATGATCGGATCGTTCAGGACCGGAAGGCCAGGGGCGATGTCCGTCTTCGTGTAGAGCGCGTCGACCATCGCGCGCCGGTCGATGCCGTAAGCGATCGCCTGGCGCATCCACAGCTGCTTCAGCAGGTCGTTGAACGGCCCTTTGCCGAAGCCCACGTTGAAGTCGATGTGCTCGTAGATCGGACCGCGACCGACCTGAGTCTTGATGCCGGACGCGTGCCGGAGCGGAACGAGGAACAACTGTGGCTGTGGATAGATCACGTCGACCTCGCTGCCGCGGATCGCCTCAGCCGTCGAGTTTGTGTCGGGCAGGAAGCGGTAGACGGCCTTCGCGAGCTTCGCCTTCGGCCCCCAGTACTTCGGGTTACGGAGCAGCGTCAGCTGCTTGCCGCGGTCCCAGCCGCCGTTCGGAAGATAGAACGGGCCGCCGCTGATCGGTTTGCCGGTCTTCGGATCGTTGAGATCGTTGATCCAGACCTTGTTGAAGTCCTCGCCCTTGAGCGCGAAGTTCGGCATGACCGCCTGGGCGCCGAAGAGCGTTCGCCAGCCGGCGAACGGCTTGCTGAACGTGAAGCGGACCGTCTTCGCGTTGAGGGCCTTCATGGACTTGATGTCCTCGTAGCCGGTCTGGCTGAGGATCTTGAAGTCCTTTGTCATGATCGTCTTGACGCTGAAGATGAAGTCCTGTGCGGTGATCGGGACGGCCTTGCCGCCCGGCTCGTTCCACACCGCGTTCTTCTTGATGTAGTACGTGAGGCGGAACGGGCTCGACTGAACCTTCACCGTGCTGACGAGCTCGGGACGGAAGCTGTAGTCCGGATAGATCCGGTACGCCGTCGGGAAGACCGGCGACACCACCTCGGCACCCCAGAAGAGGTTGCCGCCGATGATGTCGGTGTTCAGAATCCCGGGCTCCTGTTCGGCGCCGAAGACCACTGTGCCGCCGGCCTTCGGTGATTGGCTGCTCGCCGAGCCGGTGCCTGCGACGATCAACGACGTAAACACCAGTCCAGCAAGAAGCCAGAACTTGTATCGATGCATCGATCCCTCCAAAGTCGCTGTCATCTGCCGCGCGCCTGCTGCGGCTCTGCCTGTTAGCTAGAAACTCCGCGAACGCTTGTTGGTTCGTTACGAGTTCTTATGCGCGCAGTCGTCGCGCTTATGAACAGCGCTGCGACAGGAGAATCAGCGCGCCGACAAACAGTCGTCTGGCTCGACTGCTTGCCGGAACGAACAGAGGGACGCCGAACGCAACGCGTTGCTACGAAACATCCAGCGCTCACTCATCGTGACGAATCGCGCCCGGTCTGCGCAACGACAAAAAGCGTTGGCGCGATTAGGGCGCCTGATGCTGCCGTCGAATCAGTCGATCCAGGGAAGCGCGCGGAAGCTGACGAAGACGCGTGCCGCAGAGGGTCGATTTCGCGCTGCTTCGTCCCGATGCTGAACGATGACCTCGGCAATGCGCTCAGCGAGGCCGATCGCCTCGTCAGGTGTGAGCCACGCGTTCCAGTTCGCGATCGTGGCGGCGCGCCGCCAGTCGGTCTCCATCTCCGGCAGGTGTTCGAAGAACCGCGCCAGCGCCTCGTCGTCGCGGTCGACCATGTCGCCCCACATCTGCGTCTCGAGCGCGCGGCCCTCGGAGTCCTCGGCGCCGGTCGGGACCTGCAGGAACGTCGGCGGGCTGCGCCGCCACCATCGCTCCCGCTTGCTCCCGCGGTCGGCGTCCTCTTCGATCAACCCTGCGCGTGCGAGGGCACGCAGGTGATAGCTCGTCGAGCCCGTGGATTCGCCGATCTCATGGGCGAGGCGTGTCGCCGTCGACGGTGACTGGGCGAGCAGCTCGAGGATCCGCATGCGGAGCGGATGGGCGAGCGCGCGCATCTGCTTGCGCGATGCCTGGGGGTGGCCGATCGGGTCGAGGGGATCCATGCAAAATCCGTTTGCAAACTTTATTTGCAATCCGGAGTCTCGGGATTACAACATGGCGTCAGGGGCAGGTAGCGGTGCCCGTGCCCTGCTGAAGCCTGCCCGCCCGATCGGGCTCCAGGTCAAGCATCTCGAGGCGCTGATGGCGATTGCCGTCGAGGGATCCTTCGGCGCAGCAGCCCGCCGGCTCGGGTACACGCAGTCCGCGGTCAGCCAGCAGATCGCCGCGCTCGAGCGCCTCGTGGGGCAGCGGCTTGTCGACCGGTCGAAGAGCGCCGAGCCGCCCGGGCTGACACCCGCCGGCCGGCTCCTCCTCGAGCACGCGGAGACGATCATGTCGGTCGTCTATGCGGCGGAGGCCGATCTCGTGGCCAGCCGGCGCCCGCCCTGCCTCAGGCTCGGCGCGATCCGGTCGGTGGCGGCCGTCCTGCTGCCGGCCGCGCTCAAACGGTTCCGCGAGAGCTATCCGGAGGAGAGCATCGAGTTCCTCGAACGCGCGTCGTCGGACGAGCTCGTCGAGCTCGTCGAGCGGGGAGCCCTGGACGCTGCGTTCGCTGTGCGCCCCGCGGCGGCAGGCCCGTTCGACGTCCATCTCGTCCTCACGCAGCGCTTCGTCGTCGCAGTGCCCGCCGATTCCGAGCCCGCGCGGAAGGGCGGACCGATCGCAATCCGCGAGCTGGGCAGCCTGCCGCTGATCGGCACCGGCGAAGCGCACGTTCCCGACACGGGGACGAACAACGTGCGCTCGGCGTTCAAGGAAGTGGACAGCCGCACGCTGCTGGCATTCGTCAGAGCAGGCCTCGGCGCCGCCCTCGTCCCGGAGCTGGCGATCGAGTCGGACGATCGATCGGTCGTCGCGCTCCCGGTGGCCGACGCGATCGCGCCCCTGCAGGTCGTGCTCGTCACGCACCGTCCGCGGCGCACGCAACTTCCGCTCGAATGGCTCGAGGAGCTGGCGCGAACCGTTGGACGCGACCTCGTCCGGTCGCGAAGCGGACCATCACCGCCGCCGCGCCGACGACGGCGGCGCGGGCAGACGCCGCTCGTGCAGGCCTGAGCAACCGTCCTTCCCTCGGATGGGCCGTGACAGAGCAGCCCGCTCATCCCTCGTTCGAGTGAACCTGAACGAGCTCCCTCGTTCGGGGGACGCATGGCTAGGCGTTCCAGCACAGAGTCCGGCTTGACGGTCCTGCGGTAGCCGCCTGGGAAACAGGGAGAAGGGGAAATGGGGAAGAAGATCAAGCAAGGCTCGGCGATCATCGCCGTCGTTGCTGCACTGGCAGCGTTTGCCGCCGGTCCGGCGGCCGCGAGGCCAGGCGGCGGGCGCGCTGCTCCGGCAGCGAGCTGGGGCGAAGCCAGCTGGGCCGAGCTCGCCAACGCGCTTTAGCGGCTTCTCAAGCGACTCTGCAGCAGGCCCGATACAGGCCGTATGTCTCGCGGCGGCCTCGGTATCGTCAGCCTGCTGCTTGCGCTGGTCCTCGTCGGGGCGCTCTGGGGGATGAACGCGAGCAAGAGTGGCCCGAGCTCCGACCAGGCGAAGCAGGCTGAGTCGCAGGCCCAGCAGGTTTCGGCGGCCGCGAACTTCGGCCAGGCGGCGATCCAGCTCGAGACGTTCCACGCGGAGAACGGCACGTACGTCGGAGCCGTGCTGCCGCCGTCGTTCGGAGTCACGCTCGCGCGCGTGGACGCCGCCTCGTACTGCCTCCAGACGGGCGCGGGCACGACCCTGCAGCACCTCGTCGGCCCAGGCGGGACACCCGCTGCCGGCGGTTGCTGATCAAAATCCCGATGTGACGATCGGCGCCGGCGGCGGCGTATGAAGAACGTGAACGCGGTCACGACGACCCTGCCGGCGCTTGCTGCCGTGCGTCCCACGTTCGCTTCGGTCGCCGAGTCCGAGCTGGACGCGGTGCACCGCTACCTCCTGTTCCTGACCGGCAACCGCGCCATCGCCGAGGATCTGACCGGCGAGACGTTCGAGAAGGCGTTCCGCGCCTGGCGCCGCTTCGACCCGCGGCGCGGCACTCCGCGTGCGTGGCTCTGCAGGATCGCGCGGCACGTGGCACTCGACCACTTTCGCTCGGAGGAGCGGCGCCAGCGTCGCGAGGAGCGCTACGCGGTCGGGGTCGCCGAGGCCGAGGAGCCGGCGTGGGGCGAGGGTGCACTCGGGTTGGGGCTGCGCGAGCTGTCGCCCGCCGAGCGCGAAGTCGTCGCACTGCGTGTGTTGCTCGACCTCGACGGGCCAACCGCCGCGCGCCTGCTCGGGATCAGCCAGACAGCCTGTTCGACGCGGCTGAGCCGCGCCCTGAAACGACTCGAGGAGATGATGAGCGATGCCCGCGTCTGAGACCGTCGACTT
>JBASRJ010000376.1:0-2433 GCA_049273785.1 Gaiellaceae bacterium | reverse complement strand
CGGCTAGCCTTCGCCGCCGCGTGGACGCGCTGCAAGCCATCGTCCTGGGGATCGTCCAGGGACTCACGGAGTTCCTGCCGATCTCCTCCTCCGGCCACCTGCGGATCGTCCCCGCGCTGATGGGCTGGGAGGATCCGGGCGCCGCCTTCACGGCGATCGTGCAGCTCGGGACGGTCGCCGCGGTGCTGCTGTACTTCCGCGCCGACCTGTGGCGGGTCGGGAGCGCGTGGGTCGCGGGCCTGCGCGACCCTGCCGCGCGGCGGACCGCCGATGCCCGCCTCGGCTGGTACATCGTGCTCGGCACGATCCCGATCGCGGTCGCCGGCGCAGCCTTCTCGCACCAGATCGAGCACGACCTGCGCAACCTCTACGTGATCGGCGTGGCCCTGGTGGTGCTCGGCCTGATCCTCATGTGGGCCGACGTGATCGCGCGCCACGAGCGCGGGCTGGCGAGCTTGAACGGCCGCGACGGCGCGTACATCGGCATCGCCCAGGCGCTGGCGCTGATCCCCGGCGTCTCGCGCTCGGGCGCCACGATCACCGCGGGGCTGCTGCGCGGGCTCGACCGCGAGGCGGCCGCCCGCTACTCGTTCCTGCTCTCCATCCCCGCGATCGTGCTGTCGGGGCTCTACCAGCTGCACCACGTCGTCGAGGGCAACGGCTCGGCCGCGGTCGTGCCGACGGCCGTCGCCACGCTGCTCGCGTTCGTCGCCGGCTACGCGTCGATCGCCTTCCTCCTGCGCTACCTCGCGCACCACACGCTCGAGGTGTTCGTCGCCTACCGCCTCGTGCTCGGCACGCTGGTGATCGTGCTGGCGGCGACGGGGACGATCGGGTAGCGCGCGGACATCTCCCGCCCGCGCGACGGTGATCGTTCGCGCGATCCGGGCATGAGGGAGCGACGAGGCGCTAACCCAACCGAGGAGGCTCCGGCTCATGCAGCGCAAACCCTTCGGCGTCGTCGCGGTGCTCGTGGCCGCCGCGACCGCGTCCCTGCTCGCCCTCGCCGCGCCCGCCGGCGCGCACCACAGCGACGTCACGGTCGTCCGCAGCGGCGAGTCGATCCAGGCGGCGGTCGACGCCGCGAGCCCCGGAGCGACGATCGTCGTCAAACGGGGCACGTACGCCGAGAACGTCGTCATCACGACCGACGGCGTCACGCTGAAGGGGCGCAAGGCCAAGCTCGTGCCGCCGGCGAGCCCCACGCCGAACGCCTGCTCCTTCGGCGATCCGCCGACCGACGGGATCTGCGCGATCGGTCAGCTCGACTTCCCGCAGGAAGGACCGCCGACGGTGATCGACCCGATCGAGGACGTGACGATCAGCGGCTTCAAGGTGAAGGGCTTCGCCGGCTCGGGGATCTTCTTCCTCGGCGCCGAGGGCCCGGTCGTGCAGGACAACCGCACGAAGGACAACGGCGAGTACGGCATCGCGCGCTTCGTCTCCAGCGGCGGCAAGATCGTCGGCAACGAGGCGAGCGGCAGCGAGGAGGCCGGGATCTACGTGGGCGACTCGCCCGACGCCGACGTGCTCGTCGCCGGAAACCGCTCGTTCGACAACCACCTGTTCGGCTTCTTCTTCCGCGACGCGGCCAACGGCCGCGTGGTCGGGAACACGTCGACCGGCAACTGCGTGGGCGCGATCGTGCTCAACACCGGCGCCAACGTCGCCGGCGACTGGCGCTTCTTCGCCAACCGGATCGAGGACAACGACCGCTTCTGCGAGGCGGACGAGGAGGAGGGCGGGCCGCCGCTCTCGGGCATCGGCATCGCGATCGCCAACGCCTCCGACAACGTGCTGATCGGCAACGTCATCCGCGACAACGAGCCGAGCGGCGACACCCCGTTCGCGGGCGGCGTGGTCATCGTCGACGCCGGCACGCCCGGCGCCGAGCCGCCGTCGCGCAACCTCGTCAAGGGGAACGTGATCCTCGGCAACGAGCCGGACATCCGCTGGGACGGCTCGGGCACCGACAACGTCATCGAGCGCAACCTGTGCCGGACGAGCATCCCCGACGGGCTCTGCGAGAGCCGGCATCGCCATCGCCATGGCCACCACCATCATGGCCACCATCACGGCGAGCACCGTCACGACGGCCACGATCACGGCGATCGTCACACCGAGGACGACTGACCGGCCGACGCAAGCGGCCTGCGGGAACGGCCCGCCCTCGGGGGCGGGCCGTTCCCCCCAGCGGCGCATCCCCTCCCTCCAAGCCGCCGTTCAGCCGACCCCCCGACCACCACCCACACACCGAGCTGAGCACACCGACAAACACCAGCCCACGCTGGAACCACTCACCTAGCTGTAAGTCCCGAGCAGGTTGTTCAGGCGGGTGGTTGGGGTTTGTCGGCCGATGGCTTGGTGTGGTCGGTGATGGTTGTAGTGCCAGAGCCAGCCGTCAAGGGCGTTGGTGCGTTCGGTGCTTGAGGC
>JBASRJ010000362.1:0-10749 GCA_049273785.1 Gaiellaceae bacterium | reverse complement strand
CTCACGCATTCCCGGCGGCTCGACGGGCGGATCCGCCATCGCGATCGCGACGGGCATGGCGCCGGGCGGGCTCGGCACGGATACGCGCGCCTCGATCCGGGTGCCGGCCGCGCTCTCCGGCGTCGTCGGCTTCAAGCCGACGTTCGACCTCGTGTCGACGGACGGGTGTTTCCCGCTCGCGCCGAGCTTCGACCACATCGGACCGATGGCACGAACCGTCGAGGACTGCGAGCGGATGCTCGCCGTCCTCGCGCGGGAGTTCGCGCCGCGCGCGCTCGACGATCTGCGGGACGCGCGTTTCGGCGTCGCCTGGGCAGAGCACGCCGACCCACTCGTCCGGGAACGCGTCGAGGAGGCTGCGGGCCTCCTCGGGGCGAAGCCCGCCGACTTCCCGTTCCCGACGAAGACGTCCCCCGTCTTCATGCGCGAGGTGGCAGACGTGCACCGTGAGCTGTATGCGGAGAACGCGGAGCTCTACGGCGAGGACGTGGCGACCAAGATCGAACGGTGCCTGGCTGTCGGCGAAGCGGAGGCGAGCGCGGCACGGCGCGCCCGCGACGAATACCGCCGCGCAGCCGAGCAGGCCCTCGCAGGCTTCGACGTCCTCGCCACGCCGACGCTCGCGAGCGTCGCGCCCCCGGTGGGAATCGGTGACGCCAAGCTTCGCGAGCGCATGATCCGATTCACGTACGCGTTCAACGCCCTCGGCTGGCCGGCGCTCGCGCTGCCGTGCGGACCCGCCGAGGAGGGGCTTCCGGCCTCGGTCCAGCTCGTCGGCAAACCCGGGGAGGACGCGCTCGTCCTCGCCGCCGGGAGACTCCTGGCATCCCTCGTTCGAGTGACACCCGCCGCCTCGTAGCTGCCGACAACCCAAGAGGTATGCCGCTCGTTCGTGTAGCTGCCGCCTGTCTGGCCGTGCTCGCGCTCGCGGGCGGGGCGCAGGCCGGCGTGCGCGGGCCTGCTCACGATACGACTGCGAAGCTCGGCGCGCCGAACGGTCTCCGCGCCTTCCTGCCCGGATTTCCGGCCGGTACGACAACCTTCCCGCGCACGCCCGCGTTCTCGTGGAACCCGGCTCGGGGAGCCGCGCGGTACGAGCTCGTGCTCTCGACGGACCCCGCTTTCTCGGGCAACTCGATCGCGTGGGACGACACGACGATCAAGACGCCCGTTGCCGCCGTGCCGATCGCGCTCCCGTGGATCACGGGCACGCCGCACTCGCTCTACGCGCGCGTCCGCGGGATTGCGGCGAACGGTGCGGTCGGATCGTGGAGCAACTCCTACGGCTTCGACATGCGCTGGATGGACACCGGCGTCCCCGCGGCCCTGTTGTCGCCGAACGGGATGGTTCGCTGGCAGCCGATCGAGGGCGCCACGGGCTATCAGGTCTGGTACCTGAACGCCGACGTCACGGACGGGAACGGAGACCCGACCGGGTCCAGCAAGATCTTCAACACCGCCACGAACGTCGCGGACGAGCGCGAGTACTACACCCTGCACCAGCCGACCACCCCGGGCGGACAGTGGACCGTGCTCTGGCGGGTCCGCGCCGTGCGAACCGTGTACGGCGCCCTCAACAATGCGCTCCCGACCGTGACGTACGGACCGTGGAGCCCCGCGTATCGCAACGAGAACACGGCTCTGACGACCGGAACGTTCAACGGCCTGGCCACCTTGGGCGAGCCCGCCGTCCCGGGTCACGATCCGTGGAAGGACGGCTTCCAGCAAACGCCCGGGTTCGTGTTCAACGGCAACACCGGCATCTTCGGGCCCGCATCGCTGTACCGCGTGTACGTGTACTCCGATCAGGATTGCGTCAACCCCGTCCTGAAGGGCTCGATCGTCGGCAGCCCTGCCTACGCACCGCGGACGTCGGGGCCGCTCGCGCTGCCGACGGACCCGCTCAAGTTCGGCAAGCTCCTCGTGCCCTGGGTCCCCGACGCCGGGAACATCGTCGACGCCCCGATCACGCCGCTGGACGGACCTCAGTCGACCTTCGCGGCGGACAACATCGGCGGACCCATCGAGGAGCGCGAATCTACGGCGCCGGCCACGTTCACACCCACGCTGGTCGCACCGCCGACGGCTCCGTCCTCGCCGTCGTCTTCCTCGTCCGGGTCGACGCCGCCGTCCTCCAGCACAGGCGCGACGATCTCGTCGCTCACGGGCGCCGGCGCGCCGACGGGCCTCTGGGACACGAACTGGCCCGTGGGCCGCTACTACTGGACGGTCGTCGCCGCGCACTATCGGCTGGTGGGCGGGGCCTCGCCGCACGTCGAGTACTGGGACGACGAAGTCCCGCAGGACGTCTGCTCGGGCCGCTTCGGGTTCTTCGGGATGGCGAGCCAGCCCGCCGTGACCGTGAATCCGGCTTCCCGCCGGCCGTATGTCTGGGGTCTCTCGACGAACGGCAAGCTCCGCGCAGCCGCGTCCGCCAGGCCGACGGTGGCCGGGTCACCGCTCGTTGCCTGGCAGCCCGCCCTCGGCTCGACCGCGTACGAGGTGCAGTGGAGCAAGGACGTCTATCCATGGCGCGCGTACGGGAACCTGTACACGTATGCGACGTCGACGACGCTGCCGCTCAAACCCGGCAAGTGGTACTACCGCGTGCGCGGGATCGACATGACGCTCCCAACCGGCGCGTCGACGATGGCCTGGTCGCGGAAGGTCGGAGTCGTCGTCGCGAAGCCGAAGTTCCGCATCGGCCAGTAACCGCTACTGCAGCGCCCGGAGCATCCGCCGCCCGATCCGTTCCACTGACTTCGGCAGCAGTCTTCGCTGCTTCTTGATCAGGGACGAGCCGAGCCAGAACGCGGTCTTCAGGGCGAGGACGTAACGCGCCCGCAGGCGATCGGCGAGTGAGTTCCGCGCGACCTTGCGCGCCACGGTCGTCGAGCCGACGACGAACCGAACGTCCTTGAACCTCCGCGAGCGGTAGATCCGCTCGCCGACGACGCGTCGCGGCCCTGCCGTCCACGTCGTGTCGTGGAACGCGACCCAGCCGCCGTCGACGACCTTGGGCACCCACTGGTCGAAGTCCGCCCGCACGTCTCCCTCCTCGTGCGAGCCGTCGACGAACAGCAGCTCGATCGGCTCGCCGAAGCCGTCCGCAGCGTCTTGGGACAGCGACGGGACCGGCGTCACGAGGTCGGCGATCGCCGCGCGCTCGACGTTCGCCTTGAAGTCGCCGAAGCGGTAGTCCGTGTGCGGGTCGACGGCGAAGATCCGCACGGCGTTTCCCGCGCGCGAGCCGAGCCCGAGGCAGATCGTCGACTTGCCCTTCCACGAGCCGATCTCGACGATCGCGCCGCGGCCGGTACAGCGCTTCGCGAGGTCGTAGAGCGCCTCGCCTTCCTCATCGGTGAGCCAGCCGGGAACCCCCGCAATCAGCGGCTTGACCGTGCGAGCGAATTCCGACACGTCAGGAGGCTGCTGCGCGGACGGCTTCTTCGTAGATCTTGTCGCGGCTGAACTTGTCGAGCTCCTCCGACAGCAGCTCGGCCGGCGATCGCGGTTCGCTGCGCAGCGGCGAAACGGCCTCGCCGTCGAGCCGCACGTCCAGCTCGTCCGCGTACTCGACCGGAGGCAGGTCCCGGCGCAGCCGCGCGCTGAGCCACCCATGGAGCAGCGACGCTTCCGCCGCCGGGCCGCGCACGGCGATCTCGGCCTCGCCGATGGCCGGCCACAGCTTCGCGAGCGCCAGCCGCCAGTCTTGGATCACCGACCAGGCGATGTCCGAGAGGGCGACGCGATCGAACACCTCCGTCGCTCTCGCATACCCCGCCGCGGGCTCACGCCACTCGCGCGAGTCGACGACGAGCCGATCGACGAGGTCGACGAGCTGCTCGAGCTCCCCTCCGCCCCACGGGGGTTCCCCCCGCCAGCGGCAGAACACCGGCAGGTCGGCGATCAGCAGCGGTGCGACGATGCTCGCCGGGCGGGACACGAATTCCCCACCGAGTCGCAGCTCGATCGTCTCGGTGCAGATCGATCGCTCGGAGCCGGCGAGCGGGAAATCCTGCTGGGACACCTCGGCCTCCATGCCGTCCTCGGCATCCGGCTGCGGGACGAGGACGATCGTCCGTGACGGATGCCGCTCCGCCAATCCGCTCAGCACTTCGTGGGCTGCGGGCAGCCACTCGTCCGGCACCCACGCGAGATGGGTCATCACGCTCGTGCGCATCGCAGGCTCGGCGCCGTCGCCGGGCGAGCGCAGCGACGAGAGCTCGCGCTCGATCTCCCCGACGGTCGTCACCGAACGGCCACCCAGTGGTGCCGCCACCAAGGCGACGCTTGCGGCGCCGCCATCAGGATGTGCAGGCTTCGCCCGCGCGTCCGTCTGAAACCGCCGACCGATACGACCGAACCGTTCAATGGTGACGCCAGGACCGCCCGTCGCGGCGCAGCAGATCGTCGGCGGACGGCGGCCCCCATGTGCCGGCAGCGTAGTTCGGGAAGGACGGACGGTCGCGCTTCCACGGCGCCACCATCGCGTCGACGAGCTTCCACTGCTCTTCGACCTCGTCCGTGCGCGTGAAGAGCGTCGCGTCGCCGAGCATCGCGTCCAGGATCAGACGCTCGTAGGCCTCGGGCATCCCCGTGCGGAAGGTGCCGCCGTACAGGAAATCCATGTGCACTGTGCGGATCGTCATTCCCTGGCCGGGCACCTTCGCGCCGATCTCGAGCGAGACACCTTCGTCCGGCTGGATGTGCACCAGCAGCACGTTCGGCCGCAGCCCGTCCGCGGAGATCTCCTCGAACGGCGGATGGGGCGCGCGCTTGAACTCGATCGCGACCACGGTCTCGCGCCGCGGGAGGCGCTTGCCCATGCGCACGTAGAACGGTGTGTCCGCCCAGCGCCAGTTGTCCACGTAGAGCTTCGCCGCGACGTACGTCTCGGTCATCGACTGCGCGTCGACGCCTTCCTCCTCGCGGTAGCCCAGCACCTCCTCTCCCTCCACGAAACCGCGCCCGTACTGGCCGCGAACGACGGACTTCGGGCCGGGCGTGTGGAGCGCACGGAGCACCTTCACCTTCTCGTTCCGCACGGAATCCGCGGTGAAGTCGATCGGCGGCTCCATCGCCGTGATCGCGAGCAGCTGCAGGAGATGGTTCTGGAAGATGTCGCGGATCGCGCCCGATTGCTCGTAGTACCCGGCGCGCCCCTCGATGCCGATCGACTCCGCGACCGTAATCTGCACGTGGTCGACGAACTGGCGGTTCCAGATCGGCTCGAAGATGCCGTTCGCGAACCGCAGCGCCAGCATGTTCTGGACGGTCTCCTTGCCGAGGTAGTGGTCGATCCGGAAGACCTCCTCCTCGGTGAAGTGCTTCTGGATCTCCGCGTTCAGCGCCCGCGCGGACTCGAGGTCGTGGCCAAACGGCTTCTCGATGATCAGCCGCGTCCATCCTTCCGCGGAGCGGCGGCGGCCGAGCGCGTCGACGACCGTCGGGAACACGCTCGGCGGAATCGCGAGGTAGTAGACGCGGTTGCCCCCGGTGCCGCGCTCCTCGTCGAGCTCGGCCAGCGTCTGAGCGAGCTCGTCCTCGCCCTTCTCGTCGGCGAAGTCGGTCGCGATGTAGCGCAGGCCGTCCGTGAGGGTGTCCCAGACCTCGTCGCGAAACTCGTCGCGGCCATGCTGCTGGACGGCTTCCTTCATCCTCCCCTTGAACTCCTCGTCGCTCTCCGCGGTGCGCGCGACGCCGACGATCGCGAACTTGTCCGGCAGCAGCCGCCGGAACGCGAGCGAGTAGAGCGCGGGGAAGAGCTTCTTCTTCGTCAGGTCGCCCGACGCGCCAAAGATGACGAGCGCGCACGGATCGGGGGTGCGGCGAAGCTGCAGCCCTTCGAGTAGCGGATTCTCCTGGAGGGTCGCCACTAGCGCTGGTCGGAGCCGGCCTTCGCCTCTTCCAGCTTGATCGCGTGGCCGCCGAACTGCTGCCTGAGCGCGGCCGCGACCCTGGCGGAGAACTTGATCTCGTCGCGAGATTGGAACCGGGCGAACAGTGAGGCCGCGATCATCGGCGCGGGCACGTCCTCGTTGATCGCCTCCTGAAGCGTCCAGCGGCCCTCACCCGAGTCTTCGACGTACGGCGCGATGTCCTGGAGCTTGCTGCCGTGTTGCTCGAACGCGGCATAAAGGAGGTCGAGCAGCCACGACCGCACGACGGAGCCGTAGCGCCAGATGCCTGCGACCTCGTGCAGGTCGAAGTCGTACTCGGAGTGATCCATGATCTCGAATCCTTCCGCGTACGACTGCATCAGGCCGTACTCGATCCCGTTGTGCACCATCTTCGCGAAGTGGCCCGCGCCGGACGAGCCGACGTGCGCGTAGCCGTCCTCTGGCGCAAGCGTCTCGAAGATCGGCTCGAGCCGCTTGACCGGCTCTTCGTCGCCGCCGACCATCGTGCAGAAGCCGACCTCGAGTCCCCAGATCCCGCCCGAGACGCCGGCGTCGACGAAGTGGATGCCCTTGTGCTGCGCCTCGACGTACCGGCGCTTGGAGTCGCGGAAGTTCGAGTTGCCGCCGTCGACGATCGTGTCGCCCTTGTCGGCGAGTGTCAGCAGCTGCTGGAAGACGTCCTCCGTCACCTTGCCCGACGGGACCATCATCCAGAACGCGCGCGGGGCCTCGAGCTGCCGCTTCAGCTCCTCCAGCGAGCCGGCCGTGCGCTCCTCGACCTGCGGGTCGTAGGTCTGCACGTCGTGGTCGTTCTCCCGCAGGCGCGCCGTCATCCCCGCGCCCATGCGACCGAGACCGATCATTCCGAGTTGCATCTAAAGGTCCTCCAATCTGACGCGAACGATCTGTCGGCCGCGCTCTTTCAGGGACTGGAAATCGCCTTCCGCCTGCGCGCGGATCAGACGACCGAAGCCGAACGGCTGGTTCGGGATCGGTACTTCGGGACCGTAGTCGTCGACGACCTGCACGAACAGGCCCGTCGGCGGCCCGCCCTTGTGCAGCTGGCCGGTCGAGTGCAGGTACCGCGGGCCGAGCCCGTGGGTGACGACGCAACCCGTCTCGTGCGCGCGATCGATCAGAGGCCGCAGCTCGTCCTCGCGCATCGGGTCGATGAACGCCTGGATCGCGACGTAGTTCGGCGGCTCCGCCGTTGACAGGAGCTCGTCGAGCGACCCTTCCGGCTTCAGCTTCGGATCCTCGCCCGAGGCGAGCACCTCCTTCGTCTTGTCCTTCGCTGCCTGGACGTCGGGCTGGTCGAACGGATTGATCCCGAGGATCGAGCCGACGACCGCGACTGCGAATTCCCAGCGGAAGAACTCGCCGGCGATCGAGTGCGGGTCGCCGACCTGCACCTCGCCGCGCTGGCGGTCCGGTCCGTCGGGCGATTCGCCCGGCGCGGGCACGAGTCCCTTGCCGTGCTTCCCGGTGGACTCCGCGACGAGCTGCTCGGCCCAGAGGCCGAACCCGCCTGCCGTCGCGTCGATGCAGACTTTGTCGCGGCCGTCGCGCCAGCCGTCGCCGAGCTGCAGGCCGAGCTGCAGACCCGGATTCGTCTCGCTGCGACAGGCGTCGGCCATCTGCACCGCGTTTCCCATCAGACGCTCGAGGTCGATCCCCATCAGCGCCGCCGGCACGATGCCGAAGGGCGACAGCGCAGAGTAGCGCCCGCCGATCGTCGGCTCGCCCGAAAACACCGCGCGGAATCCGCGCTCGTTCGCCTGGGCCTCGAGTGAGGAGCCTGGGTCAGTGATGGCCACGAACTGGCGCCCGTTGCCTCCCGTCTGCTCCCAGAAGTAGTCGGTGTGCGAAAGCGTTTCGAGCGTCGTCCCCGACTTCGACGCCGAGACGAACATCGTCTTTGCGAAGTCGACGAGGTCGTCCGCGTGGCGAATCATCGCCGGGTGCGTGGTGTCGAGGACGTGCATGCCCTTCGCTCCGAACGTGCGCTTCAGCACCTCCGGCGCGAGGCTCGAGCCGCCCATGCCGAGCAGGACGAACGTCTCGAACTCCGCGCGTGTTTCCTCGGCGAAGCGCTGCAGGTCGCCGATGCGTTCCTGCATGCGTTTCGGCTCGTCGAGCCAGCCGAGCCACTTGTCCTCGTCGGAGCCCGTCCAGACGGTTGCGTCACGCGCCCAGACGCGTTCGACGAGCTCCTGCTGCGACGCGACGGCCATCACGCCGGCGCGAGCTCGCCGCGCTTTTCGCGGATGCCCTCGAGCAGCTCGTCGAACGAGTCAGCGAATTTCTGCACGCCCTCCTGCTCCAGTGTCAAGACCACGTCGCCGTAGTCGACGCCTGCCTTTGCGAGGTCGTCGAGGAGCTTGCGCGCCTCGTCGACCCCCTGCGTCAGCGTCTCCGCGACCTTTCCGTGGTCCTGGAATGCCCTGATCGTTTCCTCGGGCATCGTATTAACGGTCTCCGGACCGATCAAGCCTTCGACGTACATGACGTCGCGGTAGTCGGGGTTCTTCGTCGATGTGGACGCCCACAGGCAGCGCTGCTTCGTCGCGCCCTTGGTTGCCAGTGCCTCCCAGCGCGGACCGGAGAACAGCTCGCGGTAGTTCTGGTACGCGACCTTCGCGTTCGCGATCCCGAGCTTGCCCTTGAGCTCGTCGTGGCCGCCGATCGCGTCGAGCCGCTTGTCCGTTTCCGTGTCCACGCGCGACACGAAGAAGCTCGCGACCGAGTGGACCGTCGCGGGATCTCCGCCGGCTTCAACGAGACGCTCGACACCGTGGATATACGCCTCCATCACTTCCTTGTGGCGCTCGAGCGAGAAGATCAGCGTGACGTTGATGTTCTTCCCGGCGGCGATCATGTCCTCGATCGAGCCGAGACCGGGCTGCGTCGCCGGAATCTTCACGTAGAGGTTCGGCTTGTCGATCCATTCGTGGAGACGCTTCGCCTCCGCGGTGGTCCCGTCGCGGTCGAACGCGAGTGTCGGATCCACTTCCCACGAGACGTAGCCGTCGAGCCCCGAGCTCTCGTCCCAGATCGGCCGCAGGATGTCGAGCGCGTCGCTGACATCGCCGGACGAGAGCTTGAGGAAGATCTCCTTCGCGTCGGTCTCGCCCGTGTCGAGGATCTGCTTCAGCTGCTCGTCGTAGCGCTCGCCCTGCGAGATCGCCTTCTGGAAGATCGTCGGATTCGAGGTGACCCCGACGACGGCGTCCTCGTCCATCATCCGCGCGAGCTCGCCGGTCGCGAGCATGTCGCGGGAGAGGTAGTCGATCCACACGCTCTGGCCAAGCACGGACAGTTTGTGGAGATTGCTCTCAGGCATTCGTCATCGCCCCTCTTTCCATTGCTTCGATCTTCTGCAGTCGTCTGAGGTATCGCTCTTCGGGTTGAAAATTGGCTGCGAGGAAGGCTCGGATCAGATCGGCTGCGAGCGCCGCGCCGACCACCTCCGAGCCGAGGCAGAGCACGTTCATGTCGTCGTGCTCGACGCCCTGGTGCGCGGAATAGACGTCGTGGCAGATCGCCGCGCGGATCCCGGGCATCTTGCTGGCGGCCACCGACGCCCCCACGCCGGACCCGCAGACGAGCACGCCTCGTTCGGCATCGCCGCTCAGGATCGCCTCCCCGATGTCGCGCGCCTTGTCGGGGTAGTCGACCCGCGGATCGATCGTCTCCACGCCGAGGTCTACGATCTCGTGGCCGAGATTGGCGATCGCCTGGAGGACGCCCGCGCGAAGCTTCACGCCACGGTGGTCGAAGGAGACCGCGACCCTCATGACCCCTACGTTATCCCTCCCTGGGCTCGTAGACTGCACCAGATGACCCATCCCGAGCTCTGGCGCGAGCTGGGCCAGCAGCTGCGCGTCGATTCCATCCGCGCCAGCGCCGTCCCGAAATCCGGCCATCCGACCTCGTCGATGTCCGGCGCAGACCTGATGGCAGTCCTGGTCGCCAAGTACCTCCGCTACGACTTCGGCGAGCCGGACAACCCGGGGAACGACCATCTGATCTTCTCGAAGGGGCATGCGTCGCCGCTGCTGTACTCACTGTACAAGGCGTGCGGCGCGATCACGGACGAGGAGCTCCTGACCTTCCGCAAGTTCGGCTCGCGGCTCGAAGGGCATCCGACACCGGTCATTCCCTGGGTCGACGTGGCGACCGGCTCACTCGGCCAGGGATTGCCGCTCGGCGTCGGCGTCGCGCTCGCCGCCAGGCTGGAGCAGAGTCCATCCCGCATCTGGGTCCTCTGCGGTGACAGCGAGATCGCCGAAGGCTCGACGTGGGAGGCCTTCGAGCACGCGGCGTTCTACTCGCTCGACAACTTCACCGCGATCATCGACGTAAATAGGCTCGGCCAGCGCGGCGAGACGATGCACGGCTGGGATCTCTCGTCGTACACACGGCGCGCGGAGGCATTCGGCTGGGCGGCGATCGAGATCGACGGGCACGACGTCGAGGCGATCGACCGCGCGTACGAGGAAGCGGTCTCGACGACCGGGCGCCCGACGGTGATCGTCGCGCGCACGATCAAGGGCAAAGGCGTGAAGGCGGTCGAGAACAAGGATGGCTGGCACGGGAAGGCGCTCGACGACCCGGAGTCGGCGATCGCCGAGCTCGGCGGCGAGCGGAACATCGTGATCGACGTCCAGCAGCCTCAGCCGTTCGAGCCACGCCGGTTCGAGACGGGCCCGCTGGAGCTCCCGCGCTACGAGCTCGGCTCCGAGGTGGCGACGCGCAAGGCCTACGGCGATGCGCTGGTCGCACTCGGGAAGGGACGCGGAGACGTCGTCGTGCTCGACGGCGAAGTGAGCAACTCGACGTACGC
>JBASRJ010000355.1:0-12637 GCA_049273785.1 Gaiellaceae bacterium | reverse complement strand
ACGTTCCGCACGTCGCGCCCGTGCGCCGTCACCACGAGCGGCGCACGCGTGGAGAGCGCCGCGATCAGTCCGGTTGGGACGAGGAAGTGTGCGTAGACGACATCGGGGCGAAAAGCGCGGGCCCGGCTGAGCGTCTCGCGGCCGAGCCGGAGGTAGCGCCGCTTCCCTCCCGCCCGCCGGTCGAGCACCGCTCGCTCGATCTCGTGCCCGCGGGCCGCGAGCGCCTCCTCCAGGTCGCGGACGAAGACTCCGAGATCCGGGTCGCCCCCGCCCGGGTACATCTGTGAGACGAGCAGGATCCGCACAAGCCGCATTGTCTCCGCCGCCGCAGACGCGCGGCGGCGGAGACCAATGCTCAGGACCTACTTCTGCGCTTCGTACTGTTTCGCGTCGAACACGTTCGAGAGGCTGTTCACCTCGGCGTCGCGCGGTCCGGTCACCGGATCGCCGACGGGCGCGAGGTTGTAGCGCTCCTCGATCGTCCTGAGGATCGAGGTCGTGTCGTACTGCGTGTGGTCGATCGCCTCGTTCCCGCGCAGCCCGGGCGAGATCACGAGCGCCGGGATCCGCGTGCCAGGCCCCCAGATGTCGTGCGGGCCGCTGTTGCCGCCCTGGCCCGGCGGGGAGACATGATCCCACTGACCGCCGAACTCGTCGTACGTGACGATGACCATCGTGTCCTTCGCACACGCGCCTCCGGCAATCCCCTTCAGCAGATTAACGAGGTGGTCGCTGCCGTCAGGCTCACTCGCGTAGCCGGGATGCTCGTTCTGCTCGCCGATCGGCTTGTCGAAGCTCACGGCCGGCAGGTTGCAGCTCTTCCCCGATGATGCGATCAGCTGCTCGAAGGCGGTCTCGTCTTGGAGATGCGCACGCCCGGGCATGCCGGGGCCGTAGTTGGCGAAGTAGTTGAACGGTTGGTGGTGGAACTGGAACAGCGGGTCCGCATGGCCGGCCGCCGCGTCGTTCCAGCCGCCCGCGTACCAGGCCCACGTCAGGCCGGCCCCGTTGAGGCGGTCGCCGATCGTCGGAGTCGTCAGCGGCACGGTCAGCTTCGCGCCGAACGCCCCGGACGGAGCAAAAGGCGGCTGCATCGTGTTCACGGCCCAGTTGCCACAGGCGAGGCCGGATACCGATGCCGGCAACGACGCGCATGTAGCGGTCAAAGGACCGCGGCGGACCGTTCCGGTCGGCGTGTAGAGCGGATACGCAACCGGCATCCCGTTCGAGTCGACGATCGAGTGGAGCGCGCTGTCCGCCGGAACGACGAAGGTCGGCGTCCGCGCGGCGATCAGCCACTGGTGGTTCAGGAACGAGCCGCCGAACGCCGCCTGGAAGAAGTTGTCCAGGATCGCGTAGTGCGGATGGTCGCCCTGGTGCAGGTACCGGTAGATCGGCAGGGCCTTCGTGTCGTACACGCCCATCGTCGTGCCGGCCGAGTCGCTGCCGGACATATATCGGTTCTGCTGGCCACCGTTGAGCTGGTACTGCTCCTGGTAGAACTCGTGCACGAGGTCACGCGTGCAGCCGCCGGATCGCGCGTCTGGCACCGTCTGACCGTTCGCCGGATTGATGCCCGGATTGCGAAGCCCGTTCGGGAAGCCGAACGCGTTCGCGATCGGTGGGCACGTGATGAAGTCCGGCTTGATGAAGTCGTCGATACTGAAGTACGTGTTCCCAAAAGCGCTCGAGAACCCATGAGCTGTGTCATTGCACGTCGCCGCCAGCGGAATCGGTGACGTGAGATTCGCATCGAGCTGCTTCAGACACGTGTACTGCAGGCTGTTCTGGTCGACCTGCGTCGTGTGAGCGGCATCGGCGTTCTGCCGGCCGTTGACGCCTTCCCAGCCGCCGTACAGGTTGTCGAAGCTGTGGTTTTCTTCGTAGATGACAACGATGTGATTGATCCGCGCCAGGCGATCGTTGCCGCTGCCGTTGCCGTTGGAGCCCGCAGCAGCGGAGCTGATGATCGCGGCCAGCGCGAACGCAGCAGCCAAAGCCAGCAAGCGGCGGCCGCCTAGTCGGTGCGAGACCTGTCTCATCTCCTCCCCTTCTCCCCGTCGGTTACCCGAGTCGCGGGGACGATATCGCCCTTTCGGGCAAACGTGAAGGCCGGTCTCCACGCTAGGTTCTCGGCGCCTTGGCCGACCCAACCGTTCACGTCTCGGCTCTCACAAAGGTGTTTCGCGTGCCGGAGCGGGAGGCTGGGCTCCGGGCTGCCCTGCGCAGCGTCGTCCGCCGCAAGACGCGCGACGTCCGGGCCGTCGACGAGATCTCGTTCACCATCCAGCCGGGCGAGGTCGTCGGCTTCCTCGGCCCGAACGGCGCCGGCAAGACGACGACGCTGAAGATGCTGTCGGGCCTGCTGTACCCGACCTCGGGCGAGGCACGAGTGCTCGGACACGTTCCATCGCGCCGCGAGCGCGACTACCTGCGGCAGATGACGCTCGTGATGGGGAACCGCAACCAGCTCCAGTGGGATCTGCCGGCGCTCGACTCGTTCGAGCTCAATCGTGCGATCTACCGGCTGCGGCGCGAGGATTTCCTGGCCACGCGCGACGAGCTGATCGCGCTGCTCGACGTCGGCGATCTCGTCCGCAAGCCTGTGCGAAACCTGTCACTCGGCGAGCGGATGAAGGTGGAGGTCGTCGGGTCGCTGCTGCACCGTCCGCAGGTCCTCTTCCTCGACGAGCCGACCATCGGGCTCGACGTGACGATGCAGAAGCGGATTCGTTCGTTCATCGCGGAGTACAACCAGCGCCACAACGCGACCGTCCTCTTGACGAGTCACTACATGGCGGACGTCGTCGCACTCTGCCGGCGTGTGATCGTCATCCACCACGGGCGGATCCTGTTCGACGGCGATCTGGCGGCGCTCTCGCACCGCTTCGCCGCGTACAAGACGATCGAAGTGGCATTGCAGAACGGCGCGGACCGCCTCGACGGGATGGGCGAAGTGGTCAAGCGCGACGGCGACCGCGTCACATTGCGCGTGCCCAAGCCGGAGACACCGCGCATTGCGGCGCGGATCTTGAGTGAGTACGACGTCGCGGATCTCACGATCGAGGATCCGCCCATCGAAGACGTGATCGAGCTCGTCTTCGCGCAGGAGCGACCCGAGTGAGCGCCCAGCCGCAGCTTGCGCAGGCGCCTCGCGTGCGCTCGCTCGTCGACTTCTACTTGACGACGATGCGCACGGCCATCTCGAGTCAGTTTCAGTACCGCGTCGCGCAGTACTTCTACATGCTCGGGATGGTCGCCGAGCCGGTGATCTATCTCGTCGTCTGGTCGACGATCGCTCGCTCACACGGCGGCTCGGTCGGCGGCATTACGCCAAGCGAGTTCGCGGCGTACTACATCGTCTGGACGCTCGTTCGAAACATCAACGTCGTCTTCGGCGCGCCCTTCTGGGAATGGCGGATCCGGGAAGGCCGGTTCTCCGGCGAGCTGCTACGACCGATCCATCCACTCCACAGCGACATCGCGTGGTTCGCCGGGTCCAAGGTCGTCGTCGTCGCTCTCTGGATCCCGATCGCGATCGGGCTCTCACTGGTCTTCCATCCTGCGCTCAACCCTTCGGTCCTCGACGGCGTCGTCTTCTTCTTTGCGCTCGTGGGCGCGTACCTGATCCGCACGATGTTGATGTCGTTCATCGGGATGCTCTGCTTCTGGACGACGAGAGGGGCGGCCGTCTTCGACCTCTACATGACAACGGAGCTCCTCTTGTCCGGCCGCCTAGTCCCGCTCAAGCTGATGCCCGGGTGGACACAGACGCTCGCCAACTACTTGCCGTTCAAGTGGGCGTTCTACTTCCCGATCGAGGCGCTCGTCGGACATCTCTCGACGGCGTCGCTCCTGCGGGGCCTTGGCGCCCAGATCCTCTGGACGGCGATCGGGCTTGCACTCTTCAGGGTCGCCTGGCGCCGGGCGATCCGGCACTACTCCGCGGTGGGGAATTGAACACGCTACGGATTGCCTGGCTGTTCTTTCGCGTCGGGGTGATGAGCGATCTGCAGTACCGCATCAACTTCTTCGTCCAGCTCTTCCAGGCGCTGATCCAGGTCGGGACGGGGCTCGTCGTGCTGTCGCTCGTCTACTCACATACGACGACGCTCCACGGCTGGACGGAGTCGGAGTTGCTGTCGCTCCTCGGCGTCCAGATCCTGCTCGGCGGCGTGATCCACGCGTTCATCCAGCCGAACATGGAGAAGCTGATGGAAGACGTCCAGCAGGGAACGCTCGACTTTGCGCTGACGAAGCCCGAGGACGGGCAGGTCCTGGTGAGCGTGCGCCAGATCAAGATCTGGCAGGTCGTCGAGATGCTCTCGGGACTGATCGTCCTGCTGGTCGGGCTGACCGGCGTGAAGAAATCGGTGGGGCCGTCCGACCTCCTCGGATTCGTGTTCGCACTCGGAATCGGGATGGTGCTGGTCTACTGCTTCTGGCTGATCGTCACGATCGGCGCGTTCTGGATCGTACGGATGGAGCACGTCCTGGAGCTCTTCGAGGGCATCTACCAGACCGGTCGCTGGCCAATCGGCGTGTATCCCGGGTGGTTGCGCTACAGCGTGACGTTCCTCGTGCCCGTCGGACTCGCCGTCACCGTTCCCGCGCAGGCGCTCACGTCGCGGCTCCACTGGCAGACGTTGCTCGTCGCGGTCGCTTTCGCCGCCGCGCTGTTCGCATTCACGCGCTGGTTCTGGCGTTTCGGATTGCGGCGTTACTCCGGCGCGTCCGCCTAGCGCTGCGCGCTGAGGCGTCGCTTGCGATGCCGTCATAGAGGCCGCGGCGACCGCGTCGGCGCGGCCGTCCACGCGCAGCGCGCGGTCACGCGCGCTGGGCGTCGTACATGCCCCACTCGTCCCGGAGCGTGTTGCAGATCTCGCCGATCGTGCAGCGGGCTCGAAGGGCTTCGCGCATCGGGACGAGGAGGTTCTGCTTGCCGCCGGCGATGTTTCGCACATCGGCGAGCGCTTGCCCGACGTCCGCAAGATTCCGTTCGGCCCGCATGCGCGCCGTGCGCTCGAGCTGCCGTTTCTCCGCTTCCGGGTCGAGGCGGTGGAGCTCGATCGGCTCGCTCTGCGCCTCTTCGAACCGGTTGACGCCGACGATCACGCGCTCGCCGGCTTCGACCTGCCGCTGATATTCGAACGCGGCCTGGTCGATCTCGTCCTGGACGAAGCCCTGCTCGATCGCCGCGACGGCGCCGCCGAGCTCGTCCACACGCTCGATCAGTTCCCACGCGCGCGCCTCGAGCTCCTCCGTCAGCGCCTCGATGAAATAGGCGCCGCCGAGTGGATCCGCCGTGTCTGTTCCCCCCGCCTCGTGCGCGAGCAGCTGCTGCGTCCGCAGCGCGATGTGCGCGCTTCGCTCGGATGGAAGCGCCAGCGCTTCGTCGAAGCCGTTCGTGTGGATCGACTGCGCGCCTCCGGCAACCGCGGACAGCGCCTGGATCGCCACGCGGACGATGTTGTTCTCCGGCTGCTGCGCGGTGAGCGTCGAGCCGCCGGTCTGCGCGTGGAACCGCAGCGCGCACGCCTTCGGGTTCGTGGCGCCGAAGCGCTCCTTCATGATCCGCGCCCAGAGCCGTCGCGCCGCGCGAAACTTCGCCACCTCCTGGAAGAAGTGGTTGTGCGCGTTGAAGAAGAACGAGAGCCGCGCGCCGAACTCGTCCGGCGACAGTCCCGCGTCGACCGCCGCCTGGCAGTACGCGATCCCGTTCGCGAGCGTGAACGCGAGCTCCTGCACCGCGGTCGAACCGGCCTCGCGGATGTGGTAGCCGGAGATCGAGATCGTGTTCCACCTCGGGATCCGTTCGGCGCAGTACGCGAACAGATCGGTCGTCAGCCGCATCGAGGGGCGCGGGGGGAAGATGTAGTTCCCGCGCGCGACGTACTCCTTGAGGATGTCGTTCTGCACGGTGCCGCGCAGCGCTTCGGCTTTCACGCCCTGCTCCTCGGCGACCAGCTCGTAGAGCAGCAGGAGCAAGGCTGCGGGCGCGTTGATCGTCATCGATGTGGACACTTCGCTCAGCGGGATGGAGTCGAACAGCAACTCCAGGTCCGCGATCGAGTCGATCGCGACTCCGGTGCGCCCTACTTCCCCAACCGAACGCGGATCGTCCGAGTCGTAGCCGAGCTGCGTCGGCAGGTCGAACGCCACGGACAGCCCCGTCTGGCCGCGCTCGAGTAGATAGCGGAAGCGCTGATTCGTCTCCTCCGCCGAGGCGAAACCAGCGTACTGGCGGATCGTCCACGGCCGGCCGCGGTACATGTCCCGATAGGGCCCGCGCGTGAACGGGAACTCGCCGGGTAGCTCGAGCGCGTCCGGCGCGTCGTCGGCCGTGTAGACCGGCTTGATCTCGATCCCGGAGTCCGTTTCGCGCGGATGTTCGACTTTGGCCATGCGTGAAGGATCGTACGCCGCGGGGCCCTAACCGCATATCTGCGGTTACAATCTCTTCCGTGATCAGCGGCGATCTGCTTCGTCAGGCGAGACGTCGAGCCGGCCTTTCGCAGGCCGAGCTGGCCCGGGCGGCCGGCAAACCCACGTCCGTCATCGGTCGGTGGGAGCGAGACGAGGTCAAGCCGAGCCTCGAGACGCTGCGCGATCTCATCCGCGCGTGCGGGTTCGAGCTGCAGCTTTGGCTCGAGGAATTCGACGCCTCGCAGGACGCCGCAATCGAGCTCTCTCTCGCATTGAGTGCAGAGGATCGGTTCGATCGCCTTGTCGGCTGGGCACAGTTCCTCGCCGAAGCGCGCGAAAGGCTTCAAGCCGCTTGACCAGCGACGAAGGGCCGCGGCGATTCAACCCCGGCCCGATGCTTGCGGCGCTCGAAGCCGAGGGCGCCGTCTACGTCGTGATCGGCGGCACCGCCGCCGCGATCCACGGAGCGCGTCACGTCACCTTCGACCTCGACATCACGCCCGATCGTGATATCGCGAATCTCGATCGTGTCGCCGCTGCGCTAGGCCGGATGAACGCGCACCTCTATGGCATGCCAGCGGACGTCGAGAGATCGTTCCAGCTGAACGGAAAGTCGCTGGCGGCGGGATCGACCTGGAAGTTCGTCACCGACCATGGAGAGCTCGACATTTCGCTGGATCCGGACGGAACGCACGGGTTCAACGACCTATTGCGCGGCGCGGTCAGAACCGACATCCATGGCCTTCAGATTCTCATTGCGTCGCTCGAGGACGTGATCCGATCGAAGGAAGCCGCCGGTCGCCCGCGTGATCACCGGGATCTTCCCGAACTCAGACGGACGCTCGAGTTGTCTCGGGAGCGAGAACGGGAGTGACGGTCAACGTCAGGCTGTTCGCCGGGCTGCGGGAGCTCGCAGGCTGGAGCGAGAAGGAGCTCGAGAACGTGACGCGCGTCGACGAGATCTGGCCGGTGCTCGGCCTCGGGCCCGAGCCGGAGGGATTGCTCTACGCGGTGAACAAGGAGTACGCGAAGCGCGACCGCGAGCTGCGTGAAGGGGATGAGGTGGCACTGATCCCGCCGGTCAGCGGCGGCGATTTCCGCCTCAGCGAGGAACCGCTGTCACTCGACGCAGCGGTGGACGAAGTGCGGAACGACGAGGCCGGAGCGATCGCGACGTTCACAGGAACGACACGAGTCCATTCACGCGGCCGCACGGTGACGCATCTCGAGTACGAGGCCTACGCGGGCATGGCCGAGCACGTCATGGCCCAGATCGCCGAGGAGCTGGAGGCGCGCTACGACCTCTGCGCGATCGCGATCCACCATCGCACAGGCCGAGTCGAGATCGGCGAACCGTCAGTGGTGATCGCAGTGTCGGCCCCACACCGACAGGACGCCCTCGCCGCGTGCAGCGACGCGATCGACACGCTCAAGGAGCGAGTCCCGCTCTGGAAGAAAGAGGTCTACGAGAGCGGCGAGGAGTGGATCGGCCGCGGCTCCTGAAACCGCGATCCACGACCGATACCTCTAGGCACAATGGGTGGCATGGAGCAGTACCCCCAGGAATGGCGTGACTACGAGCCGATCCAGCCCAAGGGCTTCGACTGGCGCGCTGCGCTGCGGAAGCTCTGGGCTCCGATTGCGGCGCTCGGCGCCTTTCTCGCCAAGTTCGGCGTCGTCCTCCTCAAGTTCAAGTTCCTCTTCTCGATGTTCGTCTCTGCCGCGTTCTACGTCTGGCTCGGCGGCTGGTGGTTCGGGATCGGCCTGATCTTCCTGTTGTTCGTGCACGAGATGGGCCACGTCGCCGAGGCGAAGCGCCAGGGACTCCCGGTCAGCGCACCCCTCTTCATCCCGTTCCTCGGTGCCGCGATCACGATGAAGCAGATGCCGCACGACGCGTGGCGCGAGGCGCGGCTCGCGATCGCCGGCCCCATCCTCGGCTCGCTCGGAGCGCTCGCCGTCTACGCCGTTGCGGTCGCAGAGGACTCGCAGAAGCTGAAGGCGCTGGCGTTCCTGGGCTTCTTCCTCAACCTGTTCAACTTGCTGCCGGTGATCCCGCTCGACGGCGGGCGCGTCACCGCGGCACTTCATCCCGCGCTCTGGTTCGTCGGTTTCCTGGCGCTGCTCGCGCTCGTGATCTACCGCCCGAACCCGATCCTGATCATCATCCTGCTCCTGGCCGCATCCGAGCTCTGGCGCCGATGGCAGATGCGGAGCCATCCGCAGATGCAGGAGTACTACAAGGTCACGCCCGGCCGCCGGTTGATCATCGGCCTCCTGTACTTCGGGCTTGCGGTCGCGCTCGTATTCGGGATGCACGCGACGCACGTGCCGCACCAGTTTTAGCGTGGAAGACCGGCGCATCCTCGCGTCCGACGAGACGCCGGCCGAGCTCGAGGAGCACGTCGCAATGATTGCGCACGAGTTCCGCCAGGGCTTCGAGGCCGTCGACAAGATCGACCGGCCGGCCGTGACGATCTTCGGCTCGGCGCGCGTCCGCGAAGGCAGGACGCCCTACGAGCAGGCCCGCGACGTCGCGCGCCGCTTCGCCGAGGAAGGCTGGGCCGTCGTCACGGGTGGCGGGCCGGGCGTGATGGAAGCCGCGAACCGCGGTGCGAAGGAAGGCGGCGGCCTGTCGGTCGGGTTCAACATCGAGCTCCCGCACGAGCAGAACGTCAACCCGTACCTCGACATCTCGCTCACGTTCCGCCACTTCTACGCGCGGAAGACGATGTTCGTGAAGGCTGCGGAGGGTTTCGTCGTTTTTCCCGGCGGCTTCGGCACGGCCGACGAGCTGTTCGAGGCGCTGACGCTGATCCAGACGGGCAAAGTGCTCCATTTCCCGGTCGTCCTGTTCGACTCTGCGTACTGGGACGAGCTCCTCGACTGGTTCCGCGATGACCTCCTCGCCGACGGGATGATCTCGCCGGGGGACGTCGAGCTCCTGCACGTGACGGACGATCCCGAAGACGTCGTCGCGCAGGTGATCGCGTGCTACGACCGGCGCTGCGCACACATGCCTGCCGCTCCGGTCAAAGCCGACGCGCAGTAGGCGCCGGGACTAGAAGCCCGGCGGCTTTCGCCCTAGGATCGGCGGCGTGTGGGGTCGCCTGGCCGCCGTCGTCGTCCTCTGCCTGATGGTGGGGAGCGGAAACGGCGCCGCGCAGGGCGAGTTGACCTGTTTCGGCGCGCCGGCGACGATCGTCGGGACGCAGGGGAACGACCAGATTTTCGGAACTCCCGGACCCGACGTGATCGTCACCCTCGGCGGCGACGACAGCGTCTTCGGTCTCGCCGGCGACGACCGCATCTGCCTGGGCCCGGGGGACGACATCGTGCAGGCAAACGCAGGGAACGACAGCATCGACGGCGGACCGGGCAACGACGGAATCGACGCCGGTGCGGGCGACGACACCATCGTCGGCGGCGACGGCGGGGACACCGCCTTCTATCTGGACGCCACCGGACCTATCCGCGCCGATCTGCAAACAGGAGTGGCAACGGGCGACGGGCACGACACGCTGAACGGAATCGAGAACATCGGCGGCTCCGACTACAACGACACGCTCACAGGTGACGGCAACATCAACGTCCTGAGCGGGTACAACGGAAACGACACGATCGACGGCGGCGCACACTCGGATGCGCTCGAAGGCGGTCCCGGAAACGACACGCTGATCGGACACCCGGGCGACGGGGATGCGGCGGCGTACGTGGATGCAAACAACGGGGTGAACGTCGACCTACAGAGCGGAGCTGCTACCGGCGACGGTACCGACACGCTCACGAACGTCGAGTCCGTGCTCGGCTCGACACATGCCGACAAGATCTCGGGCGACGCTGGCCTGAACTTCCTGATGGGCTTCGGCGGGAACGACACACTCGACGGACGGGCCGGCTTCGACATCGCCGACTTCATCGCCCCTGTGACCGCGAGCCTGGCGACCGGACAGGCGCAGAGCCAGGGAACCGAGCGGCTGCTGAACTTCGAGGGCCTTGCCGGATCGAATGGGAGCGATCACCTGACCGGCGACGGCAAGCAGAACTTCCTCGAGGGGTTCCAGGGCGACGACGTCCTCAGCGGCGGCGGCGGCCCGGATGTGATCTTCGGCGACCAGGGAAACGACCGGCTCGACGGCGGGGCCGGAGACGACAAGCTGTTCGGCGGGCCGAACAACGACGTCCTCAACGGCGGCTCCGGCACGGCCGACATCGTCTCGTACATCAATGCGGCCTCAGCCGTGCACGCGGACCTCGCGACAAAGAGCGCGACCGGCGAGGGCACGGACACGCTCAGCGGCGTCGAGAGCCTGTCCGGCTCGACGTTCGCGGACACACTCGTCGGCGACTCGAAGCCGAACGAGCTCTTTGGCAACGAGGGAGACGACACGCTGTCCGCGGGCGGCGGCGCGGACTTTGTCGGCGGGGGCGGCGGAAACGACAGCGTCCAGGCCGGCGCGGGGAACGACTACTGCCTCGACGACCAGCCGACTCGTGGGTGCGAGATCACCGGCGCGCCGTCGACCCCCGGCACATCCCCGCCGCCGCCGGTGCCGCCTCGCGTGCTCGCGCTGGCGACAGGACGGCCGATCGGCCAGCCGTCGGTCGGACCGCGGCGGAGCAACGGCAACCTGCTCGCCTGGATGGCTCGAACGACGCGCTCGCTGAACGCCGTCGGGAGATCGCTCGCGCGCGCCCACAGCCCGCAGCAGCTCGTCGTCCCCAGAATCGGGGCGCCGCCTGTCGCACGCACCGTGCCGACCATCCGGGAGACCGCGGACTACGAGTACAGCGCCGAGCCCGTGTGCATCTCCGCAAGGAACGGCGGCGTCACGGAGATCGCTCCGCCGAACGTCGTCCACCCCGTCGGCGCCGACGACCAGCCGGAGGAGGCCTGGTGGCAGGGGACGTTGTACCGCCAGGCGACGAAGAACGGCCCGTTCGCCCGGCAGCAGGCGAAGACGGGATGGGCCAGGGCGCAGCTGGCGGGCAACTTCATCCTTCCGGGCGGCGTCGTCGTCTGGAAGGACGTCAGCGGCCGGCGCGCGTTTCGGTCGCCCGTGCCGTTCAAGGTGCCGAAGGGGCGGTACGTCTGGAAAGGACAGATCTACTGGGTGCGGAGCGGCGGCAAGGTCTTTGCGCCCGTCGAGCCGCACATCATCCGCGCGCGAACGATCACGCACAACAAGAACTGCGACTTCCGCTAGCGGGAACGGCTCTACACTCCTCGGCGTGCGCCTCCACGACCTCCCGTCGGTCGACGAGTTGGCGCGTGGGAGCGACGACCCGCTTGCCGTCGACGCCGCGCGCGCCGTCCTTGCGCGTGCCCGCGAGGAGATCCGCGCGGGGGCAGATCCGGGCGATCTAGCCGGCCGATTGCGCGAGGAGCTCGTGGCGGTACGCCTGCCGCGCCTGCGGCGAGTGATCAATGCAACCGGCGTGATCGCGCACACGAATCTGGGACGCGCGCCGCTCGCCGAGGAGGCGCTGGCGCGCGTGCACGACGCGGCGCGAGGCTACTCTAACCTCGAGTACGACCTCCTCGCGGGCACGCGCGGGTCGCGACAGGACCATGTCGCGCCGATCCTTCGCCGCCTGACCGGCGCGGAGGCTGCGCTCGTCGTCAACAACAACGCGGCCGCCGTCATGCTCGCCCTCGCCGCACTGGCCGAAGGCCGCGACGTGCTCGTCTCGCGCGGCGAGCTGATCGAGATCGGCGACGGCTTCCGCATTCCCGACGTGCTCGCGCGATCCGGCGCGCGGTTGCGCGAGGTTGGGACGACGAACCGTACGCGCGCCGCGGACTACGAGCGGGCGATAACGGACGAGACGGCGCTGCTCCTCCGCGTTCACCAGTCCAACTTCCGCGTCGTCGGCTTCACCGAGCAGCCGCGCCTGGAAGAGCTCGCCGCGATCGCGCAGCGCCATCGACTGCCTCTCCTCGACGATCTTGGCTCGGGATCGCTCGTGAACGTCGGAGACGAGCCGACTGCACGCGAGGCGCTCGCCGCAGGCGCAGATCTCGTGTGCTTCTCCGGAGACAAGCTGCTGGGCGGCCCGCAGGCGGGCATCGTCCTCGGTCGCGGCGAGCTCGTCGAGCGCCTGCGCCGCCATCCGCTGCAACGTGCGCTGCGGGCGGACAAGCTGACGCTCGCGGCGCTCGAGGGAACACTCGCGCTCTATCTCGACGCGCCCGGACGCATTCCCATGC
>JBASRJ010000052.1:0-7478 GCA_049273785.1 Gaiellaceae bacterium | reverse complement strand
GTCGTGATTCGCGAGCGCGTCGAGACGGTAATCGACGCGGTCGAGCACGCGACCGGTCACGTCGGCGTGACGGTGATCGAGGCGATCGGCCACGGGAGGCAGCGGGGTGTCACCCACGAATATCGCGGTCGGATCTTCGAGTCGCGGTTCCTGCCGAAGGCGCTGCTCGCGTTCATCGTCGACGACGACCAGGCCGACGCCGTCGTCGAGGCGATCGTGGACTCCGCCCGGAGCGGCAACGAGTCGGGCGACGGGCTCGTCTGGACGACAGCGGTCGACAACGTCACGCACAACCGGACGGGCAGGCCGCTGGCGCAGGCGGTGGAAGTCCAATGAAGACCGCCGATCTGGTCATCGCCGCCAACACGGTCTGGGTCGTCATCGCCGCCGTCCTCGTCATGTTCATGCAGGCGGGTTTCGCGTTCCTCGAGGCGGGCCTCACTCGGATGAAGAACGCCGCGCACATCGCCGGCAAGAACGTCCTAATCTTCGGCGTCTGCTCGCTCGTGTACTGGGCGTTCGGATTCGCGATCGCGTTCGGCGACGGCAACGGGATCGTCGGCACGCACGGCTTCTTCCCGTCGACGAACGAGATGCTCTCGATCGGCAAGGCCCCCTATTCGTTCTTCACCGGGATTCCCGGCGCGACGGGGTATCTCTTCGAGGTCGTTTTCGCAGGCGTGTCGCTCGCGATCGTCTGGGGCGCGATGGCCGAACGGGCGAAGCTCTGGGTGTACTTCGCGTTCGGCGCGGTGTTCACGCTCATCTACTCGGTCACCTCGCACTGGATCTGGCACTCGGGCGGCTGGCTGTTCGGGAAGGGGATGCAGGACTTCGCCGGCTCGACGGTCGTCCACTACCAGGGCGCGCTGGCCGCGCTGGCCGGTGCGATCCTGCTCGGGCCTCGCATCGGCAAGTTCGGGAAAGACGGTCGTGCGAACCCGATTCCCGGCCACAACATGCCGTACGCCGTCCTCGGGACGATCATCCTCTGGTTCGGCTGGTTCGGCTTCAATCCGGGGTCGACGCTCGCCGTCATCACCGGCAACAAGATCGGCTACTTCGGCTACGTCGCGCTGACGACGAACGTCGCGGCGGCGGCCGGTGCGGTCGGCGGGATCGCCAGCGCGTGGGTGATCCTGCGCAAGCCCGACGTCTCGATGATGCTGAACGGCGTGCTCGCGGCGCTCGTCGCGATCACTGCCGCGTCCGGCTTCGTCGCGCCGTGGGCGGCGATCGTGATCGGGCTTGTCTCCGGATTCATCGCGGTCGCGGGTGTGCTGTTCGTCGAGCGGATCGGGATCGACGATCCGATCGGCGCCGTGGCCGTGCACGGCATGTCGGGTGTATGGGGAACGCTCGCGACGGGCCTCTTCGCCGTGCCGAGCCTGGCCGCCAACCTCGCCACTGGCCGGGGCGGCCTCGTCTACACGGGCTCGTTCCACCAGCTCGGGATTCAGGCGCTGGGCCTCGTCGCCGTCGGTGGCTTCACGTTCTCGGCGTCCTTCGGGTCGCTCTGGACGATGAAGCGGCTCTGGGGTATCCGGGTGGAGCCCGAGACCGAGACAGCCGGCCTGGACGTCTCCGAGCAAGGCATGTGGGGCTATCCCGAGTTCTACATCCCGGTTCCCGGCGGCTACGGCACGGAGGCGCACGGCCACCTCGGCCTCGCGCATGGTCCCGCGCGGGCGGCGCCCGCTCTCGGCGCCGAACCGGCGTTCGAGGCTTCGGGCTAAGCCAGGGACGTCTGCCGAAGTAGGAGGCCCGGAGGTGCGGGCCTCCTCTGCTTTCCGGGATGCGTCAGGGGGCGTCGGGCGAGACGTCGACTGCGGGATTGGTCGTCCTACGCGTTGGGCTGCTTCCGTCGGCGTTCATCAAGTAGATCTCGAAGTTGCCGTCTCTGTTGCTCATGAACGCGATCTGCCCGGTCGAGAGAACCGTCGGATCTCCGTCGAACGCAGCAGTGTTCGTCAAGCGGGTCTGCGCGCTGCCGTCGGAGTTCATCGAGTAGATCTCGAAGTTGCCGTCGCGGTTGCTGTCGAAGACGATCTTCGACCCGTCGGTCGACCAATCGGCCGAGCTGTCGATCGCCGAACTCGTCGTCAGCCGGGTCTGTCCCGTGCCGTCGGCGTTCATGACGTAGATGTCGCCGTTCGCGGTGCGGCCGCTGGTGAAGACGATTCTCTTCCCGTCGGGTGACCAGGAAGGCTCGGCGTCCACGGCCGCGCTCGTCGTGAGCCGGGTCTGCCCCGTGCCGTCGGCGTTCATGACGTAGATGTCCCCGTTGCCGGTTCGGCTGCTTGCGAACGCGATCTTCGTCCCGTCGGGAGAGAACGTCGGGAAGCCGTCGATCGCAGTGCTGGTCGTGAGCCGCGCCTGCCCCGTGCCGTCGGCGTTCATGAGGTAGATGTCCCCGTTGCCGGTCCGGCTGCTTGCGAAGGCGATCTTCGACCCGTCGGCTGAGAAGGACGGCGTCGCGTCGAACGCCGGATTCGTGGTCAGTCGCGTCTGCGCGCCGCCGTCCGCGTTCATCGAGTAGATCTCGAAGTTGCCGTCGCGGTTCGTCGCGAAGGCGATCTTGGTCGGACGCTGCGGTGCGAAGATCGGCAGGTAGTCAACGGCCCACTTCGTCAATGGTGCGAGCGCCGCGATCTCGGTCGGCTCGTCGAACCTGTAGGTCACGCTGCCCATGAGGTCGGGGTCCTGGATCGTGACGCTGTTGGTCACTGGGGGCGAGCACGGTGGGCCGCCCGGACAGGGCTCGCCGGCCTGCTGGGCCGCGACGTTGACATGCGGCCGCACGGGCGGGTTGGGGCAGGTCGGCGTCTGCGCCTGGGTCGAGCCGAAGTCGTAGGTCTCGCCGATCTGCGGCTGGTCGAGGAAGAAGTTCGCGCTGCCGTCCCCCAGTCGGGAGTCGTTGCACAGCGGCGGCCCGTAGAAGACGCGGTAGCACGTGCCCGCCGGAGCGGAGGGACCGCACACCGGCACTGGGCCGCCGGACGAGCTCGTGACCGTCTCCGATCCTGGTACCGCGTTGCCGTCGGCGTGGACGTTGACCTGGAAGGCGTTGGTGTAGCGAACGGTGTCGCGCAACGTGACCCGGACGTGCAGACTCGCCGTCCCACCCGAGAAGGCGGTTTCGCTGACGGTCGAGTCGAACCCGGGGGTCATCGCCGTCGGCACGCCCGGCGCGAGCCACGGCGGTGTCGGAGGTCCCGGCGGGGGCTGTCCGGGCGGCGGCATATTCGGCTGGACGAACAGATTCGTCCCGGCGGGCAGGGTCTGGCTCGGGGAGGGCGGGCAGGCGGCTTCGTGCTGATTGATGCTGCAGGTGACCACCACCGGCGGGCCGGGCGGCCCGCCGGAGGTCTGAAGTGACGCGAAGAACCGGAAGAGATTCGAATCCGTCAGATCGAAGGCGCTGTTGACGCTGATCTGAGCTCCGGTCAGAGGCGGCCCGGTGAAGTTGTTCAGTGCCAGCTCCCAGCGTTCCTTGCCGGTGAAGCTCGCGTCAGCCGGGACGCTCGACACGTCTGGTCCAACGAGTGCAGTGATAGCCCGCTGGTCCTGTGCCGCGACGGGTGCCGGTCCGACGAACCCTTGCGCGGTCGTCGAAGAGCCGGCCAGCAACGCCACCGACAGCACAGTCACCAAGAACCGCAGAATCATCTCTCCCTCCTTTGATCCGCCGCCCTCGACGGCAGCGACAGCGCCTCCACGACCCGCTCGACAGGGACCGACGCCATTCGATGCGCGGTCTCTACGAGCCCCGCAGAGCTGCTGGCAAAGCGCGACAGCGTCGCTTCATCGCCGGGCACGAACGTCGAGCCGAGGAACTCGATCTCATGTCCCTCGGACCGCAGCTCTCGCGCTGCGGCTGCTAGCCGGGCGGCATCAGCGTCAATTTGGTCGCCGGTTGCGCCTGGGTCGTACCGCTCGGCGAGGTACTCGAACATCGGCCGAGCGTAGGACGGCGTGGCCGGGCGAGATAGTGTGGAAAACCGCCGCTCTTAGTCGGTGCTACCGGCGGCGAGCCGCACTGCGAGCTCGCTCCGCGAGCGAATTCCGAGCTTTCGATACGCGCGTGTGAGGTTCGCCTCCACCGCACGGACGCTCATGAAGAGCTCGGCTGCGATCTCCGCGTTGCGGTGCCCGGATCCGGCGAGCTCGGCGACACGGCGTTCCGTCTCCGTCAAGTCGGCGCCGGCGCGAGGGTGAAGGCCGATGCGTTCGCGCTCCGCGCGGGCGCGTTCCGCAAGGAGTGCCATACCGGCTCGCTCGAAAACGTCCTGCGCGCGCGCCAGCGCCTCGTCGGCTTCGCGCTTGCGCTTCGCCCGTCGCGCGACGATGCCCTGCGCGAGCAGCGCGCGCCCGTGAATGAGCGGCTGACCCAGGGTCTCGCTCATCTGCACTCCGCGTTCGAGCGACTCCGCGGCCGCGTCGAGCTGGCCTTGCGCGGCGAGGAGCAAGCCACGACAGCGTTTGGTCTCCGCGAGTGCCCAACGCCTACCGAGGCGTTCGGCGGCTGTCTCGAACCACGCGAGCCGGCCGTCAGCCTCGTCGAGACGACCCAGGTGGATGAGCGATTCGACCAGATCGGGCACAAAGCGACCCACCTCACCCCAACGCTCATCGACATACACCCGCCACGCAGGCTCGAGCCACGAGACCGCCGCCTCGGGGTGTCCGAGCGACAGCTCCACGAACCCCAAGAGCCCCCGGCACCGCAACCAGATGTATCCCAGCCCGTCCGCCGAGACGTCAAGCGCTTCGCGTGCGCCGGCAATTGCGTCCTCCGTGCGGCCTGCGAGGGCGTCGACCAATGCGAACGCGTACTTGTATGCGGTCTCGTGGTGGACGGCCTTGAGCTCTGCCGCGTAGGTCGTTCCCTCTCGCGCGTACGCCGCTGCGACATCGAGATTGCCGGCCAAACACTCTGTGGTGGTGAGCCACCATCCAGTCGCCGCAAGAAGTCCTGGGCTCCCCCGCTCGAGCGCAGTTCCACGCAGGTCATGGATGTACCGCCGCGTCGTTTCGAGGTCGTCGCCGATCCGTTCGTATATCAATGCTCGGTGACCGCGCGGCAGAACGTCGAGCGGCAACTGGTGTCCGAGCTCGTCTTCGATTGCGATGCCTCGCTCGAGCATCGCCGCCCAATCAGGTCGGCCGCGGTGAAATGCAACGACCGCTGCCTGCGCAAGTGCCTGCGCAATCACCGACGAGTCTCTGGTCTGTTCGGCAAGCGTGACTGCGGCATTTGCGTGCTCCTCTGCGACACCGAGTCGCGCAGACCACCACGCCACGCGTGCCCAGGTCAACTCGATCGTTGCCTGTAGCGCGATGTCGCCCTCGGCCTCGGCGCGCGCCTGTCGAAGCAGTGGCTCCGCCTTCCGGGAATCGGGTTCGACGAACCGTACGAGGTTGCAACGCGCGCGAGCACGATCGGCGGGGCTCGAAGCGCGTTCGGCGATCTCGCGCCACCGGTCGTGGGCACGCTCCATCTCGCCCACCACGTAGAGATCCTGTGCGAGTGCGAACTGCCTCGCCGTTCGGCGGGCCTCGTCAGCCTTGGAGGTCGCTGCGAGCGCGAGCTCGAGCAGCTCGGCTGCTGCGTCCGGTGCGCCGCGACCGCGAGCACGCAGAGCAGCCTTCTCCAGTGCGTCGGCGAGGCCGACATCCGGTGTCGTCGTTGCGAACGCACGATGCCGCGCCTGCTCTTCCGGATCTGTGACAAGTTCTGCAAGTCGCGCGTGCAGTGCGCGGCGCTTTGCCGGCGTGAGGTCCTCGTACAGCGCGGAGCCGATCAAGGGATGTCCGAGCTGGACGACACCGTTGCGAACCTCCAGCGCTTCGGCGTTCAGCGCGTCGGTGAGGCCTACTCGCGGGCGATGCGCAGCGCGGAGCGCAGTCTCCACTGCCTCGAGGGACGGGCGTGCTAGCGCGAATGTAGCGAGCACCGCCTCCCGTGCAGCCGGCGGGAGCGCTGCGACGCGTTCCGCAACGAGCTCACGCAGCGTCCTCGGGATCGCCAGCTCGGCAGTCGTCGGCAGCTCGCCCCCATTCGAGCGGACGATCTCGAGAGCGAAGAACGGATTTCCGCCCGTCGTGCGCAACAATCGTGCAAGGGCGGGCCTTGGCAGAGCGAGACCAAACCGTTCTCGCACGAGTTGGTGGAGCGAACCGAGCGTCAACGGTGGGATCGAAAGGCGAGCGACGTCGCCCTCGACGCGAAGCGACGATGTCGTTCGCTCGCGCTGCGTCAGCAGGAGTCCGACAGGCTGGTCCTGCAGACGTCGGGCCGCGTACGAGAGGACTCGCGCTGAAGGCGCATCCAGCCATTGGACGTCATCGATTGCGATTAGAACGGGGCTCGCGTCCGCGAGCGTTCGGATCACACCGAGCGCGGCGACCGCAGCGTCGCGCGGCCCGACGGGCGTCTCGGAGCCTTGACGTCGGAGAAGCGCGATCTCGAGCGCGTGCTGTTGCGGCCGCGGCAACGATTCGAGCACCGAGTCCTCAACGTCCGCGAACAGATCGATGAGCGCGCTGAACGCGAGACGAGACTCGAGCTCCGCCGGACGGCACGAGAGGATGCGATGCGAAGACTCCTCTGCTGCGCGCACTCCGACGCGCCAGAGCGTCGTCTTGCCCATGCCTACCGCGCCTTCGAGCAACAGCAGGCCCGGTTCGTCTCCGACGCCCGCGACGAAGTCCCGAATCGTCGCAAGCTCACGATCTCGCCCGATGACGGGCGATGACGCCACAGTGGCCCTCGCGGCCATCAACCGAGTATTCCGCGGTTCTCCCGCGGTGGGAAGACCCGACCCGAGTCCGTTGCGGAGACAAACGTCAAGACCGAAGCCTTTCGGGGAGCGCTCGCCTAGCTCAGGATTGGCCGCATGAGTGCGGACACGCGGCTACGACGTGACGTTCGGCTCCTCGGCGACGTGCTCGGCTGCGTGCTGGTCGAGCAGGAGGGGGAGGAGCTGCTCGCCGCGGAGGAACGGATCCGGCTGCTCTCGCGGCAGGCGCGCGAGGGTGCACCTCGCGAGGAGCTGCGGGACGCGGTGCGCGCGCTACCGCTCGATCGGCAGGCGTCGGTGATCCGTGCGTTCGCCATCTACTTCCAGCTCGTCAACATCGCGGAGCAGCACCACCGGCTTCGTCGGCGGCGGGAATACGAGCTCGAGCAGCGCGTGCCGCGCGAATCCCTGCGCGACGCCTTCGACCGGCTCGGCGATCGGCCGGCGCCGCCCCTGTCGCTGGAGCTCGTGCTCACGGCGCATCCGACCGAGGCGACGCGCCGCACGATTCTGGGCGCTCACCTGCGGATCAGCGGACTGCTCGCCGAGCTCGACGATCCGCTTGCGTCGCCGGCGCGCGCGGACGCCGTCGCGGGCGCGCTGACCGGAGAGGTGACGCTGCTCTGGCAGACGGACGAGCTGCGCACCGTGCGGCCGCGCGTCGTGGACGAGATC
>JBASRJ010000337.1:0-1861 GCA_049273785.1 Gaiellaceae bacterium | reverse complement strand
GAATGGAACCGTTGGGATCGCCCATCGCCGCCACCGCGATCAGGCCGCCCTTGAGCACGAGCTCGGGCTTCACCCCGAAGAAGGCCGGCTTCCAGAGCACCAGATCGGCCAGCTTGCCCACCTCGATGGAGCCAACCTCGTGGGCGATGCCGTGCGCGATCGCAGGATTGATGGTGTACTTGGCCACGTAGCGCTTCGCCCGCGCGTTGTCGTGCCGGCCGTCGCCGGGCAGCGCCCCGCGCTGCACCTTCATCTTGTGCGCGGTCTGCCACGTGCGCGAGATGACCTCCGCGATGCGCCCCATGGCCTGCGAGTCGGACGAGAGCATGCTGATCGCGCCCAGGTCGTGCAGCACGTCTTCGGCCGCGATGGTCTCGGCCCGGATGCGTGACTCCGCGAAGGCGAGGTCCTCGGGGATCTTGGCGTTCAGATGGTGGCACACCATGAGCATGTCGAGATGCTCGTCCATGGTGTTGACCGTGAACGGCATGGTCGGGTTCGTGGAGGACGGCAGACAGTTCGCCTCCCCTACCACCCGGATGATGTCGGGGGCGTGTCCCCCACCCGCGCCCTCCGTGTGATACGTGTGGATCGTCCGACCCTTGAACGCACGGATGGAGTCCTCGACGAATCCGGCCTCGTTGAGGGTGTCGGTGTGGATGGCCACCTGGACGTCCATGTCCTCCGCCACCGAGAGGGCGGCGTCGATGGCGGCCGGCGTGGTCCCCCAGTCCTCGTGGAGCTTGAGCCCGATGGCTCCGGCTTCGATCTGCTCCTGGAGGGGGGCGGCGCGCGAGGCGTTGCCCTTGGCGAGAAAGCCCAGGTTGATGGGAAAGGCCTCCGCGGCCTCCAGCATCCGGTGGATGTTCCAGGCCCCCGGCGCACAGGTGGTGGCGGCGGTGCCGGTCGCGGGCCCCGTTCCGCCGCCGATCAGCGTGGTGAGCCCGGCGGAGAGCGCTTCGTCTACGAGCTGAGGGCAGATGAAGTGGATATGGCTGTCGATACCGCCCGCGGTGACGATGCGCCCTTCGCCCGCGATCACCTCGGTGGAGGCGCCGATCACCATGCCCGCGGTCACCCCGGCCATGATGTCGGGATTGCCGGCCTTGCCGACACCGACGATACGGCCGCCTCGGATCCCGATGTCGGCCTTCACGATGCCCCAGTGGTCGAGGATCAGCGCGTTGGTGATGACGAGATCGAGCACGCCCTGCGCGGCGGTGGCGCGCGCCGATTGGCCCATGCCGTCGCGGATCACCTTGCCGCCGCCGAACTTCACCTCGTCGCCGTAGGAGGTGAAGTCGCGCTCCACCTCGATCAGGAGCTCGGTGTCGGCCAGCCGGACGCGGTCGCCGACGGTAGGGCCGTAGAGATCCGCGTACTGCCGACGCGGGAGTCGAAGGCTCATCCGCGCGCTCCCCGAAAGCCGCCGGCCGCTGCCCGCTTCACGCTCTCCCCGCGCCGCTTCTCGCCCGCCGGCCCATCGGTCAGCGCGTTGAGTCCGTAGACCTCGCGTGCCCCCGCCAGCTCCACGAGCGTCACCACCTTCTCGTCGCCCGGCTCGAAACGCACCGCGGTCCCGGCCGGCACGTGGAGCCGCATCCCGAAGGCTTGCCGGCGCTCGAACCGCAGGGCCCGGTTCGCCTCGAAGAAGTGGAAGTGCGACCCCACCTGGATCGGCCGGTCCCCGGTGTTCGCCACGGTGAGCTTCACCGTCCGCCGCCCCACGTTGGCTTCGATATCGCCCTCGCCGAGTAGATACTCCCCTGGGATCATGTGTGGCCTCGTCCGTTTCGGCGTTGGGTTGAAGGCGCAACCCGCTTTTCTTTTATCTGCGGGGGCCCGGAAATGGCCCCCGCAC
>JBASRJ010000389.1:0-1623 GCA_049273785.1 Gaiellaceae bacterium | reverse complement strand
ATGTCGACGTGCCGCTGCTCGACGCGGCGCGCGTCTTCTCCGCGCAGAAGGGCGCGAGCCCGGAGCAGGCGCGCCAGCTCGAGGAGCGGTTGTCCGCGATCGAGGAGCTGCGCGGTGTCGCCGATCTCCCCGGCGCCGGCGCCGCGGGCGGGCTAGGAGCTGCGCTCGCGGCCCTCGGCGCAGAGCTCGTCCCGGGAGCGCAGCTCGTCCTCGACGCGATCGGCTTCGATCCGTCCGGCTACGACCTCGTGGTCACGGGAGAGGGAACTGTCGATGCGACGACAATGCGCGGCAAGGCGCCGGGCGAGGTGGTGCGCCGATGCACGGCGCACGGCGTTCGCTGCGTCCTGTTCGGCGGTCGCGTGGTCGACCCGCCCGAAGGCGTCGAGCTCGTGGCGCTCTCCGGCGATCCTGCGTGCGCCCGAGACGATCTTTTCGCACTCGGCGCCAGCCTCGGGGCCAAGCCGTAACACCACACTGGGCGCGGACGAGTAGTCTCGGCGGGCCAACGCGCGAGGAGGTCCGACAGTGACGGAGCAAGGCACGCAGGCGGGTGGCCAGCAATATCCCGTCCAGTTCTCGGTTGAGTACCCGGATCGGGCTCTCAACCGGGTCACGACCGGATTCAGGATCTTCGTTGCGATCCCGATTCTGATCGTGGCGAGCAGTCTCGGGGGCGAGTGGACGAGCGCGAGCAGCTGGGATCACGGTCAAAGCAGAACCGTCGCGATCGGGGCTGGGGGCCTGCTCTTCCTGCCGCCGCTCCTGATGATCCTCTTTCGCCAGAAATACCCGCGTTGGTGGTACGACTGGAATCTCGAACTGCTTCGGTTCGAGAACAGGGTCGCCGTCTACCTCGCGCTGATGGACGACCACTACCCGTCGACCGACGAGCGCCAGAGCGTGACGCTTGAGTTTCCCTACCCAGACGTGAAGCAAGACCTCAACCGTTGGTTACCGCTCGTCAAGTGGTTGCTCGCGATTCCGCACTACATCCTGCTGCTCTTCCTTGGCATCGCGGCGGTCGTCTGCGTGATCATCGCCTGGTTCGCGATCCTGTTCACGGGCCGCTATCCGCAAGGGCTTTTCGATTTCGTTCTCGGAGTGATGCGGTGGGGAAACCGCGTGGCGGGATACGCCTTTGTCCTCGTGACGGACCGCTACCCGCCGTTCAGCCTGAGCGCATAGGCCGAGTCAAGGCTGGGCGGACTCGACGCGGCGGGCGAGCTCCTCGATCTTGCCGTGCGCCGCGTCGAGTCTGCCGACACAGAGCTTGTAGAGCTCCTCGCCGCGCTCCCAGAGCTTGATCGCCTCGTCGAGGTCGGCGTCGCCGCGCTCGAGCCGCTCGACGATTCGCTCGAGCTCGCGCTGCGCGTCTTCGAAGGTCTGCTCGGTCATTCCGCGCGCGCTCCGAAGCGGCCGTCCGCAACCTCGACCTCGAGCGCGTCGCCGCTCGCCACCGCTGCAGTGGTGCGCACGATCCCCGCATCGCCGCGGACGATTGCGTATCCGCGTTCCAGAGTCGAGCGCGGTGAGAGCGCCCGGAGTCGTCCCGCCGCGTGCTCCAGTCGCGCGCGCTTGCGTTCGACCAGGAGCTCGGGGGCGCGACGCAGCCGCTCGTGC
>JBASRJ010000324.1:0-7764 GCA_049273785.1 Gaiellaceae bacterium | reverse complement strand
GTCAGCTGGTTCCCGCCCGCGCGCTCGCCGGTGCTGGTCAGCAGTCCGGCGCCTGGTGCGCCGCTCACCCCCGCCGCTCCGATCCGGCTCACGTTCTCCAAGCCGCTCGCAGCGGTGCTCGGCTCGGCGCGGCCGAAGCTGTCCCCGCGCACCCGCGGCCGCTGGCAGCAGCCGGACAGCCACACGCTCGTCTTCGTCCCTTCGGGTTTCGGTGCCGGCTTCGCGACCGATCTGCGCGTCCGGCTGCCGCGAGCGGTGGCGGTGGTCGGGCGCGCAGGGCGGAGCCTGCGCACGACCCGCCGGCTCGAGTGGACGCTGCCACCCGGCTCGCTGTTGCGTCTGCAGCAGTTGCTCGCCCAGGCCGGCTACCTACCGCTCGACTGGCAGCCGTCGGGCCCGCCGGTGGCGCGCAGCCTACGCGCCGAGCTGCGAGCCGCCGTCGCCGCGCCGAAGGGCCGCTTCCGCTGGCGCTATCCGAACACCCCCAGTGAGTTACGAGCGCTCTGGCGCGCCGAGCGGCCGAACGAGATCACGCGTGGTGCCGTGATGATGTTCGAGGACAGCCACGGGCTCGCCGTCGACGGCTTGGCGGGAGCAAGGGTCTGGCACGCGCTGCTCGCCGACGCGATCGCCGGCAAACGACGCGCCAGCGGCTACAGCTACGTCTACGTGCACAGCAGCGTGCCCCAGTCGCTGGCCCTCTGGCACAACGGGCATACCGTCCTCAGCTCGCCCGGCAACACCGGCGTCCCCGCCGCCCCGACCCAGCTCGGCACCTTCCCCGTCTTCGAGCACATCCCGGTCGGCACGATGAGCGGCACCAACCCGGGTGGCTCCCACTACCACGACCCGGGCATCCGCTACATCAGCTACTTCAACGGCGGCGACGCCATCCACGCCTTCAACCGCGCCTCCTTCGGCACGCCACAAAGCCTCGGCTGCGTCGAGCTCCCACTCGCCTCCGCCGCCAAGGTCTGGCCCTACACCCCGATCGGCACGCTCGTCACCGTCGAGAACTGAACGAGCGCAGTCGCCTGCGGCGTCGGGCCGGATTCGAACATCTCTCACCGCGCAGCAGCACGACCGCGTCGCCGACGCGCGCTAGCCTGGCGGCTTTAGATGGTGCGGACGATGTGCGGGGTTGGCGGTGAAGGGTGTCAAAACTCGGATTCGGGGCTGAACCTAGATTTTGACACCCTTCAGGGATCCTCTGCTTCCGCCGCTCGGTGTTGTTTCAGCCGCTGCCAGCCCTTCAGCGAACGGTGAAGACACCCCGCATGCCCAAGGCTGCGTGTCCGTCGAACGTGCAGCGATAGGGATACTTGCCCGGCTTCGTGAAGTTGACGGTCAGCCTCGCAGTCCCGCCGGCGTCGATTCCGGGTGTCCTTTTACCGTCGATCTTGAAGTCATGGAGGGCGACGCCGGCGTTCTTGACCGCGAACGTGACCCGTCCGCGTGGCGCAGACTTCGAGGAGAGCGTGAACCTGTACTCGATTTCCCTGACGCGGATCGTGGTCGTGCGGGCAGCGGCATCCCGAGCTGTTCCTGGCGAGGTGAGCAGGCCGAGCATGAGCGCTGCGACGGCCACAGCCGAGATCGCGAGAAACCAACGGTTGACCGATCTCATCGCAGGACCTCCAGGCGCGCAGGACTCTAGTTGACTTATATCTGCGACCAGACGCCTTCGCCGTCGCGCGCGACCAGCCCGATCTTGCGGGCGTTCATGAGACGTTGACCGACTGTCTGCGGCTTCGTCCCTAAGCGTGCCGCGACCTCGGCCGAGGTGCCAGGCAGCTCGCGCAGCAGCGGCTCGAGCTGCTTGACGCGCGCCTGTCGGGCCCGGGAAAGCAGATGACTTGCTGCGGATCCGCAAATGGAGTATCCACTTGTCCCGGGACATGACGTTCGAGCACATTGTCGACCTGGTACGTGCCCTCGCGTGGCCTGTCGTCGCGGTCGTCGCGTTCGTCGCATTGCGTCACGTGCTTCCAGAGGTAATTCGCGAGGCCGGCCGACGCGCAACGAAGGTGTCTGTACTCCAGTTTGCAATCGAGCTGGCACCGCCGACGACTCCCGGCGAGCTGCGGCCGGCGGCCGTCGCACTCCTCGGCTCACCGATGGTAGGGCCGAGTCTGCTCCCCGCCCTAACCGAAGAGCTCAAGAGGACGTCACCCGTCGACTACATGATCGTCCACCTATTTACGAACGACGAGGGCTGGTTGACGAGCCGCCTCTTCTTGTGGGCGGATCTCCTCCGCCGAACGCGTGGCCTCGAGTGCTTCGTATTCGTTCGCGGCGACCGCGGGTCTCACCGCTTCATCGGCCTGGCCGAGACCGAACCCGTACGGAACGCGCTCGCTGCACAGTTTCCGTGGTTCGAACAGGAGCTCGCGAAAGCGTACTCGGAAGTGGTCGCGTCGTCGGTCGCCACTCCAATCGCGGTGGGGCGGCTCGACCCGCAGGTTGCGGAGGTCGTGGCATTCAAGTTCATAGAGGGCATCCGCCGCCCAGTCAGCGAGTCGGTGCCCGACGACGAATGGACGACGCTGCCCGACGCGCACGAGCATACGAGCTGGATCACCCCGTCGAGCGTTCGCCTTCTCCTCGAGGATGTTCTCGACGATCACGCTGTCCGCACGCCCCCGAGACCGGAACAGGACGTCAGAGCGGCGCCGGTACTTCGGTCGACTGGCCGGTTTGTCGCGGTCGTCGACGGTCGTCGCCGGTTTGTGGGCGTCGTGGATCGGGAGGCCGCCCTCGAACAGCTCGCCGAGGACGCAGTTCCACGCTAAATCCAGATCCCCGAACTTCGAGGGGCGCCACCGGCCGCCCCCGCTAGGCTCGGGCGCAGCACCGCCTGGCGTGTCGCGCTTCCGCCAGAACGCGACAGCGACCCACTTTGCCGTGCTCCAAGAAAGGGCCACAACAGTCAGTCCGCGGCGGAGGACGAGTATCGCCTCGGTTTGGCGCCGACGCGATTCGCAGGCTGCGGGCGTGTCGGGCCGGGCCGCATCATGTGCGGCTTCCAGTGCTAGCCGACGAAGCCGGCCTTCTTCTCCGGCGGACACTCCACCGCCCAGTAGGCGGACTTGTCGGGGATCGGGTAGTACCGGCCGTGCTCTGCCCAGCGCCACTGAGCCTTGCGCGCCCAGGTGTAGAAGATGTCCACGGCTTCCTCCTCCGTCTCCGCGCGAACGAGCGCGAGCCCGAAGTGCGCGTCTCGAATCTGCCAGAGGGTCATGCCGCCCACTCGATCTCCTCGTCGACTCGCTGCACGACGCAGCCGCAGCCCTGCAGGTAGTCGCGAAGCGAGTCGGTTGATGCCTCGGCCGTAAGACGGATTCTCATTGCCGCAGTACCTCCACGAGCCGCCGCCGGGACGGCTCAATCCCTGCTCATAGGGTCGCGCAGGGCGTGCAGCCTCCCCCATGCGGTGATTCAGTTCATCGTCCCGGGCGGGCTTGGTCAGCGGCTAGCGTGTCGAGAAGACGCCCGTGGACGCTGAGCTTCGGCAGATCTTAGAGGCGGTCGCGGCGAGCGGGCCTGCGGGTGGCCTACGCGACCATCCCCGACAGCAACGGAATCATCCAGGGCTGCTACGCCAACAAAGACGGCGCCTTGCGCGTGATCGACCCCGCAACGAGCCAGACATGCCTCAACAAGGAAACCGCGGTTACCTGGAATCAGACGGGGCCTCAGGGCCCGGTTGGCCCGCGAGGGCCTGCTGGCGCGTCCCGCTACCTAACCGTCGGCATCTACCACCCTGCCGACGGCACGATCGACGCAACGATCGATACCAGCGCATCGAACACGTCAGCGACCGTCACGAACCCACAGCCCGGGGTCTACTGCATTGGCGGCCTGTCTCCGGCCCCCGTGAGCGCCGTCATTACTGCTCACGACAACATCAACTTCAGTAGCAGCCCCCCAGTCCCGGTCAACGACGACACGATCGCGAGCGCAAGCGTCGTCCAGCCGAACAGCGGCGACACCCTCGCCCTCTGCGCCGACACCGATCAAGTGCGCGTGACCACCTACGCCGCGGGCAACAACGGGATCACCGGACTCGTCAATCGCGTCTTCACCATGTGGCTAACCTGAGCGAGATCAGCAACGGTGGGGGAATTCGCAATGGGGGCGGGAGGATTCGAACCTCCGTAGGCTGAGCCGACGGGTTTACAGCCCGTTCCCTTTGGCCGCTCGGGCACACCCCCAAGGACGGACGGGGAATTGTAGCCCCGCGCCGATGCCGGCTTTGCCGGCGTCGGCCCCCAAACGTTCGCCGTGAGAAGCACCGCCGGAAGTCGTCATGGCGCCCGCAGGACGCCGGACTTTTCGGCGCGAGGGCACACCCCCAGGGACGGACGGCGAATTGTAGCCTTGGCCCATGGAGCGGTTCGACGTCGCCGTGGTCGGCGCGGGGCCTGCCGGGTCGATGACGGCATACCGCCTCGCGCGCGCGGGCGCGCGCGTCTTACTAATAGACAAGGCCCGGTTCCCCCGCGACAAGCCCTGCGGCGGCGGGCTCACGCTCCGAGCAGTCAAGGAGCTTCCGTTCTCCGTCGACGCGGTCGTCGAGGACGTGATCACGCGCGTCACGTGCCGGCTCCGCTACGGCCGGTCATTCGAGCGTCAGGGCAGCACAGCGCTCTGCCTGATGACGCAGCGGCGCCGGCTCGACCACTACCTCGTCGAGCGGGCGCAGGAAGCGGGCGTCGAGTTTCGTGACGGCGCGCGCGTCGAGGTGCGGTCCGACGCGCGGCTGGACGTCGACGGGGCGGTCGCGGACGTCGACGCGCTCGTCGGCGCCGACGGCGCGAACGGGATCACGGCCAAAGCGCTCGGGCTCGGAGGCGACATCGTCCCGGGCGTCGCGCTCGAGGGGAACGTCCGCCACGGTGTCGTTCCACGCGAGCTGTACAGCGGTCGGATGGTGATCGAGCTCGCGATCCTCCCGGGCGGGTACGGCTGGATCTTCCCGAAAGGCGATCACGTCAACGTCGGCGTGGGCGGGTGGGCGTCCGAAGGGCCACGTCTTCGGGAGCGGCTACGCGAGCTCTGTGTCGCGTACGGGATCGATCCCACGGAAGTCACGGACCTACGCGGCCACCGGCTGCCGCTCAGGCGACCGGGCACGAAGCTCGCGCGTGGACGCGCGCTCCTCGTCGGCGATGCGGCTGGGCTCGTCGACCCCGTCTCGGGCGACGGGATCTACGAGGCGTTCGTCAGTGCGCGGCTCGCGGCAGAGGCGATCGGGACGGGAATGGTCGAGTCGTACGAGGCGACAATCCGCGCGCAGCTCGACCCGATCGCATCGGCGGGCTGGGGCGCCAAGGTGGCGCTCGACCGATTCCCGCGGGCGGTCTTCGCAGTGATGCGCCTCCCGGTCACGTGGCGGGCACTGGAGAAGGTCATCACGGGCGAGGTCCACGATCCCGGCTCGACCAAAGGCGTCGAGCGGCGTGCGATGCGACTGATCGAAGCGCTCGCGCGTCGCGCCGGCGATCCGGGCCGTGCATACCGCACGGCGGCCGCGTAGCGCACGAGAGGTTAGGATCGGCAAGGTGGACGCGAAGGTCCGCGAAGGTCACGCACCGGCGGTCGTGATCGCACTCGAAACGGGGGAGAAGCTCACCTCCGAAGCGGGGGCGATGATGTTCATCTCCGGCGACGTCCAGATGGACGTCGAGATGCCCGGTGGGCTGATGGGCGGCGTGAAGCGCGCGGTGCTCGCCGGCGAGAGCCTGTTCCTCGCGACCTATACGGCCCGTGGCAGCGGCGCGGTCGGGATTTGCGGGCCTTTTCCCGGGTCGATCCGCCAGCACGAGCTCGACGGCGAGATCATCTGCGAGAAGCACGCGTACCTCGCGCACTTCGGCGACGTGACGATCGAAAGCGCGCTCGCCAAGCGCATGGGGATGGGAATCGCCGGTGGCGGCGAGGGCTTCTTCCTTCAGCGCCTCAAGGGCAAGGGAACCGTGTGGCTTCACGGCGGCGGTGATTTCCTCGACTTCGATCTCGTTGACGGCCAGACGCTCGTCGTCGACACCGGTTGCATGGTCATGATCGAGCCGACCGTCAAGTACGACGTCAAGATCCAGGGCGGCGTCAAGAAGAGTCTGTTCGGCGGCGAAGGGCTCTTCCTCGTGCACATGACCGGCCCCGGGCACGTAACGTTGCAGACGCTGCCGTTCTCGCGCACCGCCCACCGCATCCTCGAGGCTGCGCACGGCGGCGGCGATGAGAGAGGCGGGATCCTGGGAAACATCCTCGGTGAATAAGGAGGGAACGATGGGTCTTCTCGACAAGGCGAAGGCCGCAGCGGAGCAGGCTGCTGCGAAGGCGAAGGAAGGCGTCGAAGACGTGCAGACGAAGCGCGAGCTCGCGCAGACCTACAGCGAGCTTGGGAAGGAGGCGTACGGGCTCGTGGACAGCGGGGAGATCTCCAATCCCCAGCTGACGCCGCTCGTCGACCGGATCAAGGAGCTCGAGGCCCGCGCCGCGGCAGAGCCTGCGATGGCCGGGGCCGCCGCGAGCTCGACGACCGAACCGCCGGCTTCGAACCAGCCGCCGGCGATGCCCACCTAGAGCCGTCACTAAAGCGGGCGCCCGAGGTTGCCGATGCAGCCTCGGATCGCCCCATGGACCTGAATGCAGTTCTCCAGCGTGCCGTCGAGCTCGGCGCCAGCGACGTCCATTTGAAGGTCGGCCAGCCGCCGATTCTGCGCCGCGACGGCTCGGTTGGCCCGCTCGACGGGGCGCCGCCGCTCTCGGACGCCGACCTCGAGGCCGTCCTCCACAAGATCACGGAGATCACGCCGCCCAACCGCGACGTCTTCAATGCGAGCGGCGATCTCGACATCGCGTATCAAGACGAAGACCTGCCACGCTTCCGCGTCAACGCGTTCCGCCAGCGCGGCGCGACGTCATTCGCGTTCCGCGTCATCCCGAAGAACATCCCGACCTTCGAGCAGCTGTCCCTGCCGAAAGGTGTGCGCCGGCTCGCGGACGAGCATCGCGGGCTCGTGCTCGTCACGGGCGCGACGGGCTCCGGAAAGACGACGACGCTCGCGGCGATGATCGACTACATGAACCGGACGCGGAAACAGCACATCGTCACGATCGAGGACCCGATCGAGATCCTGCATCCGGATCACTCATGCATCGTCAACCAGCGCGAGGTCGGGCTCGACACGCACGACTTCAGCCAGGCGCTGCGCCGCGCGCTCCGCCAGGATCCGGACATCATTCTGATCGGCGAGCTGCGCGACGGAGAGACGGCGCAGACCGCGCTGCAGGCAGCCGAGTCGGGTCACCTTGTCCTCTCGACGATGCACACCGTCGACGCCGCGGAGACGATCGGCCGGATGGTCGAGTTCTTCCCGGGCGTCAAGCAGCCGATGATCCGGTCGATCATGGCCGGCGTCCTGCAAGGCGTGATCAGCCAGCGACTGCTCCCGCGCATTGACGGCGGTCGGGTCGCGGCGGTCGAGGTGATGGTGACGAACACGCGCATTGCCGACCTGATCCGCGACAACGAGGCCGAAGGGATCCCGGACGCGATCGCCGAGGGTCAGTTCTTCGACATGCAGACCTTTACGCAGGCGCTGATCGAGCACGTTCTCTCCGGAGAGGTCGATCAGGAGGTAGCCGCAAACGCCTCCAGCAACCGGCACGACTTCATCGTCTCGCTCGAGCACGCGCTGAAGCAGCAGGCCGCGACCGAACGGCAGGCAGCCGCCGCCGCTGGCAACGCGCCCGCAG
>JBASRJ010000322.1:0-1820 GCA_049273785.1 Gaiellaceae bacterium | reverse complement strand
GCGTTGCGAGATTCGGAGGCGATGTTCTACCGAAGCCCTCGGCGGTGGTGATGGCCTACACAGGCCATTCGGACTACTCGGACCAGGAGCCGTCCACGTTCGTCGTCGTCGGGGAGCACGATTGCATTGCCCCTCCCTCCATCCGTCATGGAAAGACGAGTTGCGGCGCTCCGAAAGGCCGGGACAGACGTCGAATTCCACCAATTCAGCGGCCTCGGCCATGGCTTTGGTTCTGGGGTCGGGACGAGTGCCGAAGGATGGGTACGCCGCGCCACACAGTTCTGGGAGAGAACGATGAGGTCGTCTCGACATGAGCGATAAACGTATGAACGTGCTCGTCGTCGGCGCCACCGGCAGCATCGGCCGTCTCGTGGTCGAGGAGGCGGTCAGAAAGGGCCACACCGTCCGCGCCCTCGTCCGCGATCCACGAAAGGCACGCCAGCTGTTGCCGGAGGTGGAGGTGGTCGCGGGCGATCTCACACGTCCGGACAGGCTGCTAGCGGCGGTCGATGGCGTGGATGCGATCGTGTTCACGCACGGCTCGGACGGAGGTGGCAAGACCGAGGCGGAGAACGTCGACTATGGCGGGGTTCGCAACGTGCTCGCTGCGCTTGGCGGCCGGTCGGTGCGCATCGCCTTGATGACGGCCATCGGCGTGACCAACCGTGAGGGCGACTACAACCGCCGGACGGAGGCGCACGACTGGAAGCGACGCGGCGAGCGTCTGGTCCGCGTCAGCGGCCTGCCGTACACGATCGTGCGGCCCGGCTGGTTCGACTACAACAAGGCAGACGAGCATCGGCTCGTCCTGCTTCAAGGCGATCGCCGTCATGACGGCGATCCCAGCGACGGGGTCGTCGCGCGCCGCCAGATCGCTCACGTCCTGGTCGCCAGCCTCACGTCTGATCCCGCGCTCCGGAAAACCTTTGAACTGGTCGCCCAACAAGGCCCGGCGCAGCTCGACCTCGACCCGTTGTTCGCTCCGCTCCATGCGGACCTGCCGGGCGCACTGGACGCCGTCCACGACGTCGCGAACATGCCGCTCGAGGAGGAGCCGCCGAGCGTGCAACAGGACTTGGACGCAGCAACGAAACAACCCAGATGAAGTGCTGGTGTGAATAACACTACGAGGAGATCATTGTGTCGCAAGTAGCGAGGCTGCGGGACGGGTCAAACCGACGATCAAGTGAGGAGAGCGCGACGCTCAGCCGGTCAACAGCTTCTTGGCCATCCATCGAGCGTCGCTCGCCCGCTGCGGCCCGTCAACCTCAGACCCCGCGACGGCGCCGTCGAACAGCACCATGAGAGCGCGAGCCGTCGCTTTCGGGTCCTTCACTCCCGCCGCCGTCGTCCACTGGCGGAAACGCTCCGCGAACCACTCTCGCTGACCGTGAGCAATGGCGCGCGCCGGATGCGCCGCATCGGTGAGCTCGCTCACCGTATGCTGCAACGGGCACCCGCGGAAGTCCTTCGACTCCGCCCACTCCACCACCCAGTCGAAAAACTTGAGCGCGCGTTGTGACGGCGGCGTGTCGGCGAGGTACGCCTCGATGTTCGCGCGGGCGTCCACGGTTCGGCGCTCGAGGTACGACGCCACGAGCTGGTCCTTGCAGCCGAAGTGCTGATAGAGCGACGCCTTCGCCGCGTCGGCCTCCGCCAGGACGCGGTCGATACCCACGGCGCCCACGCCCTCCCGGTAGAACAGGCGATCGGCGGCGGCGAGGAGGCGATCACGGACGCCGATTTCGGAGGGTTTCGCGCGTTTCCTGGCTTTCTGCGGCACCCCTTGACAATACAGACAGATCGGTCTATTGTCAACG
>JBASRJ010000320.1:0-34230 GCA_049273785.1 Gaiellaceae bacterium | reverse complement strand
GTGACACGATCGTGGTCGACCTCGTGCGCGAGGACGGCCAGGCTCAACGCGATTACGTCGTCGAGCTGGGTGGTGGCCGGCTGGTCCCCGAGCTCGAGCAGCAGCTGATCGGGATGTCCGCCGGCGAGACGCGCGAGGTGCGATTCGAGTCCGGCGACGACAAGGTCTCGATCGTGACGGCGGACGTGAAGGACGTGCAGGAGAAGGTCTTGCCGCCACTCGACGACGAGCTCGCGCGCGCCGCGTCCGAGTTCGAGACGTTCGACGAGTTGCGAACGGAGATCGAAGACCGGCTGCACGGACAGGTCGAGGCGCAGCTGAACGAAGCATTCCGTCGTGCCGTCCTCGACGCGGTGGTCGATGCGACCAGCATCGATCCTTCCGGCCCGATCGTCGACGCGCGAACGCGCACGCTTGTGCGCGAGATGGACGAGATGATGCGGCGGCGCGGTGCGAGCCTCGACACGTATCTGCAGCTCACCGGCGGTTCGGCCGAGGAGCTCGTCGCGCGTCTCCACAACGAGGCGAAGCGTTCGGTCGCGGGCGAGCTCGTGCTCGAAGCCGCCGCCGACGAGCTCGGGATCGAGATCTCCGACGAGCAGGTGGAGGAGGCGATCCGCGAGCGGTTCGAAGAACCGGACAAGGTGATCGAGCAGCTCCGTGCCGCCGGCGGTTTCGAGCAGGAGCGCGAGAGCCTCCGGATGCAGGCGGCCCTCGACCGGCTCGCAGCCGACGTCAAACGGATCCCGGTCGAACAGGCCCAGGCCCGCGAAGCGATCTGGACGCCCGACAAGGAAAAGGAAAAGGCCAAGACAGAGACGAAACTGTGGACCCCCGGCAGCAAGGAGCGCGCATGACCCCGCAGAACCTGATCATCCCATCCGTCATCGAGCAGACCTCCCGCGGGGAGCGCTTCTTCGACATCTACTCGCGGCTGCTGAACGAGCGGATCATCTTCCTCGGCACACCGATCGACGACCAAGTTGCAAATCTCATCATCGCCCAGCTGATCCATCTCGAATCGGAAGACCCCGACAAGGACATCTCGATCTACATCAACTCGCCGGGCGGCCAGGTGTACTCCGGGCTCGCGATCTACGACACGATGCAGTTCATCAGGCCCGACATCCAGACGATCTGCGTCGGGATCGCGATGTCGATGGGCGCCGTGATCCTCTCGGGCGGGGCAGAAGGGAAGCGCCTCGCGCTGCCGAACGCCAAGATCCTGATCCACCAGGTCTCCGGGGGCTTCCAGGGGCAGGCGACAGACATCGAGATCCAGGCGCGGGAGACGATCGCCCTCAAGCGCCGGCTCGAGGAGATCCTGTCCGAGCACACCGGGAGGCCCGTGGAGCAGGTCGCCAAGGACATGGAGCGGGATTACTTCATGACCTCGCAAGAAGCGCAGGAGTACGGCATCATCGATAACGTGATCGCGCATCGGTAGACGTCCGGGGCGCAAGGAGTTAAAAGGAGAGACGTGGCCCGAGCATCCGACGGCAACGAGCAGCTGCTCTGCAGCTTTTGCGGCAAGAGCCAGCGGCAGGTCAAGAAGCTGATCGCCGGGCCCGGCGTCTACATCTGCGACGAGTGCATCGATCTCTGCAACGAGATCATCGACGAGGAGCTCACCGCTCCCGCGCAGCTCGACCTCGACAACCTCCCGCGCCCGAAGGACATCTACTCCGTCCTCAACGACTACGTCGTGTCGCAGGAGGAGGCGAAACGCACGCTCGCGGTCGCCGTCTACAACCACTACAAGCGCGTGCAGATGGGCAACGACGACTCCGACGTCGAGCTGCAGAAGTCGAACATCCTCCTGCTCGGCCCGACGGGGTGCGGAAAGACGCTGCTCGCGCAGACGCTGGCGCGGATTCTCAACGTCCCGTTCGCAATCGCAGACGCGACGGCGCTGACGGAGGCGGGCTACGTCGGCGAAGACGTCGAGAACATCCTCCTGAAGCTGATCCAGGCCGCTGACTTCGACATCAAGAAGGCCGAGACCGGGATCATCTACATCGACGAGGTCGACAAGATCGCGCGCAAGGCGGACAACCCGTCGATCACGCGCGACGTGTCGGGCGAGGGCGTGCAGCAGGCGCTGCTGAAGATCCTCGAGGGGACGATCGCCTCGGTGCCGCCCCAGGGTGGACGCAAGCATCCGCACCAGGAGTTCCTCTCGATCGACACGACGAACGTCCTGTTCATCTGCGGCGGTGCGTTCGCCGGGCTCGACAAGATCGTGGGCAAGCGAATCGGCAAGAGCGCGGTCGGCTTCGGCGCCGAGGTGCGGTCGAAGCACTCGATCGAGTCGTCGGAGCTGCTCGCGGACGTGATGCCGGAGGATCTCCTCAACTTCGGGTTGATCCCGGAGTTCATCGGCCGCCTGCCCGTCATCTCTGCAGTGCACCAGCTGCAGAAGGAAGATCTCGTGCAGATCCTCACCGAGCCGAAGAACGCGCTCGTGAAGCAGTACCAGCGGTTCTTCGGCTACGACAGCATCGAGCTCGTCTTCACCGAGGACGCGCTGTGGGAGATCGCCGACAAGGCGCTCGAGCGCGAGACCGGCGCGCGCGGCCTGCGCTCGATCATCGAGAACGCACTGCTCGACGTGATGTTCGAATTGCCGTCGCGGCGTGACGTCTCCAAGTGCGTGATCACGAAGGAGACGATCGAGAAGCACCTGAAGCCGACGCTCCTGACGAGCGCCGACGGCGTCCGGGACGAGCCGGAGACGCTGGCCGAAGAGTCCGCGTAAGCTCGGCGCCGCGATGCGGCGTTGTGGCTTCTCCCTCGTCGCCGAATCGGCCTACTTCGTCGGCGGCTCAGGCGCCGGGTCCGCGCTCGATCAGCGCAAGCATCTCCGTGAGTGGGCCACGCCTGTCGTCCACGTTCTCGAGCCACCACGTTGCGCCGGCGCGTTCGTAGTCGCGGGGGGAGCCGCGATCTGCGTACCCGAGGACCGCGACGTCGAAGCCGTCGCCCCGGCCGATCTGCTCCAGGCTTCGCGCCACCTCGTCGGGGGACAACGTCATCCCGGTCGGGTCGGCGCTGTCCGCGCACCAGCCGTCCCAGCGCGCCGCCCGTCGGAGTGACGGCCCCCGGTTCCCACCGATCCAGACCGGGACGTTGTCCTGCACCGGCGTGGGCGCGAGCTTGACGCCGTCGACGGTGTAGTGCCTGCCGCGGTGGACGACCTCCTCTCCAGACCAGAGCGCCCGCAGGATGTCGAGTCCCTCGTCGAGCATCTCGGCCCGGACGCGTGCGTCCTCGGGCTCGCCGAACTTGCCGAACTCCGCCCGGACACCGCCGAGCCCGGCGCCGAAGATCACGCGGCCGTTGCTGAGCACGTCGAGCGTGGCGACGGTCTGCGCCAGCACCTGCGGACGCCTGCGGGCGACGGGGGTGACCGCTGTGCCGATCCGGATGTGTTCCGTGGCCGACGCGATCGCGGCGAGCGTCACCCACGGGTCGGCCGCCGGTGCGCCCCACACGAACCCCAGGTGATCCCAGAGGAGCACGGCTTCCCAACCGCTCGCCTCGGCCGCGCGCGCCACGCGAACCGCTTCGCGCGGGTCTGCGTAGGTGCCGATGTTGGCGAGGCAGAGGCCGAAGCGCATGAGCGCCTCGGACAGTACGTTGCGCAGATGAACGCGGGCGACGTGCTCGGCCCCGGCCGCTGGGTGGAGGTCGACCAGGAGCGTGTCGATGCGTTTGCGGACGCGACCGAGGACTCGCAATGGATCCATACGAACCGTCAACGTCCGGCGGCAGGACCGTTCGGGACGACGATTGCGCACGGGTTCCTGACCCTGTCGCTGCTTCCCGATCTGTGGTTCGAGCTCGCCGGCGACGGCGGGTACCGGCTGACGGTGAACTACGGCGTCAACCGCATCCGCTTCCCGGCGCCGGTCCCCGTCGGCTCACGTGTGCGTGCCAGCTTTCGCATCGAGGACGTCGAACCGGTCGAGGGCGGCGAGCAGGCCCGGATCGCAGCAACCGTCGAGCGCGAGGGGCACGAGAAGCCGGTGTGTGTTGCCGAGCTCGTGTTCCGGTTCCTCCGGTAGCAGAGGCTGAACGTGCTGTCGTCTCAGCGGCGCCTGCCGCGGCGGGCACGCATTCGACTCGAAGTTGACACAGACGTACGCGTCGAAAGCGGGTACCGTCGATCTCGAGGGTGGCGGGTGTCGTCCCCACCCTCCTGAGGGTGGGGGTGCGCGCGCGTGTACCTCGAGAGGCGTCGTGGCGCGATCGGCGTCGCCGTTAGAGTCTTTCGCGGTGCGGTTCACGACTCGACCCGAGCTGCGCGGCACCTTCGGGATGGTGGCGTCGACGCACTGGCTCGCCTCCGCCGCCGGGATGGCCGTGCTCGAGCGCGGGGGCAACGCATTCGACGCGGCTGTCGCCACGGGATTTGCGCTGCAGATCGTCGAGCCGCATCTCAACGGCCCCGGCGGCGACCTCCCCGCGATCGTCTACAGCGCGGAACGCGACGATGTCGTCGTGATCTGTGCTCAAGGCACGGCACCCGCCGCCGCGACTGTCGCGCGCTTTCGCGAGCTCGACCTCGACCTCATTCCCGGCACCGGCCTGCTCCCCGCGGTCGTTCCCGGCGCATTCGACGGCTGGCTGCTGATGCTGCGCGAGTTCGGAACGTGGGCGCTCCGCGACGTCCTCGAGTTCGCGATCGGATTCGCTGAGAACGGCTTTCCGGTCGTTCCGAGGATCAGTACCACGATCGCCTTCGTCGAGCGGATGTTCCGTGACGAATGGACGACGTCCGCTGAGGTGTTCCTCCGCGACGGTGTCCCTCGCGCCGGAGAGCTCTTCCGGAATCCGGACGCGGCCGCGACCTATAGGCGCATAGTCGACGAGTCGCGTGGCGGTACGCGCGAGCAGGAGCTCGACCGCGCACACGCGCTCTGGTACGAGGGCTTCGTCGCCGAAGCGATCGACCGCTTCGTGCGGACCGAGGCGATGGACTCGTCGGGGACCCGCCATGCCGGGTTTCTGTCCGGCGAGGACCTGACCTCGTGGCGAGCGACCATCGAGCCCCCCGTCTCGCTCGACTACCGCGGTCACACCGTGTTCAAGACCGGCCCGTGGGGACAGGGCCCGGTCTTCCTGCAGCAGCTCGCGCTGCTTGAAGGCTTCGACGTCGCGGAGATGGGTGTCGCAAGCGCCGAGCTCGTCCACACGGTCGTGGAGTGCGCGAAGCTCGCGTTTGCCGACCGCGAAGCTTGGTACGGCGATCCGGAGTTCACGGACGTCCCGCTCGACTTGCTACTCAGCAAGGCGTACGCGGACGAGCGTCGCGCGCTCGTCGGCGCGCGGGCATCCGCGGAGTTGCGCCCCGGCGGTCCCGACGCTCGCCTGCCCGCACCGGTCGGCGGTACCGTCACGGCGGGCGTCGGCGAGCCGACTCGAGCCAGCGGAGACACCGTCCACCTCGACGTCGTCGACCGGCACGGGAACATCGTGTCGGCGACCCCGAGCGGCGGCTGGCTGTGGAGCTCGCCCGTCGTCCCGGGCCTCGGCTTCCCGCTCGGCACGCGCGCGCAGATGTTCTGGCTGGAGGAAGGGCTCCCGAACTCGCTCGAGCCGCGGAAGCGGCCGCGTACGACGCTCTCGCCGTCGCTCGCGTTCCGCAACGGCGATCCGTATCTCGCGTTCGGGACGCCTGGAGGCGACCAGCAGGACCAGTGGTCGCTCGTCGCGTTCCTCCATCACGTCGACTTCGGGCTCGACCTGCAGGCCGCAATCGACGCGCCGTCCTTCCACACGAACCACTTCCCGAGCTCGTTCTATCCGCGGGACGCGCATCCGCGACAGATCGAGGTCGAAGGGCGATTCGCACAGGACGCGATCGATGACCTGCGAGGACGCGGCCACGATGTCTTGGTGACGGACGACTGGGCGCTCGGTCGCGTCAGCGCCGTGGCCCGCGAGGGCGGATTGCTGAAGGCCGCCGCCAACCCTCGCGGCATGCAGGGCTACGCCGTCGGTCGCTGATGGGCGAGTTCTCGATCCGTCCAGCCGGCCCCGACGACATCGAGCCGATACTCGATCAGCTCGAGGCGATCGCGGAGGAGCGGAAGTGGATCTCCTCGGAGCCGCCGATTCCGCGAGCCCGCTACCGCGAGAGCATCGTACGCTCACTCGAAGACGACTACAGCCTTGTCATCGTCGCCGGATACGACGACGCGTTGATCGGCGAGCTGTCCGCGCTCGGACGAGCCGGTCATGCCGCGAACATCGGCATGAGCGTTGCGAAGGAATGGCGTGGCCGCGGAGTCGGGACGGCGCTCATGGCGGCATGCGTCGACTGGGCGCGTGCGTCGGACGTCCACAAGCTGGGCCTCCAGGTGTGGCCGCACAACGAGGCGGCGCTGCGGCTCTACGAGCGATTCGGTTTCGAGCGCGAGGGCGTGCTGCGCTCGCACTACCGTCGGCAGAACGGCGAGCTCTGGGACGCGATCGTCATGGGACTTCTGCTGTGACGCCCACCCAGCGACGTGCGCTCGACGCGATCTGCGACACGTTCGCGCCGGGCTCCGTCGAGCTCGGCGTCCCTGAACAGGTGCTCGACCTCGCGCGTCTGAATCCGTCGGTCGAGGAGCGGGACCTGCGGCGGCTGCTGTCCCTGTTCGCGCTGCGGCGGTTCGCGCGTCTCCCGGCCGCGCGGCGCGAAGCCGTCCTCCGCGGGTGGTGCGACAGCCGGCTCGCAATGCGCAGGGCGGCCTTTCACGGTCTTCGGAAAGGCGCGCTCCTCGCTTTCTACTCGCATGCCGATGTGCAGCAGCGGATCGGCTATCCGGGCTCGCTGGGTGCGCCCGCGACCGCGCGACCGAGTCCCATCCAAACCGCGCCGGCGGCGGACCTCGACTGCGACGTCTGTGTCGTCGGCTCGGGCGCCGGTGGCGGTGTCGCAGCCGCAGTGCTGGCGCAGGCCGGTCTCGACGTCGTCGTCCTCGAGGCCGGGCCGGCCGTGAGCGAAGCCGATTTCGTCGGCGACGAGCTCGAGGCCTACCGCCGCCTCTACTGGGGCGCCGCTGCCGCCACGACCGAGGACGGCGGCATCGGCCTCCTCGCCGGCGAGTGCCTGGGCGGCACGACCACCGTCAACTGGACGACGTCCTTCCACACGCCGGGTGCCGTGCGCGTGGAGTGGGGCGGGCCGTTTCCTTCGGACGACTTCACGCGAAGCCTCGACACGGTCGCGGAACGCTCGGGCGTCAACACCGATCACAACGTTCCCTCGACGCGCGACGCGATCATGCGGCGCGGCCTCGAGGCGCTGGGATGGCATGTCGCAGCAATGCCTCGCAACGTCCGCGGCTGCGATCAGGACGGCGTGTGCGGCTACTGCGGGTTCGGCTGCCAGCTCGGCGCCAAGCAGTCGACGCTCGTGACGTGGCTCGAGGACGCCCATGCCGCAGGCGCGCGGATCGTCGTCGACACGAGGGCCGAGCGGGTCGTGTCCGAGAACGGCCGCGCGCGCGGCGTGGCCGCGGTGACGAAGAACGGCGCGAGCATCGCGATCCGCGCACGCGCGGTCGTCGCCGCGTGCGGCGCGGTGCAGACGCCCGCGCTCCTGCTGCGCTCCGGCCTCGCGAACGCGAACGTCGGACGCCATCTCCACCTGCATCCGGTCACGGGGATGTCCGCGCTGTTCGACGAGGAGGTACGGCCGTGGACGGGGACAATCCAGGCGCTGTACTCGGACGAGCACGCCGACCTCGAGAACGGCTACGGCCTCAAGTACGAGACGGGCCCGATCCACCCCGGCGTGCTCGTCGGCTTCTCACCGTGGCGCAGCGCCGACGACAGCGCCGGGCTCCTCGCGGACCTGCCGCGCTCGAGCGGCATCGGGCTCCTGTTGCGCGATCGCGGTTCGGGCGAGGTTCGGCTGGCGCGCAACGGGCGGCTCCGTGTGCGGTACCGGCTCGCCGACGATGACGCGCGCCGCCTCCGCGTCGGGATCGACGGTGCGGCCCGGATCCTCGAGGCCGCCGGGGCCAGGCGGGTCTACTCGTCGCATGCGCGGAAGCTCTTCTACGAACCGGGCGACGGGCGGCGGGAGCGCTTCCTCGCGGACGTCGACCGCGAGGGATTCGCGCCGGGGCGCTGCGCGGTCTTCTCCTTCCACCACATGGGCTCCGCGCGCCTGGGAACGTCGCCCGGCGACTCCGCGTGCAACTGGGACGGCGAGACCTGGGACCTTCCCGGCCTGTACGTGATGGACGGCTCGTGCTTTCCGAGCGCATCCGGCGTGAACCCGATGCTCACGATCGAGGCGATCGCACACCTGAACGCGTCGCGCCTGGCGGCCGAGCTGGGCTGATGCAATACTGGGTTCATAGTCGCTGCTTGACCTCATCGGCCCTCTGAGCCGCCTCGGACGCGGAGGCTACGATCGCGCGATGGATTCGCTCTACAAGCCACAGGGCGTCGAGCAGCGCTGGCAGCAGACGTGGGAGAAGGAAGGCCTGTATGCGGCCGACCCCGACCCGGACCGCCAGCCGTTCGTGATCTGTATCCCGCCTCCGAACGTCACGGGCGACCTCCACATGGGTCACGCGCTGAACGCGTCGATCCAGGACCTGCTCATCCGCTGGCATCGCATGCGCGGGTTCAACGCCGTGTGGCAGCCCGGGTATGACCACGCGGGGATCGCGACACAGAACGTGGTCGAGAAGGAGCTGGCCAAGGAAGGCCTGACGCGGCACGACCTCGGCCGCGAGCAGTTCCTCGAGCGGACGTGGGCCTGGCTCGAGAAGTACGGCGGCGTAATCATGGGCCAGCTGCGACGCCTCGGGGCATCGCTCGATTACAGGCGCGAGCGGATGACGATGGACGAGGCCTACGTGCGTGCGGTCCTGCGCTGGTTCGTCCACCTCAACGAGCGTGGCTACCTCTTCCGGGCCAACCGCATCGTCAACTGGTGCCCGGGCTGCGCGAGTGCGATCTCCGACCTCGAGGTCAACCACGAGGAGACGACCGACACCCTGTACACCGTCCGCTACCCACTCGCCGACGGCTCCGGTCACATCACGATCGCCACGGTGCGGCCGCCGACGATGCTCGCCGACGTCGCGGTCGCAGTGCATCCCGGTGACGAGCGCTATCGCCATCTGGTCGGCAAGGAGGTGGTGCTGCCGATCGTCGGGCGGAAGCTTCCGATCATCGAGGACGAACGTGTCGATCCCGAGTTCGGGACCGGCGCGGTCAAGATCACGCCCGGCCACGATCCGATGGACTGGGAGATCGGTCGCGACCACGGCCTGCCGGAGCTGACCGTGATCGGCTTCGACGCGCGGATGAACGACGAGGCGGGCGAGTTCACCGGCCTCACGCAGGAGGAGGCGAACGAGCGCATCGTCGCGCGGCTCGAGAGCGAAGGGCTGCTGGAATCCAAGGAGCCCTACCGCCACGCAGTCGCGCACTGCGACCGCAGCGGCGACCGGATCGAGCCGCTCGTCTCGCTGCAGTGGTGGTGCGACATGGCCGAGCTCGCAGCTCCGGCGATCGCTGCGGTTCGCGACGGCCGCGTCCGCTTCCGGCCCGAGCGCTACACGAAGGTCTACCTCGACTGGATGGAGGCGATCCGACCCTGGTGCATCTCACGCCAGCTGTGGTGGGGACACCAGATCCCGGCTTGGTATTGCCCGGACGGGCATACCACCGTGGCCGAGTCCGAGCCCGACGCATGCGGCGAATGCGGCTCGCGCGAGCTACGACAGGACGAGGACGTGCTCGACACGTGGTTCTCTTCGGCGCTCTGGCCGTTCGCGACCCTCGGCTGGCCCGAGGACACGCCGGAGCTACGCGCCTGGTACCCGAACGACGTCAGCTCGACGGACCGCGGAATCATCTTCCTGTGGGAGGCGCGGATGATCATGGCGGGCCTCGAGCTGATGCGCGACGTCCCGTTCCGCACGGTCAACATCCACTCCACGATCAACGCGCCGGACGGACGGCGCATGTCGAAGAGTCTCGGCACGGGAATCGATCCGCTCGAGAGCGTGGACGAGTACGGCGCCGACGCAACGAGGTATGGGCTGCTGAAGATGTCGTCCACGCAGGACGTGCGCTTCTCGGTCGGCCCGATCGAGGAGGGGCGCAAGCTCACGAACAAGCTCTGGAACGTCTCCCGCCTGATCCTTTCGAACACCGAAGGCGCGACACCCGCTGCCAGGCCGGAAGCGCTCGAGGAGACATGGATCCTCGCGCGGATCGAGAACGCACGCGCGGAGCTCGAGTCCGCAATCGCCTCCTTCGACTTTGCGGACGCCGCGAACGTTCTCTATCACCTGACGTTCGACGACTTCTGTGACTGGTACGCGGAGGCGATCAAGCCGCGTCTGTACGACGGCGACGGGCACGCTCAGTCGACCGCGCTCGCTGCGCTGGCGCGGCTCCTCGCGCTTCTCCACCCGCTGATGCCGCACGTGACCGAAGAGGTCTGGTCGCACGTCCCGGCGCGAGAGAGCCTGCTGATCGTGGCTCCGTGGCCGGCTCCGGATCCCGCTGTCGGGGAGGCTCTGAACGCGCTCGATCGTGTGCAAGAGGCGGCGGAGATCTTCAGACGGAGCGGCATACGGATCCCGCTCGGTCCAGAAGAGACGCGGATCTTCGATGCCGTCGTGAGGCCAGAACGCCAGAAGGCCAACGGGAATGCTGCAGCGGAGATCGAGCGGCTCCGGAAGGAGATCGCTCGCGCCGAAGGGATGCTCGCGAACGAGCGCTTCGTGCAGAACGCGCCGGCGCACGTCGTCGAGGCCGAGCGCGAAAAGCTGGAGCGCTATCGCCGTGAGCTCGACGCTCTCAACTAACTGGGTCGAATCGCTGTCGCCCTGGCCCGAGGAGTTCGGGCTGGACCGGATGCGCGCGCTGCTCCGCGATCTCGGCAATCCGCAACGCGTGTATCCGTCCATCCACGTCGTCGGCACGAACGGCAAGTCGACGGCGGCGCGCACCATCGCTGCGCTTCTGCGCGCCGAAGGCTTGCGCGCCGGCGTGTACACGTCGCCGCACGTCAGCGGCTGGAGCGAGCGGATCCAGGTAGACGGAAACTCTGTTGACTTCGAGCGCGCCGTCGAACGGGTGCGGCCACACGCCGAAGGTGCGACCCAGTTCGAGGTGATCACCGCCGCCGCGTTGACCGAGTTCCGCGAGCAGGGTGTCGACGCCGCCGTCGTCGAGGCCGGCCTCGGCGGGAGGCTCGACGCGACGAACATGATCGATGCGCGCGTCGTTCTCCTCACGAACGTCGCGCTCGAGCACACCGACGTGCTCGGGGACACGCGCGAGGCGATCGCGCGCGAGAAGCTCGCCGTGGTGAAGCCCGGTTCGATCGCCGTCCTGGGCGAGCCCGAGTGGGCCGGGCTTCTTCCCGACAACGAGGTCCGGTCGGGCGGCGCGCGCGAGGCGGCGGCGGCGTTCCTCGACAGACCTCTCATCGCGCGGGAGGCCGAGATCTCGCTGCCCGGCCGGCTCGAGTGGCGCGGCCCGGACGAGCTCTGGGACGGTGCCCACAATCCGGCCGGCCTCGACTGGCTGCTCGAGCGACTCCCCAAACGGGACTGGACCATCGTCGCCTCGATCCTCTCGGACAAGGACTCGGAGGCGATGCTCGAGCGGCTCGGGCGCGCCGCGCGTACTCTGATCGCGACGCGTTCCTCCAACGCCCGCGCCCTCGACGGAAAGGAACTGGCGCGCCGTGCCGAACCGTACTTCGACCGTGTCGAATCCGACGACGATCCTCACAGCGCGCTTCGCCGCGCCCGCGACGCGGGGCCGGTCCTCGTCACTGGCTCGCTCTATCTCCTTGCCGATCTCAGCCGCGCCGACTAGAACCTGGGCGATGGCCAGCGTGGGGGAACGTCTCACCGTGTTCGCGTTCGCGGCCTTCGTCGTCCTCGCACTCGTCGGCCTCGCGTTTGCCGCGGGCTATTTGATCGGAAGAATCCTCCTGTGACCATCGCCAGCACCTTCAGCGGCGCGCACGACTTCTTCAGCTCCGGCACGTGGTTCGTGATCCGGAACCTGCTGCTGTTCTTCGTCGTCATCTTCTGGCTCGCGATCGCGTACTGGGTGTACAAGGACGCGCGGCGGCGGATCGAGGATCCGTGGCTCGTCGCGATGTCGGTCGTCCTCGGGCTGATCCCGCCGTTCTTCGGCGCGCTCGTCTACATGCTGTTCCGCCCGCCGGAGTACCTGGAGGACGTCCGCGAGCGCGAGCTCGAGATCAAGGCGATGGAGGAACGGCTCGCGCGCCGCGACCTGCACTGTCCAGTGTGCCGCGCGGAGGTCGGCATCGACTTCCTCGTGTGCCCCGTCTGCACGACGAAGCTGAAGCAGGCGTGCGTGAACTGCAAGGCGCCGCTCGAAGCCTTGTGGCAGATCTGCCCGTACTGCGAGACACCGCTCGAACCGGCGGCAATCGAGTTCCCGACGTTCGAGGCGCGACCGCCGAGACGCCGGCGCCGCTCTGAGTAGACTCCCGCGCCCGTGGCAGTCGAGCGCTCGCTCATCCTGATCAAGCCGGACGCGGTCGAACGCGGGCTCGCCGGCGAGATCCTCTCGCGCATCGAGCGGCGCGGCTGCGCGCTCCGCGCCGGGAAGCTCTTGCACGTGACACGGGACCTCGGTGAGCGGCACTATGCGGAGCACAAGGAGAAGCCGTTCTTCGGCGAGCTCGTCCAGTTCATCACGTCGGGGCCCACGCTCGCGCTCGTCGTCGAGGGGGAAGGCGCGATCGCCACGCTGCGAACGACCATCGGCGCGACGAATCCCGCCGACGCGGAGCCGGGCTCGATCCGCGGCGACCTCGCGCTCGCGATGCCTGACAACCTCGTGCACGGCTCCGACTCACCGGAGTCCGCGGAGCGGGAGATCGCGCTCTGGTTCTCGGACGATGAGCTCGTCTGAGTACCCCGAGTACGTTCAGCAGAACGTCGCGAACTGGACGCGGGCAAACACCGAGTACACAGACGACTCGGCGGCCCGCGCCTGGGCGCAGGCAGAGATCACCTGGGGTGTCTTCAGCGTGCCCGAGTCGGATCTCAATGTCCTCGGGGACGTCGACGGGCTCGACGTCGTCGAACTCGGGTGCGGGACGGCCTACTTTTGCGCGTGGCTGTCCCGTCGCGGCGCGCGCGTCGTAGGCGTTGATCCGACACCCGCACAGCTCGAGACAGCCCGGCGGCTGCAACGGGAAACCGGGATCGAGTTTCCGTTGATCGAGGCGGTCGGAGAGGCTGTCCCGCTGCCGGACTCGTCCTTCGACCTCGTCTCGTCCGAGTTCGGAGCGTCCCTCTGGGCCGACCCGTACCGTTGGATTCCCGAAGCTGCCCGTTTGCTACGCCCCGATGGTCGTTTGATCTTCCTGACCAACGCGACCGTCTCAGTGCTCTGCATGACCGTGGACGGCGTGGGTGAGCAACTCGTGCGTCCGCAATTCGGCCTGCGCAAGCTGGAATGGCCCGACACTCACGAGGTCGAGTTCCACCTCGGGCATGGCGAGTGGATCGATCTCCTTCGTGCGAACGGCTTCGAGATCGAACGCCTCATCGAGCTGTTCGCGCCGCCAGGCACCGAGACACACACGTACTACAAGTACATAACTGCGGACTGGGCGCGGAAATGGCCTGCGGACGAGATCTGGGTGGCGCGCAAGCGTGGCTGACGCGCCGCCTGCGCCACCGCTCTTGCTCGCCTCCACGTCGCCGCGGCGGATCGCGATTCTCGAGCAACTCGGGATTCCGTTCGACGTCGTCGCGCCGCGGTACGAGGAGCAGCCCGTGCAGGGCGTCGACGCGGTCGAGCTCGTCCGCGCGCACGCGCGCGAGAAGGCTCGCTCGGTCGCGGACGAGGCGGGCGACCGGCCCGTGCTCGGCGTCGACACCGACGTGGTGCTGGACGGGCGCATCTACGGGAAGCCGCGGAACGCGACGGACGCGGAGGTCATGCTCGAAGAGCTGTCCGGCAGGACACATCTGGTCGTCTCCGGACTCGCGCTGCTCACGCCGGGGTGGGAAGTCGTCGAGCACGAGTCCACCCGCGTCGCCTTCCGCACCCTCGCTCCCCGCGACTTGGCGACGTACATCTCCACCGGCGAATGGGAGGGACGTGCCGGCGCCTACGCGATCCAGGGCCGCGGCGCTGCGCTCGTCCATCGCATCGAGGGCGACTACCTCAACGTCGTCGGGCTCCCCGTGGCGCTTCTCGTCCACCTCCTTGCCGACCGTTTTGCAGGTGTTTACGGCTTCGGGTAGCTAGACTCGCCGGAGGGATGGGCTTTCTCGACAACCTCGGCGGCTTTGGTGGCCGCGATATGGCCGTGGACCTCGGAACCGCGAACACGCTCGTCTATGTCCGCGGGCGCGGCATCGTGCTTTCCGAGCCCTCCGTCGTCGCCATCGACCAGCGGACCGGCGAAGTGCACGCCGTCGGGGTGGAGGCGAAGCGCATGCTCGGGCGCACGCCGGGCACGATCTCGGCCATCCGGCCGCTCAAGGACGGCGTCATCGCCGACTTCGACGTGACGGAGCAGATGCTCCGTCACTTCATCCAGAAGGTGCACCAACATCGCTTCGCGCATCCGCGCGTGGTCGTGTGCGTACCCTCGGGCGTCACCGGAGTGGAGAAGCGCGCGGTCGAGGAGGCGACGCTGTCCGCCGGCGCGCGTCAGGCGTACCTGATCGAGGAGCCGATGGCCGCCGCGATCGGCGCAGGTCTTCCCGTCGCCGAGCCGACTGGGAACATGATCGTCGACATCGGAGGCGGCACGACCGAGGTCGCCGTGATCAGCCTCGGCGGCATCGTCGTCTCGCAGTCGTTGCGCGTCGGCGGCGACGAGATGGACGAGGCGATCATCAATCACATCAAGCGCGAGTACAAACTGCTGATCGGCCAGCAGACCGCCGAGGAGATCAAGCTCGAGGTCGGCTCCGCGTTCGACCTGCGCGAGGAAGTGCAGGCGGAGGTGCGCGGCCGCGACATGCTCACCGGACTGCCGAAGACGGTCGTCCTCTCATCGGAGGAAGTACGCCGCGCGCTCGACGAGCCCGTGACGCAGATTCTCGAAGCAATCAAGTCGACGCTCGACAAGACGCCGCCCGAGCTCGCCGCGGATATCATGGACCGCGGGATCGTGCTCGCGGGTGGCGGCGCGCTGCTCACGAACCTCGACGAGCGGCTTCGCCACGAGACGCAGATGCCGGTGCACCTCGCGGAGTCGCCGCTGACGTGCGTCGCCGTCGGCTCCGGACGTAGCCTCGAGGAGTTCGAGGCGATCCACCGCAGTGCCCGCGCGCGGCGCAACAGCCGCAACCACCGCTGATACTTGACTTCAGACTTACGTAAGCCTACACTTACGTAAGTCGTGGCTTACGTAGATGCGTTGGACGCACTCGGGGATCCGACCCGACGGAGGGTGTTCGAACGGCTCCGTCGAGGTCCGCTCTCCGTGACGGAGCTCGCCGCGGAGCTGCCGGTGAGCCGGCCCGCCGTGTCGCAGCATCTCCGCGTCCTCAAGCAGGCCGGTCTCGTCACCGAGCGGAGAGACGGAACGCGGCGTCTCTACCGGATCGATGCCGACGGCCTCGGCGAGCTCCGCGACTACTTCGACGACTTCTGGGGCGACGCACTCGCGGCCTTCCAGGCCGCGGTGAGGAAAGGAGAGATATGAGCACGACGACCATCGAGGCGGTCCATCGAAGCGTAAGCGTCGACGCGACGCCGGAGCAGGCATTCGACGTCTTCGTCAACCACATCGCGGACTGGTGGCCGCTCGAGACGCATTCGCAGTCGGCGATGCAGGAGACTGGTCGGCCGGACACGCTCGTATTCGAAGCCCGCGCAGGTGGGGAGATGTACGAACAGCGCGGCGAGGAGCGGCACCATTGGGGCTTCGTCACGGTCTGGGAGCCGCCGCACCGCCTCGTGCTCGACTGGAAGGTGAATCCCGACTGGGCAGCGCCGACGGAGGTCGAGATCACCTTTACGCCTGAGGGCGACGGCACCCGCGTCGACCTGGAGCACCGCGGCTGGGAACGCCTCACCGAGGGGGCGCCGGAGTTCCGCGCGTCCTACAACGACGGCTGGGTGCCGGTCCTCGACCGCTTCGGGCAGGCCGCCAACGCATAGGTCTCTGCCGACACGAGGCCACCCCCGCCGCGGACCGCGCTAACCTAGGGCGTTCCGTGCCACGCCACCGCAGCGTCAGCGCGGCCCTGGACTCCACGGTTTCCAGACCACGGCCGCAGCCGTTCCCCTCCCGCAGTCGCTCCGCTCTCCGGCGCAGGGCCGTGGTTGGGGTGCTCCTGCTGTTGTCGCTCGTCCTGATCACGATCTCGTTCCGCCAGCCGACGACGGGCGCGCTCCACGGCGTCCAGAGCGCGGGCGTAACCGTTTTGCGTCCGTTCGAGATCGGGGCGGAGCGGCTCGCACGTCCCTTCCAGGACGTCTACGGCTACTTCCGCGGGCTCGTCCACGCGAAGCGGGAGAACAAACAGCTTCGGTCCGATCTCGACCGCGCGCGACAGCAGCTGATCCAGTTCGAGTCGGCGTATCGGGACAACCTGAAGTTTCGCGACCTCCTCAGGTACATCGACAGCCCTCGCTTCCCGGCGGACTACTCGCCGGTGCCGGCGCGGATCATCTCTCGTCCGGAGAGTGAGTTCGACCAGCAGGTCGGGATCTCCGCAGGCTCGGACAACGGCATCGCACAGGACACGCCGGTGGTGACCCAGGACGGACTCGTCGGCCGGGTCACGAATCTGAACGGGAGCGCGGCCAGGGTGACGCTGATCACTGACGACGAGAGCGCCGTGCAGGCCATGGACCAGCGGACGGGGGCGATCGGGCTCGTGCGCGTCGGCCAGGGTCAGGGACAGCTGATCCTCGATCGCGTCGGGAAGGACGCCAACGTGCTCGTCGGCGACGTGATCGTCACAGCAGGCACGCGATCGAGGCAGTACCCGTCCCTCTTCCCGCGCGGCATCCAGATCGGCCAGGTCATCAGCGTCGGCCAGACCGACACGGCCCCGTACAAGGCGATCCAGATCCAGTCGTACGTGAACTTCGGCTCGCTCGACTCGGTGATCGCACTGGTGACGAAGAAGCACATACCGGTGGCACCGTGATCGCAGACGCGGGCAAAGCCGCTGCGGTTCTCTTCGTCACCGTGATCGTGCAGGTGTCGATCCTGTCGAACGTCGACATCCTGCACGGACGCCCGAAGCTGATCCTCGTCACCGTGGTTGCCGTGGCGTTGTTGCGCGGTGCGGTGTTCGGCGCCGTCGCGGGATTCGGCGCCGGCTTCCTCGCGGACACGGGGACGTTCGGCATGCTCGGCTTCACGTCCCTGCTCCTCACGCTCGCGGGTTACTGGGCAGGACGGTACGGCGAGACGACTGGACGCGACCGCGCGCACGCACCCGTCCTCTCCGTTGCCGTCGTCGCAGCGCTCTACCAGTTCGGTGCCCTGATCCTCCACTTCATGCTCGGCCAGCCCGCGCCCGCGCGCGAGGTGCTGCTGATCGGCCTCGCACCGACGGTTCTCTTGAACGTGCTCCTGACGTTCCCGGTCTACGCGCTCGTGCAGCGGCTGCTGCCGCCGCAGGGGTGGGCGGAGCGGGCGCGCGAGGTGCGGCTGCTTGGCTAGGCGCGCGAAGGAGGTCCTCTCGCGGCGCTTCCTGCCCCGGGACCCCCGCACGGTCGGCCCGTACCGGTTGACGCCGTCACTGGCGCTGCGGATCGGAGTGCTCGGAATGCTGGCGCTCGTCGTCTTCGCCGTCCTGTTCCTCCGGCTCTGGGCGCTGCAGGTGCTCTCCGGTGCGCAGTACCTCCGCGCTGCGCAGAACAACCAGCTGCGCACCGTGCGCGTGCAGGCGTCGCGTGGACCGATCCTCGACCGGTATGGACGCGTGCTCGTCACGAACAGGGCCGGCACGGAGGTGCAGATCTGGCCGTCGGACTTGCCGAAACGCCGCTCGGATCGCGTGCGTGAGTTGCGTGCGGTCGCGAAGATCGTCGACGTGCCGCTCTGGCAGATCGCCGCGGCGATCCGCAAGCATCGCAACGATCTGCTGACCCCCGTGACCGTGAAGACGGGCGCCAGCGAGGTGCAGGTCGGCTATCTGTGGGAACGCCGGGAGGACTTCCCGGGAGTCCGTACTGCGAACACGTACCTCCGCTCGTATCCACACGGCTCGCTTGGCGCACACATCCTCGGCTACGTCACCGAGATCTCGCCTGCGCAGGTGAAAGTCCTGGCGAAGGAGGGGTACCACCCAGGGGACGAGATCGGACAGTCCGGTATCGAAGCGTCGTACGATCGGTATCTGCGCGGCACGGCTGGTGTCGCCAAGCTCGTCGTCGACTCGCTCGGCCGCCCGCGCACACACCTGAACCCATCGACGATGGCGCATCCCGGGAACGCGGTCCGGCTGACGATCGACCTGAAGCTTCAGCAAGCGGCCGAGCACGCGCTTCAGATCGGGATGCAGGACGCCCGTGCATCTCAGTGCTACGGGTGCTGGAACGCGAACGGTGGCGCGATCGTCGCGCTCGACCCACGTGACGGCTCGATCCGCGCGCTCGCGTCGTGGCCGACGTACAACCCCAGCGTCTACGCCGGCCGCGTCTCGCTGCGGGCCCTCGACGCCGCCGGGCTGACCTCCAAGACCGCGCAGCCGCTCAATTACCCGGCCCTCGACCGTGCAGTCGACGCTGCGTATCCGCCGGGCTCGACGTGGAAGCCAATGACGGCGCTCGCCGCGATGGAGGAAGGCCTCATCACGCCCCTCGAAAATCTGCAGTGCACCGGCTCGTACACGGTCGCAGGGCACACGTTCCACAACTGGGATCCCGGGGCGAACGCGTGGATGGATCTCCGGACCGCGCTCGCCGCGTCCTGCGACACGTACTTCTACCGCGTCGGCTACCGCTTCTACGGTCTCCCACCGCGGCTCGGGCCGCGTCTCCAGGCCTGGGCCAGCCGCTTCGGCTTCGGGGCGCACACGAGCGTCGACCTCTCGCCCGAACGGACCGGCCTCCTACCAACGCCCGACTGGCGGAAGGCCACGTACACGAAGAAAACGGACCCGCGCGGCTGGGAAGTCGACCGCCTCTGGAAGCCGGGCGACTCGATCCAGCTCGCGATTGGCCAGAAGGACCTGCTCGTGACACCGATGCAGATGGCGCGCTTCTACGCGATGATCGCGAACGGGGGAAGCCTCGTCACGCCGCACCTTCTGATGGACGTCGAGCAGCCTCCCTCGAACGGCCGCCGCGGCGCCGTGCTCCCGACGTCGCCGTTCGCCGCGCCCGAGCCGACGAACGTCGATGCCGGCGCGCTCGAGGTCGTGCGCCAAGGACTCCTCGAAGCGACGCACTCGCCGTTCGGCACGAGCGTCGGCGTCTTCGGCGGGTTCCCTGTCGCGATCGCCGGCAAGACGGGAACGGCTGAGAAGACGATCGATCCCGGCGACGGGTTTCCGCGCCTCTTCAACCAGTCGTGGTGGTGCGGCTATGGGCCCGCCGACAGCCCGACGCTGGTGGTCTGCGCGCTGATCGAGAACGGCGGCCACGGGGGAACGGCCGCGGCGCCCGCGGCGCTCCACGTCTTCGAGCAGTTCTTCCACACACAAGTGTCCACCACCGGACCGGTGCACTCTGATTAGCGGCCCTTCCAGCGACCTCGCCGGGTGCGTGACCCGCGATCACGCTGCGCTCTGCCGCGTCCTCAGTCGCGCCCATAGCCTACGGCTATGCGCGCTCCCTGCGTCCTTGCATCGCTTGGTGCTCGCGACCCACGCACCTAGCGATTCCGCTGGAAGGACCGACTGATGGCCGTCGACTACGTCGCCAGGAGTCGAGCTCGTTCGCGACGGCGCGAGACGGTCGACGTTGCCTCGCTTGCGTGGCGCATCGACTGGATCCTGGTCGCCAGCGTCGGCGCGCTCGTCGGCTTCGGGCTCTGGGCGATCTCCGGCATCACGCGTCATGACGTCGCAGGGAATCCCGATTACTACGTCGTCCGGCAGGGCGCCTACGTCGCGGTCGGCGTCGTCGGCTTGCTCGCTGCGGTGCTGATCGATCCCGACTGGTATCGGCGCAGCTGGCGGTTGATCTTCGGTGGGACTTTGTTCGTGATCGCGATCGTCTTCGCGCAGGGCGCGGTGCGCGGCTCGAAACGCTGGCTCGACCTAGGGTTCTTTCGTTTCCAGCCCTCGGAGTTCGGCAAGGTCTTGGTCGTACTCGTGCTCGCGGGCTTTCTGGCGGAACGCGCGAAGAGGCTCGACGAACCAGGCACGACGATGCGCGTCGTCGCGCTGGCGTCCGCTCCGATCTTTCTCGTCTTCCTGCAGCCCGACGTCGGCACCGCGATGGTGTACTCGGCGGCACTTGCGGCCGTGCTCTTCATCGCGGGCACGCCGTGGTCACACCTCGCCGCCCTCGGAGCCCTCGTCGCGCTGGTTGCCTCCATGATCCTCTGGGTCGGACCGGCAGGCGGTGTCCACGTGCTCAAGGACTACCAGGCCAAGCGCTTGACAGGATTCCTTCATCCCCAGAGCGACCCGGGGGGCGCGACGTACAACATCGTGCAGTCGAAGAACGCGATCGGGGCCGGTCAGCTGAACGGACGCGGAGTCGACGGCGCCACGCAAACGACGCTGCACTTCTTGCCGGAGCACCACACGGACTTCGTGTTCGCTTCGCTCGCCGAGGAACGCGGCTTCGTCGGTGCCTCGATCCTGCTCGGGCTCTACCTGCTGATCGTCTGGCGCGGCTTACGCATCGTCGCGGTCGCGCGTGATGCGTTCTCGGCGATCGTGGCCGGCGGGATCGTGTTCGGGCTGCTGTTCCAGATCTTCGTCAACGTCGGGATGACGATGGGAATCGCGCCGATCACCGGTATTCCCGCCCCGTTCCTCAGCGTCGGCGGCTCGTCCATGATCGCGAACCTGGTCGCCGTCGGGATCTTGCTGGCGATCCACATCAGGGCACGCGGCGTCAGGCGCTGACACCTGGTGCGCCAAGTCGTTCGGATCTTCCCGGACTACGTCTTCGCCGCTATTGCCTTCGTCTTTGTGACATCTTGATCGGCGCGGCACTCTTCCCACCGCGTCTCCCGAAGGGAACGGTCCAACTCAGAAGCGCGACGCACGTCCGGGGCGGCTTGACTGCTCACAATGACGGCGTTTGCTAGATCGCCACGAGGCGGCATCACTACGCCGCAATCGATGAGTACTAATCTAGGGGACTCATCCATGTAGCAGGTCGCGCCCGCCAGCGCCTGAAGGCGGTTTACTCGTGCGCTTGGAGCGATCAGGTAAAGAACGGCGGGGCTGGCGGGCCTGCTTCACGGACACGTCCAGATTGGCCACCTAGATACGGCACCGCTCGAGCGTAGGCGGCGCCATCCATCTCGGCACTACGATCGGCCCGATGCCGAGCGACCTGCTGTACGTGTTCGCGGATGGGAGCGTCGAAGTCTAAGGAGCGTCGAAGTCTAAGGTTTACGCGCGGAGGAGGAAAAGTGCGAGGGCTGCCGGGGTGAGGCGGAAACTCTGCACTGGGCCGCTGTGTCTCCAGTGCAACTGCCGTGACTGGGAATGCACCGGCTGCCGAGACTGCGGGCCGGCGTGGTTCGATTGCGGGTGCTACTAGATGCCGCCGTCAGGCGGGTTTGACGAAGCGAGCCAGGCGGCATCGTCGGCCTGGTGGCTCACGCTGATCTTCGCGTAGCCGATACATGGCCGCGCCCGAGCAAGGCGCTGGGCGCTCATCTCTTGCCCCCGAGGCGTTCCGCGCAGCAGGTCCGCAAGTCGATTTCGGGACTCGATTTCGGGACTCTTCTGCGCGTAAGCAGAAAGACAACTCCATGTTGACAACGAGTGTCCTGGCGGCTACCGTGCTCCATCCGGAGGGTCGGAAAACTCATCGAAAGGGGTCCGAATGCGTCGCCTACACAGGTCCGTCAGCCACGCTGGGCGCGTGGCGAACCGGCACCGGGCGGGGATTCGCTTCTTCCTCGCAACAGCCGTTCTAGCGGCGGTCGTTGGTGCTTCAGTCTCCTCGCCCAGTGGAGCCTTCGCTTGCTCACGCTCTCAGCGGATCGACCACGTTGTCGGGTTCGCTTCAACTGCAGACAGTGCTAAAGCAAGCTGGGTGCTGAGGCAGCTCGGAGCAACCGATTGGGCCTCCGGTGGCCACACCAATCAGACGATCTGGGTCGGCACGGATAACTCGCCCGTCACATTCACATGGGTCGAAATCGGGGCGACACAAGGATTTCACTCGCAGAACGTTTACACGTACTACACGGCGGACGCGATTAGATATCCGTACGCGTACCACGACCTTCGGATCACATCTCAAACTCCGAGTTACGGCGTCACGCATACGTTTATTGGGACGGCATCGTTTCCCGCAGCAGGTTTCTTCATGCTGATCGATAACAATCAGTTCTACGAGTGGTATGGCCACTCGCAGCCGGTGCCTGAGTACGCCGTCGGCTTCGAAACGACCTGCGGAGAGTCGGCGCAGGTGAACCGGACCTTTGTTTCGAATCTCTACACGCGTCGCTACTCGGACTACGCATGGATTCAAAGCGACCACGGCTCACTCGAGTCAGCTGGCTCGGCCGGTTACATCGCTTGGTGCAGCCAGCCATACAGTTTTCGTCATTGGCTGAACACGACCATCGATTCATCGATCTGTGCTTAGGGGGGTTTCAGCTTGTTTAGATCACTTCTTCGAACTGTACGGCGCTCGTCACGCGGCGTTCGCCTTCTCGTACTAACGGCAGCACTAGCACTCACGGCGGCTCTCATCGTCACCCAAGCAGTCGGTAAGTCAGCACGTCATTCACACCTGGTGCGCGCCACGCTCGTCCAAGACGTCCATCCGCGCCAGTCGGCCAACGACGTCGAAGCGAAAGTACTGGCTCTGCTTGGACCGAATGGAAAAATCGATAAGGTGACCGTCGTCCCGAGCCTCAGCGACGTGTCATCGGTCGAACCTCAAGCGGGCCGGCCGGTTGGAGCTGGGATTGACCCTAATGCCGGCGCCGTTTGGATTGTGCGGGGGCATGGCTTGTTCACGGCCGAGTTCACTCCGCCCGGGGCAGCACCGGCGCACTCGCCAACGGGAGGCGGCTATTACCTAGTCGATGATGTTACCGGCGAAATCCTTGGGATGGGTTGGCCGTAGGCCGACCACTGCTGGATCTCGAGCGATGCCGCGCCAACCATCGGTCCCAGCAGCTCGGCTTAACAAAGGAGGGTCCAATGGGCAGCAGGATGGATCCACACAGTCCACAAAAGCGGCGTATGAAACACAGTCCCGTGCCAGGCTTCGGCCTGGCTTGGGCGCGCAATAGCCCGCGGCGCGCGGCGCTGACGCGGCGGCACCTCGACGACCCAGCTCGCCAAGTCAGGCGGCCTTGGCAGCGGGGCGGAGCTTAGCGCGCCGGGTCTTGATGGCGCGGAGGCGCTGGGTCAGCCGGGCCCAGGCCCAGGGCTCGACTTCCTTGTAGCGGAGCGCCGACTGCCCGCGGGTCGCCTCCAAGTACTCGAACCAGGCGTCTGCCTCCTCGATCAAGAGCAGTTCGTGGGCTTCGCGCTGTCCGGCCACCAGACCACCTCCCGATCGCTGATGCGAAGGGTAGGTCCCCTGCCGGACGACAAGCCGCCGGCTTCGACAATCGCCGCCGCGGCGGGCTTTGCCCCTCGCGGCCTCAAACGCTCGCGATCAGGCTTCCCCGGGAAGTCGTCATGGCCCGCGCCCAGCGCGGGCCGGACTTTCCGGGGCCACTGGTACCCTGTGACCCAGATGTACGCCCACACTCACAACCTGCCGCGCACGCTGCGCGCCGCCCTCGAGGGCGCTGCTGCAGCGCGCGCGCACGAAGGAGATTTTCTTTGCGCTGGTTCCGAAACCGTCGTAAGCCCGAGGAGCAGGCGCCCATCGAGGCTGCCGCTCCCACACCGGAGGCATCCGAGCCCGTAACACCTGAGCCCGCCACAGAGGCGGGCGAACAACCCACCAGGCCCAAGCGCCGCCGCGGCAGTCGCGGCGGGAAGGGCCGCTCCCGCAAGGCGACCGATGCCGGTCCCGAGCGGAAGGAGAAGGAAGGCGCTCGTGCGGCCGGCGCCACTTCCACCACCGCGGCGAAGCCGCCGCGCCAGCGTGAGCGGACGCAGACGCGCCGCCGCCGCGAGCCGCCGAAGCCGCGTCCGCTCCCGTCCGCGAAGCGCGAGCTGCTGATCTCCGTCGACGTCGGCGAGCAGCGCGTCGCCGTGCTGGAGGACGACCGCGTCGCCGAGGTCTACCTCGAGCGCCCCGAACGCCGCTCGATCGCCGGAAACATCTATCTCGGCACCGTCGACAACGTCCTGCCCGGCATGGAGGCGGCGTTCATCGAGATCGGTCTCGAGAAGAACGGCTTCCTGTACGTCGACGAGATCGTGACGCCCGAGCTGGAGGGAAAGCGGCACGGCCGCAAGATCCAGGACCTGATCAGCCGGGGCCAGACGATCATGGTGCAGGCCGTCAAGGACCCGATGAAGACGAAGGGCGCGCGGCTCACGACCGAGATCTCGCTCCCGGGCCGCTTCCTCGTCCTTGTCCCGAACGGGGAGGGCCAGGGAGTCTCCCGCCGCCTCGACGACGACGAGCGTCAGCGGCTGAAGGACATCCTCAAGAAGATCGCACCGAACGACGCCGGCGTGATCGTCCGCACTGCGGCCGAGGGCGCGTCCGCGGAAGACATCGAGCGCGACCTCGTCTTCCTCCAGAAGCTGTGGAAGTCGATCCAGCAGCGCGCGAAGGAGGCGAAGCCCCCGGAGCTGATCTACCAGGAGGCAGAGCTCCCGCTCCGCGTCACACGCGACCTGTTCACCGACAACTTCGAGCGCGCGCTCGTCGACAACGACCAGGCGTTCAAGCGCATCACCGGCTACCTGAAGAAGACGTCTCCCCACATGGTGGAGCGCGTCGTCCGCTACAAGGAGAAGCAGGCGCTGATGGACGCCTTCGGCGTCGACGCCGAGATCAAGTCGACGCTCAAGCGCCGCGTCGATCTCCCGTCGGGCGGCTACCTCGTCTTCGACTATGCCGAGGCGTTCACCGTGATCGACGTGAACACCGGTCGCTTCGTCGGCTCGCGCTCGCGCACTTCGGGCGCGCGGCTGGAGGACACGATCACGAAGAACAACCTCGAAGCCGTGAAAGAGGTCGTGCGCCAGCTGCGACTGCGCGACATCGGCGGGATCATCGTCATCGACTTCATCGACATGGCGAACCCGAAGAACCGCGCGACGGTCGAGGCAGCACTGCGGACCGAGCTCGAGCGCGACCGCACGAAGACGTACGTTGTCGAGATCTCCCCGCTAGGTCTCGTTGAGATGACCCGGCAGAACGTCACGGACGGGCCGCGCGAGGTGATGACCAAGAAGTGTCCGACGTGCGGCGGCGACGGGATCGTCGTCTCCGAAGGAACTGCGGCGCTCGACATCGAGCGACGGCTGCGAGCACTTGCCGCCGGCTCGCGCGCACAGGCGTATCGCGTGGAGGTCGCGGCGAAGGTTGCGTCGCTCCTCGTCGGGCCCGGCGCCGAGCGGCTGATGGAGCTCGAGGCGCAGATGCGGCGCCGCTTCTACCTCGAGGGCAAGGAGAACGTGCACCTCGACCATTTCCTCGTCCTCGCCGAGGGCAAGCGCGAGGAGCTCGCCGTCAAGGGGCCCGTCGAGGAGGGCGCGGAGGTCGAGCTGAAGCTTGGCGAGGTCGGTCTCCACGATCCGCAGGCCGGCGTCGGCAAGCTCGACGGCTACGACGTGTCCGTCGCGAACGCGTCGAAGCTCGTCGGCAAAAAGGTTAAGGTCCGCATCGAGCGCCTGCTCGACGGAACGGCCTACGCGAGTCTCGCCGGCCAGGAGCAGCAGGCGGAGGACCCGATCACCGCCGAGCGCGAGGCCGAGCGGCCGACACGTGCTACCGCGAAGAAGCCCTCCGAGCCCAAGGCCGCCGCGAAACCCGAGCCCAAGGCCGCTGCGAAACCCGAGCCGAAGGCCACGAAGACGGAACCGAAGGAGCCGAAGACCGTCGCGAAGGCTCCGAAGGCCGAGACGACAACGGAGGCGGACGCCGAGGAGGAGGCCAAGCCGAAGAAGAAGACGCGACGCGGTTCCCGCGGGGGCCGTGGCCGCAAGAAGAAGACGACGGCGCCGGCGACCACCGCTGCAGCGGCCGCGGACAACGGCGCAGGCGAGCCGGAACAGATCGACCAACCGGTCGCCAAGATCCACATCCCCGACCGTGAGCTCGGCGACGAGGCGGAGGAGACGTCCCTCCCGGCAGCGGACGGGGCCGAGGCCGCCGCGGCTCCGCCCAAGAAGAGGACACGCCGCGGAACGCGGGGCGGGCGGAACCGCAAGCGCAAGACCGCGACCGCCGCGCCGACGACGGACGGGAACGAGCCGCAGCCTGCTGAAGAAGTGCGATCCGCCAACGAAGAGGACTGGGGATACGTCCCAATGTCCGAATGGGCGGACGACGTTCTCTCCGGCGACTAGTGCTCCTTCCAGTGATGCTGTCGAGGTTCTGGGTCGCGAGCACCAAGCCGGAGGCCGCACTCGCCCGCAGCAAGGCTGGTCTGCCTTGGTAAGGGCGAGGGTGGACTCTGGCGCCGCGTGATCGCGGGCCAGAAGCCGACGTGTATCGCTGGAAGGGGCACTGGGCTCTAACCGCGGCGAGCGGGCTGCTGCTCGCCGTTCCCGCTGCGCATGCAGGCCAACGCTTTGACGCCACCGCGCTCGACCGCGAGCTGCGCGCCGAGCCGGGCGTGCTCAGCGTGCTCGTCGAGCGCGACGGCCGCCTGATCTTCGAGCGCTACTACCGCGGCTCGTCGCGGGCGGCGCGCCTCGACACGTTCTCGGTGACGAAGAGCGTGACGTCGACGCTGATCGGGATCGCGCTGCACGCCGGCTTGCTGCGCAGCCTCGACCAGCAGCTCGGCGAGTTCTTCCCGCAGGAGGTCCAGCACGCGCGCGACCGGCGCGTGCGGCGGATCACGCTCCGACACCTGCTGACAATGACGTCCGGCTACCGGGACATCGCCGCCGTGAGGTCGGACGACTGGATCCACACGCAGATCTGGACTCCGGCTCGGCTCGCGCGACCTCGTCCGTCTCGGCGAGCTGTATCTCCACGCCGGTCGGTGGAACGGCCGGCAGGTCGTTCCGGCCGAGTACGTGCAGGACGCGACGCGGCGCCACACGAAGCTCGCACAAGGATGGGGCTACGGGTACGGCTGGTGGGTCCTCGGCGGCCGGCCGGCCGGTTTCGCCGGGCTCGGCTACGGCGGCCAGGCGATCGCGGTCTTCCCGCAACAGCACCTGGTTGTCGTCGTCACCGGAAGCGGCGACCGGATTCCCGGGTCCTGTACAGGATCGTGCTGCCGGCACTGCTACGGTGAAACGCTGATGGTGCGCAAAGCGCCGACGCTTGACGTTCTCCTCACGGAGCTCGAGGAGACCCGCGCGGCCTACGGGCGCGCGGAGCTGCGCGCGCGCACGTACATGGTCGAGCAGGGCGTCCTCGACCAGACCCATGCGGACGTCCCCGCCGCATTGGCGAGGCTTCGGCAGGACACAGGCGACCCTAGGCCCACAGGCCAGGACGGCGCCGGTTGAATCTCCGCTAAACTGCCTCGGCGCGCGGGCGGACGCCCGCGTTTTCCGCGCTAATGATGGCCACGAAGACTCGGAGCTACGCGATCATCGCCGTCGGCGGCAAGCAGTACGTCGTCCGCGAGGGCGAGCGCCTGCTCGTGGACCGGCTTGGAACTGACGAGGGCAAGACGTTCCACCCCGGTGTCCTCTTCGTCGGCGGAGAGGGGACGGGCCAGTTGGCGCCGAGTGCGACTGTCACGGCCCGCGTGGTCGGTCACGTGCGCGGCGAGAAGGTGCGGATCGGCAAGCGGCGGCCGAAGAGCGGGTACCGCCGTCAGACCGGCTTCCGTGCGGCACTGTCGCAGATCGAGATCGAGTCGATCGGCGCGGCCACGCGCGCGGCGGCGGCTGCGCCGGCACCGAAGCAGGAGGCGCCGGCCGCGAGGCCGATGGAACCTGTCGCGGCGCCGAGGAAAGCAATCGTTGCACAGCCGCCGCGCGGCTACGCGGACTTCACAGTGGTCGAGATCGGCGACAAGGCGAAGCGGTGGAAACTCGAGCAACTCGAAGCGGCGCTCGAGTACGAAAACGGGCACGCGAAGCGAAAGGGCGCGATCGCGGCGCTCGAGGCCGCGATCGAAGCGAAGCAGGAGAAGGGAACCTAATGGCCCATAAAAAGGGACTCGGTTCGTCGCGCAACGGCCGCGACTCGAACCCGAAGATGCTCGGCGTGAAGATCTTCTCCGGCCAGGACGTCAAGGCCGGAATGATCCTCGTTCGGCAGCGCGGGACGAAGTTCCGCCCGGGCCCGGGCACGGGCATCGGCCGCGACGACACGATTTTCGCGACGCGCCCCGGCACAGTCGCCTACCGGCAGAGCGGCGAGCGCCGCTTCGTCGAAGTCACCGAAGCCTCGGAGTAGCGCCGGTTGTTTCACGACCGCGCCCGCATCCGCGTGCAGGCGGGTCGCGGCGGCGACGGCAGCCTGCACTTCCGCCGCGAGAAGCACGTCCCCAAGGGAGGACCTGACGGCGGCGACGGCGGTCCCGGCGGCGATGTCGTTCTCGTGGCGGACCCGGACCTGCGGGACCTGTCGGCGTTTCGCGCGCAGAAGTCGTTGAGGGCGGGCAGCGGCGGGCCCGGCCGGGGGGCGCTGAAGCACGGCGCCACGGGGGAGACCGTCGAGGCGAGCGTCCCAGTCGGCACGCAGGTCTTCGACGAGGATGCACAGCTGATCGCGGACCTGGCCGCGCCGGGCGCACGGGTGATCCTCGCGCGCGGCGGGATCGCGGGCCGAGGGAACAAGCGCTTCGCCTCGCCTACACGGCAGGTGCCGCGGTTCGCGGAGACCGGTTTGCCCGGCGAGGAGGGGACGTTCGAGCTCCGGCTGAAGCTGCTCGCGGACGCGGCGCTCGTCGGGCTCCCGAACGCGGGCAAGTCATCGCTCCTCGCGCGCATCTCGAACGCGCGCCCGAAGGTCGCCGAGTATCCGTTCACGACGCTCGCGCCGGTACTCGGGACGGTCGACGCTCCGGACAGGACGCGCCAGCTCACGGTCGCCGACGTGCCCGGCCTGATCGAGGGCGCGAGCCAGGGCGTCGGGCTCGGTCACGAGTTTCTCGCGCACCTCGAGCGCTCCCGGCTGCTCCTGCACGTGATCGACGCGTCGGAGGACGACGCCGACGAGCGCTGGCACGTGATCGATCGCGAGCTGGCCGCGTACGGCGCCGGACTCGACGAGCGCCCGCAGGCCGTCGTGCTGAACAAGATCGACCTCGTCCCCGATCCGTCGTTCGCCGTCGAGGACGAGCGCATCGTGCGCGTGTTCCGCGTCTCGTGCGCGACCGGCGCCGGTATCGAGGAGCTCAAGCGCGCGCTATTCGAGCTCTGCCCGCCGGCGGCGTCGCAGGCCGCCGCCGATGAGGACGGGCTCGTCGACTTCCTTGTCTACCGGCCGCGCCCGACCGGGAGGCGTTTCCGCGTGCTGCGCACGGATCGGGGGTTCCGCATCGCGGGCGACGCGCCGAACGACGAGGCGGAGCTGGAAGCAGCGCTCAAAGCCGCCGGCGCACGCAAGGGCGACGAGGTCGAGGTGGGCGGCGAGACCATGGAGTTCCAGTGAGCCTCACCGGCCTGCTCGGCGGGACGTTCAATCCGCCGCACAACGGCCACGTGGAGCTCGCCCGCGCGGCGAAGGAGCAATTCGCGTTCGACGAGCTCGTCGTGCTGGTCGCGGTGCGCCCGGGACACAAGCGGGTCGAGCTCGACGCGGACACGCGCCTTCGGCTCGTGCGCGCCGCGTTCCCGGACGACCGCGTCGAGCTCGACGAGCACGAGCGAACGGTCGACACGCTTCGAGCCGGTCACTGGGACGACCCGCTCTTCCTGATCGGCGCCGACGAGTTCGCCGAGTTCCTCACCTGGAAGGACCCGGAAGGCGTTCTCGCGCAGGCGCGTCTCGCCGTCGCCACGCGGCCTGGACATTCGCGCGAGCGGCTCGACCGCGTGCTGGAACACCTGTCGCAGCCCGAGCGCGTGGTCTTCTTCGAGATCGACCCGCTGCCGATCTCGTCGCGCGAGATCCGCGACCGCGTCGCGCGCGGCGAGGAGATCCGAGAACTCGTCCCAGCTGGCGTTGCCGATTTGATCGCGGAGCTCGGCCTCTACCGCGGCTACACTGCGCCGGAACGAGAGGATTTGACGACCCGCTGACAACACTCGAACAAGCACGCCGCATCGCCGGCATCGCGCAGGACAAGCTGGCGCAGGACGTGGTGATCCTCGACATGCGGCCCGCCTGCACTTACACGGACTTCTTCGTCATCTGCACGGGCCAGAACCCTCGGCAGACGGTCGCGATCTACGACGAGGTGCACCAGCAGCTCAAGCACGACGCGCGGCTTCTGCCCTCGTCGGTCGACGGCCAGCGCGAAGCGACCTGGATCGTCGCGGACTATCTCGACGTCGTGCTGCACGTGTTCACACGCGACGCGCGCGAGTACTACCGCCTCGAGGACCTGTGGGGCGACGTCCCGAGCATCGAGCTCGAAGCCGCGACCGCGTAAGCGCCTTCACCAAGGAGTGTGTCAGAACCTGGAGGGTCTGACACTCGTTGCCAGATCAGGGGTCGACCCTCTGGGTCAGACCCGCTTTTTCGGCTGGACGCGTCGCTACAATGTCGCGACCCAGGGGCCATAGCTCAGTTGGGAGAGCGTCGGCGTGGCACGCCGAAGGTCGCCGGTTCGAGCCCGGCTGGCTCCATCAGATCAGAGCATCAGCTCGCGGACGCGTCCTCGATCGCGAAGTCGACGCTCGAGCCCGTCGAGGTCAGCAGCTCGATGTCGTACGACTCGCCCACGATCCACGGATAGTCGATCGCGAGCTCGGCTGTCCCGGGCGCGCCCGCCTGAAAGTTGACGTAGGCGTCGTTCACGATCGCCTGGGCGATCGCGACGATCCCGTCGGAATGACTGTTCAGTGTCAACACGATGTGACCGGGCCGCAGCGTCGCGTGGTCGACCGTCACGCCGCCGCTGCCGCTCGATCCGCCCGGCATCCCGTGCATCACGACGAATCCTCCGGCGAGTGCGACCACGACGACGAAGATGACGGCGAGCGACCAGAAACGCCCGCTCATTCCACGACCTCGAACATTCCCATCCAGCCGAGCGACGCGAATTCGGTCTTGTGCGCATGGAACATGTACTGCCCCGTGTACGGAAAGCGGAGCTCGAGCACGTCACGCTGGCCTTGCCCCTGGAGGACTGTGTCGGTGTATTCCGTCGGCTCGAGCGACGTCCCGGTCGGAAACCGCTGGAAGAAGTTCCCGTGGATGTGGAACGAGTTGATCGGGTCGAGCTCGACGATGTTCAGCAGGTAGATCCGGACGAGCTGCTCGCGTTTAACAAGGATCGGCTGGTACAGATAGTGGAACGCAACGGTGTTGACGGCGTATACCTCGTTGTCGTCGTTGAAGTTCGGGTCGAAGGCGTTCTGCATCAGCAAGAGCTCGTCGGCCGGCGGCCGCCCGTCCTTCGGATCGATGATGAACGCCCCGTACAGGCCCTTCGAGATGTGCTCGGCGAGCGGCGCCGCATGGCAGTGGTAGAGGTGCAACCCGAAGGGCTCCGCGGTGAACGAGTACGTGAACTCCTCACCGACGCCGATCAGGCCTCCGCCGATGCCGGGGACCCCGTCGACGACATCCCGATGAATTCCGTGGAAGTGGATCGTGTGTGGGTGCGAGCCCGCGTTCACGAAGTGGATTCGGAGCTCATCGCCCTCGTGACAGCGGAGCGTCGGCCCGGGGACGCGGCCGTTGTACGTCCAGGCCTTGAACTTCACTCCTGGAACGATCTCGATCTCCTTGTCATAGGCGACGATCTCCCACTGGCGAAGCGTGCGGCCGCCGGCTAGGCGCCGCGTCTTGCCCCAGTCGAAGTCGCGCACGATCGCGCTCGGGTCGAATCCGTTCACCTTCGGGTCGACCGTCGTCCGTCCCTCGGCGAAGCCGTTGTGCATCGAGCCCGACATGAGCGCGTGGTCGCTCGGCGACGCGGCGGCGGAGGCCTGGTCGACGGGAGTGCGCCCGAACAGCTTCGCCGCGGCTCCCGACCCGATGATCGATGCTGCCCCGGCGAGGACTGCCCGTCGAGTGAACGACGGCTGGTACGCCGTCCTCATACTCACCGTTCGTCGACGGTCTCACGACGAGCTAAGAGGTGACTAAGAGCAACATGAGACCGGCGTAAAGCGTTCGTAAAGATCAGCCGTGCGCATGCTTGAGCGCCGACTCCTTGCGCTGCGCGTCCGCGAGCGACAGTTCGCCTGCGCAGACCTTGGCGTTCAGGTCGTTCTCGATCCGGTCGACCTCCGACGCTCGCGGATACGGCTCGGGCCAGAGGTTGCGCGGATCCCGCGGGTCACCCCCGAGCTCCAGGCTGATCAGGTGATCTTCCTGGAAGTCGGACGGATTCCCCGTCTCGCCGTACACGCGCATCTGCTTCAGCTTCAACGCGTTCGTGTACTCGACTGGTGGGCGGATCGTCTTCGTCCAGCCGCGCACGCAGATCGTCTCGTGGATGTTCGCCTGGGTCACGTTTGGGTTGATCGCGCCGGGCGTGAGCGTCGGGCTCGCGCGGATCGTCGGGCGCGACGAGGGGCGATGAACGACGATCGCCGCACAGACGAGCACGAGTGCTGCCGCAACGAGGAGGTCGCGCACACGTTCGACGGTACGCGCTGGTCCGGTGAACCGCTATTCGCTTTTTCGGACTAGGCGGCGCCCTCGAGCGCCTCGATCTCGCGGTGCTCGGCGAGCCGCTGCAGTGCCTGCGCTTCGATCTGGCGCACACGCTCGCGCGTCAGTCCCATGATGCGGCCGATCTCCTCGAGTGACTTCGGATCCGGGTCGCCGTCCATCCCGTACCGTAGCTTCACGACTTCCTTCTCACGTTCGGGCAGCGTTTCGACCGCAAGGCGAACGACGCTCTCCGCGAGGCTCACGTGGACCTCCTCGACCGGCTCTGATTCCTGGCCCGCGAACAGGTCGCCGAACGTCGTGTCTCCTTCCTCGCCGACCGGGCGATCGAGGCTCGTGACCGCACGCGCCGCCGAACGGACCTCGGCGACATGCTTCGGTGAGAGCTTCGCGTGCTTCGCGATCTCGGCGTCCGTCGGCGGACGTTCCAGCTTCAGCGTCAACTCGCGCTCGGCGCGCGCGATCTTCTGCTCGCGTTCGACGATGTGAACGGGAATGCGGATCGTGCGCGACTTGTTGGCAACGCCGCGCTGAACCGCCTGGCGGATCCACCACGTCGCGTAGGTCGAGAACTTGTAGCCGCGGCGCCAGTCGAACTTCTCGACGGCTCGGATCAGTCCGATGATTCCTTCCTGGATCAGGTCGAGCAGCGAGATCCCGTGGCCCTGGTACTTCTTCGCGATCGACACGACGAGCCGGAGGTTCGAGTTGATCATCAGATCCTTGGCTGCCTTGTCGCCGCGCTCGATCCGCTTCGCGAGCTCGACCTCCTCCTGTGCGGTCAGCAGCTTGTAGCGGCCGGCCTCGTTGAGGAAGAGCTGGAGGGCGTCGGTGGTCGCCACGGCGAGGTCGCCGTTGACGTACGTGCTCTCCACGGCATCCGGCCGCGCGCAGTCGTCCGTCAACGGGATCTGCCGCTCCTCGAGCTGCTCGAAGAAGCCCTCCACCTGCTCCTCGTCGAGATCCGCTCCCTGCAGGAACTCGTGGACGGCGGACAGGTTGAGGCACCCAGCCTCCTCACCCTGCTCCAGCAGCGCCTGTAGACGTTCGTCGATCGCCATGTCGTAGTCGTATCCCCGGCTTTCGTACGAGGGTAACACCCATGTCCGAAACGGCCATCTACCGGGGCTCGGCCGAGGCGGCAAGAGTTGCATTTGTGACACAGAGACGTTTCCCACGCGTCCGATTTGGCTCCGTACCGTGGCATCGAGTCCGAAAGGAGGTCTCGATGAAGCGAATCGCCCTGCTCGGGTCGGCACTGCTCGTGAGCGCGACCGTCCTGAG
>JBASRJ010000318.1:0-14146 GCA_049273785.1 Gaiellaceae bacterium | reverse complement strand
GGCCTGCGCCGCCGAGGGCACGCGCTGGTTCCAGGTCTACGTGTTCCGAGACCGCGCTCTCACGGAAGGGCTGATCGCCGAGGCGGTCGAGTTCGGCTTTACGGCGCTTGTGCTCACCGTCGACGTCCCGTACATCGGCCGGCGAGAGCGCGACTTGCGTGTCGATTTCCGCCTCCCGGAGGAGCTCGCGCCCTACGGCGAGCGCTTGAAGGGATTCGATGCGACGCTCAGCTGGCGCGACCTCGAATGGCTCGCCGGCTACGGCCTGCCCGTCGTCGTCAAGGGGATCCTCACGTCAGAAGACGCGCACCTCGCGTGCGAGCACGGGGCCGCTGCTGTCGCAGTCTCCAATCACGGAGGGCGCCAGCTCGACGGTGTTCCCGCGTCACTGGACGCGCTGGCGGAAGTCGTCGAGGCGGTCGACGGACGCGCGGAGGTGCTGCTCGACGGCGGCGTCCGGCGCGGGACGGACGCGCTCAAGGCGATCGCGCTCGGAGCCAGGGCCGTGCTCATCGGCCGCGCGATGCTTTGGGGGCTCGCGGTCGACGGCGAGCGAGGTGTCGCCCGCGTCCTCGAGCTGCTACGCGCCGAGGTGGAGCTGGGCCTCGGCCTGCTGGGCTGTTGCTCCCCCCAAGAGGTGAGTCGCGCGCACGTGACTTGACAGCCCTGGGCCGGGCTAGTAATAGTTAACTCAGTGGTTAACTATCTCGACCCGGCCTTCGCCTCCCTGACGGACCCGATCCGGCGGGCGATCGTCCAGTTGCTGAGCGAACGGCCCCGCCGTGCGGGTGAGCTGCACGCGGAGTTCGACGTCAGCAAGCCGGCGATCAGCCGCCACCTGCGGGTCCTCCGCGAGAACGGCCTGGTCGAGGAACGCCGCATCGCCGCCGACGGCCGCGGCCGCATGTACGTGCTGCGGACGGAGCCGCTGGAGGAGGCGTCGGGGTGGCTCGACGAGGTCAGCCGAGCGTGGCAGGCGCAGCTCGACGCGTTCAAGGAGTACGTGGAAGGAGGTTCAGCATGAGCGCAGCAACCGCGGCGGCGGTCTCGGGCGCCGAGGTGATCGTCGCGGTCGATCCCGAGCGCGCCTTCGAGGCGTTCACCGCCGAGATCGACAACTGGTGGCAGAAGGACAGCCCGTTCTGGATGGACAAGGACCGCAGGCTCGGGCTTCGGTTCGAGCCGCACGTCGGCGGACGCTTCATCGAGGTCTACGACGAGGACGGCGAGGGCTACGAGATTGGCCGGATCACGGCCTGGGAGCCCGGCAAGCGCCTCGCCTACACATGGCGCCAGTCCGACTGGCCGGAGGACGCGATCACCGACGTCGAGATCACGTTCGAGCCGATTGACGGCGGGACGCGCGTGCGCATGCGCCAGACCGGCTGGGACCGCGTGCCCGGCGGACTGGAGATCGCGAAGGGCTACAGCATGGGAGCAGCGACGCTGCTCGAGTGGTACGCGGAGTCCCTCTCGTAATGGTCTACGGGCGGGCGAGCCTGGGGTTGCTCAGCGTCACGGTGCCCCGCGGCGCCGACTGCCGGGGCACCCTGGGCTCGTTCGCGCGGTACGTCGCGCTCAGTCGTGAACGCGAGCGATCAGCTCGCCGCGCCGCAACACCTTCACGGCCGCGCCGCCGAGCCTGACGTCGAAGCCGGCGTCGCGCGGGAACAGCACCTTGTCGCCGGGCTCGATCCCTGCGGGATCGGAACCGATCGCCGTCACGACACCCGTGCGGCAATCCGTTTCCGTGCTCGCCGGGATGATCAGGCCGAGGTTCGTCTCGGACTCCTCGTCCGACGGCTGGATCACGAGGTAGTCGTCGAGCGGCTCGAGGGTCAGGTCGATGCTGCGTGCGTCTCGCTCCTGCATACGTCACACGTTAACGCCAGAAACGCCTTCTTCCGAGGCCACCCCGCACGATCTGTGACTGGCCTTCCGCAATCGCAGGTGGAGGCGGGACGAGCATCCCTCTGACGCCGCGTCTCCGTCGCCCTTCGAGCAGGCCGAAGATCCCGATCGCGACCCCGGCGAGCACGATCGTCGTGACCCCGAGCTGCTTTGCGGTCACGCGGGCCCTTCCCTCCCATTCCCCGCGGAGGTAGATGTCCGACGTCGACGATCGCGGGATCAGGTCGATCCCGTCGGGATACCGTCCCGTGTGACGGCTGGTCCACGTATTGAGCGGCACCAGCAGCGCGACGGCCGCCGCGATCGCAGCGAGCGACGAAGAGACGACGCCGATCCGGCCGATGAACGTTCCCGCGGCCCCCACGAGCACGACCGCGACAGGCGCCACGAGCGCGAGCAGCCAGATCGTCGCCTCGGTCGTGCCTGACGGATCGCCGAGCTTCGCGACGACTTTCCCCTGCCTGAGGACGTGCGCGACCGTCGGCTTCTCGACGGCGAGCGACACCACCATCAACCCCGTGAAGAAGAGCGGCATGGCGAGGATCGCGGCGACCGCAAGAGGAGCCTTGGGCGCTTTGCGCAGCCGCACTAGAGCCGCCCGGCCTCGATGATCCGCGCGAGGAACTCGCGCGTGCGCTCCTCCGCCGGCGACGAGAAGATCTGATCCGGCGGCCCTTCCTCGAGGATCATCCCACCGTCGAGGAAGCAGACCTTGTCCGCGACCTCGCGCGCGAAGCTCATCTCGTGCGTTGCGATGATCATCGTCATGCCGGTGGTCGCGAGCTCGCGCACGAGGTTCAGCACTTCGCTCACGAGTTGAGGATCGAGCGCGCTCGTGATCTCGTCGAGGAGCATGAGCGTCGGGCTCATTGCCAGGGCGCGGGCAATCGCGACCCGTTGCTGCTGACCGCCGGAGAGCCGGTCGGGGTACTCGTCGGCCTTCTCGAGCAGGCCGATGCGCGCAAGGAGGTCGCGAGCCTGTGTTTTCGCCTCCGCCTTCGAGAGGCCGCGCGTCTTCCGGGGCGCCAGCGTGATGTTCTGCATCACCGTCATGTGCGGAAAGAGGTTGAACGCCTGGAAGACGATTCCGATCTTGCGACGCAGCGCGTTCGTGTCGACGTTGCCGTTCGTGATCGTCTCCCCGTCGACGACGATCGTTCCCTCGTCGACGACCTCCAGCAGGTTGACGCAGCGAAGGAGCGTCGACTTGCCCGACCCCGAGGCTCCGATCAGGCAGACCACCTGGTGGAGATCGACCGTCAGGTCGATGCCCTGCAAAACGACGAGCTCGTCGAAGCGCTTAGTGACGCCCTCGAGGGAGACGAAGTGTTCCCCGGCGCCGGTCATACGAGCTGGGCGCGCTCGCGCCGTTCCCGCTCCTTGATCAGGCGGTCGGTGAAGCGGGCGAACGGGATCGTCAGGATCACGAAGAAGACCGCGGCGACCGAGTAGCCGGTGTAGAGGAAGAAGTCGTTGGAGTAGAAGCCGGCTTGAGCCAGCGCCTCGGTGACCCCGATGACGGTGATGATCGCGGTGTCCTTCTGCAAGCCGATGAAATCGTTCAGGAGTGGCGGTACGACACGGCGAATCGCCTGGGGGAGAACGACATGGCGAAGCGTCTGGGCATAGGTCAGTCCCAGCGAACGCGCGGCCATGCGCTGGCTCGGATGGACGGACTCGATGCCAGCGCGGTAGACCTCGGTTACGTATGCCGTGTAGACGAGTGTCAGCGAGATGATCCCGTACTGGAACAGAGACCGGTTCGAGATGAACCCGGCGTGCAGCGCCGGGATGCCGAATCCCCAGACGTACGCGACGAGGATCAGCGGCGTGCCGCGGAAGAAGTCGGTATAGCCGATCGCCAGCGCCCGCAGCGGAAAGGTCGAGCGTCCGGGGAGCCCGCGCACGATCGCGATGAGCAGCGCGAAGATGAGCACGAGCAGCTCGGCGACGACCATCAGCTTGATGTTGGTCTGAAAGCCGTCCCAGATCTGCGGGACGGCGCGGCGGAGGCCGAGCGGGCTGAAGAACGCGTGGAGGAACTTGCCCATCTCGGCTTCCGCCGCAGGAGACTAACCGGTTATTTCAGGACGGGCGGGATCGGGTTGAGGAGCCACTTCTTCACCAGACCCTTGATCGTCCCGTTTGCCTTCAACGCATTGATCGCCTTGTCCAGGGAGGGCTTCAGCTTGCTGCCCTTGTCCATCACCGCTCCGTACTGCTCGTGTGTGACGATCTGACCGACGACGCCGCCGTACGCACCCGGCTTTTTCCTGCTCTGCGCCGCGACGATCGGAACGTCGAGGATCAGCGCGTCGCACGTGCCGGCCTCGACCGCGTCGAACGCGGCGGTCGATGAGGACGAATAGACCCGTGGCTTCTTCGCCGGGCGGATCTTGTGCTGGATGTAGGCGAGCCCGGTGGTACTCGATTGAGCACAGAGCTGAAGTTTCTTGAGGGCCGCGATGCTCGTCGGCTTCGCAAGGCCCTTGCGGATGAGGACCCCCTGGTTGGCGTCAAAATAGGGGGCCGAGAATGAGACCACCTTCGCCCGTTGCGCGGTGATCGTGACCTCTTCGAGCGCGAAGTCGTACTTCTTCGAGGCCGGCGAGAATAGCCCCGAGAACGGTGCCCGCAGGTACTGAACTTTGCTGATTCCCAGCTTCATCGCGATCGCCTGCGACAACGCGTACTCGAAGCCGGATGGATTCTTGATCGTCGTTCCCGTTGCCCTGCCGTTCCAGAACGACGGAGCGGGGACGTCGAAGCCGACGATCAGCTTTCCCGCCTTCTTCGTCGGGACGGTCAAGGGTTGGGCGCTGGCAGCTGCCGTCACGGCCAGAGCGGCGGCGCACGCGGTCACAAGCAGTCGCTTCACGATCCCCTCCTTGGGTTGATGCGCGACAGAAGCCGAATGTAGCGCGCTCAGGCGCCCGGAGTACGGATCAGCGGTCTCGTCAGACAGGTGGGGCCTCCGTCCCCCTTGCCGAGCTCGGCGCTCGAGTAGACGGCCACCGCGACACCCGTTGCTTCCAGCCGCCGCCGGGTCTCCGGATTCCCCTCGGCCGCGAGCGCAACTCTGGGCGCGAGCGCGAGGACGTTCGGGCCCATCGTGTCGAACTCCTCGTCCGGGACCTCGATCGTGCCAACGCCGCGCTCCGCTAGCAGCTCGAGCAGGCGCACGGGCGCGAGGGGCGGATAGACAACGGCGAGATCCCGGTCGAGCATGCTGATCAACGACATCAGGTGCAGGACCGACGCGGGCCCGCGGAAGTGCGGCAGGTCGACCGCGATCACCTCGACGTCCGGCAGCACGCGTCTCAGCGCATCGATTCCGGCCTCGTTCGTCCGGTAGCCGCGGCCGACGACCAGCGTCCGCTCGTCCAGCCACACGACGTCGCCGGCCTCGGCGCAGGCCGGCTCCTCGAGCACGGCGACGACCGGGACGCCCGCCGCTTCCAGATCGGCCAGGGTCGCGGCCGACTCGACGCGGCGAAGCGCCTTGCCGGGTCGAAGGACAATCGCGCCCGAGTCCGAGATCAGGCTCACGTCGTGCGTGTAGATCGCGTCCGGGTCCGCGTCGACGGGCGAGCGTCCGTAGACAACGTCCGCACCGAAGTCCGCGAGCCGTCGACAAAATTCCTCGTGCTCGGCGAGCAGACGCTTTGTGTCCGGCGCCTCACGCCAGCCGAACTCGCGCCAATGTTCGAGCGATCGAGGATCGGGCGGGCGGACGAGCACGCGGCGGAGACGCCCGACCATCGTCTGGCCGCCGAAGAGCTGTTCCGCGATCTCGGTCATCGCCCTGCGGTCAGTCTCGCGCATGATTTGGCCCATGCGCATCGGCAAGCGGGAGGTCGCGGTCTCGAATCCGGACAAGGTGTTCTTTCCGGACCGCGGGCTGACGAAGGGAGATCTCGTCCGCTACTACCTCGACGTCGCCGAGTGTGCGCTTCCCCACCTGCGGCAGCGTCTCTTCCACATGGTGCGTTACACGAACGGGCTCGGCGGCGATTTCTTCCACCAGAAGCGCGTCCCGAAGCATCCCGAGTATGTCGGCGAGCAGTTCGTCACCTTCCCGAGCGGCCATTCGACTGTCTTCGCGATCGTCGACAACGCCGCCGCGCTCGCCTGGGTGATCAACCTCGGCTGCATCGAGTTGCACACGTGGCACTCGCGGATCGACGACATCGAGCGCCCCGACTACATGCTCATCGACCTCGATCCGACGACGGACGGACAGTGGCCGTACGTGCGGGAGATCGCGCTCGTGGTCCGCGAGGTCCTCGACGAGCTCGGGCTCGCCTCCTATCCGAAGACGTCCGGCGCGACCGGCCTCCACATCCTCGCGCCGATCCGGGCGGAGGTCCGCTTCCCCGACGTTCGCCGGTTCGCGAAGCGCGTCGCGGAGGAGGTCGAGCGCCGGGTGGGCGACCAGGACGTGGCCACCACAACCTGGCGGGTGGCCGAGCGTCGCGGCGTCTTCGTGGACTTCGGGCAGAACGCGCGTGACCGCACGATCGCGTCCGCGTACTCCGTGCGGCCGACGCCCGATGCGCGGGTGTCGGCGCCGCTGGCCTGGGAGGAGGTGGCCGGGGTCGATCCGGCCGAGTTCACCCTCGAGACGATGCGGGACCGGTTCGCGGCGGTGGGCGATCCGACCGCCGGGATGTGGCGGCGGAAGGCGAGCCTCCTGCCGCGATTCGCGACGCTCGGCCTCGAATCGCCCGAGTAACAACGCATACTCATGGGCGAGGCCGCTCGAGCCGATAAGAAGCCGCATGGAGACGTCTGCGGCACGCCGTCGTCCGGTCGGCATGATCCTCGTTGAGGCGGGGGCGATCAACGTCGAGGACCTGGTTTCCGCGCTCGCGGAGCAGCGGAAGACGCGGCGACGCCTCGGCGAGATCCTCATCGACTCCGGCCGGATCACCTGGCTCCAGCTCGCCGAGGCGATCACAGAGCAGGCTCGCGATCTCGATCCAGCGGCCGCGCCGCCGCCTCAGCCCGCGTCCGCACAGCCGGCAGCTCCCAAGACCCCCCTGCCGCCGCCCAGGCCGCCGGTGAGCGTCAGCACTGTCTCGGCCGGGCGACCGGACATCGAGGTCATGCTGATGGAACGGCAACGTGCCTTCCTCGAGCTCGTCGCGGTCACCGAGACGTTGCGCTCGACCGTGACGCGGCTGCAGGACGAGCTCGCGCAACGCGACGCGGAGATCACGCGTCTGCGGGCCCTTCCGCTGACCGGCTAATTAGCCGCTCAGCAGGCTCTCAAAGGTCGGATCGTTCGGCCCTCGTGCCGGGCGCACCTCGCGCCACGTGCACTGCTTCGGCTCCTTGTCGTCGCGGAAGCGCAGAAAGCGCGTGCCGTGCCGGAACCGGCTGCCCTGCACCTTGTCGTACCGAACCTCGGCAACGAGCTCCGGTCGCACCGACGCTTCCTCGAGCTCGCCTGTTCCCCACCGGTTCGGTTCCGAGAAGCCGCGCTCGGGGGCTCCTTGCAGCAGTGGCAGGACGCGCTCGGAGATCTGCGCGTGCCGACTGGCGGCAACGGCCGCGGAGCCGACGTAGTCCATCTTCCCGTCGTCGTCGTACAGGCCGAGCAAGAGGGTCGCGATCCGCGTCGGCTTTTCCTTCCAGCGCAGGCCGACGATCACGCAGTCGGCGGTCTTGTACGGCTTCACCTTCAGAACGGCCTCGCGCGATCCCGGCAGGTATGGGACGCCGAGCCGCTTCGCGATCACACCGTCGAGCCCGGCAGCCTCGAACGAGTTCAGCCATGCCTGGGCTCGATCGGCGTCAGACGTGATCGGCGAGAGCCGGAAGCCGTTTGCGATGCGCTCGAGCTCGGCGCGGCGTTCCTCGAGCGGCTGCTTGTGCACCTTCTTCCCTTCCCAGAGCAGCAGGTCGAAGACGATGAACTCCGCCGGGATCTCCGCCGAGAGCTTCCGGACGCGCGACTCGGCCGGATGGAGCCGCATCTGCATCGAGTCGAAGTCGAGCACGCCGTTGCGCGAGATCACGATCTCGCCGTCGAGCGCCGAGTGGGGCGGGAGCAGGTCTCCGAGCGGTCGCAGCTCGGGGAAGTAGCGGAGTAGTGGTCGTCCGTTCCGCGACCAGAGGGCGAGCTCGCCGCCGTCGTTCTCCAACACGCCCCGAAAGCCGTCCCACTTCGGCTCGAACTGCCAGCCGTCGCCGGCCGGGAGCTCCTTGACGAGCTCCGCCTCCATCGGTGGGAAGGGGACGTTTCGACCGGGCATACCGTGGAACCCTAGTTGCATGGATTCGGGGTCTCTGGACGGAGTGTGGAAGGTCGAGCGGGTCGGCGGCGCACTGCCTCCCCTCTACGGCTGCCGGAAGCGGATCAGCGGGCGGCGCGGGACGACCGAGTTCTCCCACGTTCCCGCGCTGCCGTTCGAGGTCCGCGGCCTCGAGCTCCATTACCGCCGGCCGTTCAACCTGCTCGTGGACGTCCTCGAGCCGCAGGACGGTGGGTACTTCGGCCGCGCGACGATCGCGGGCCGGGAGTTCGGCCGATTCCGGATGAGGAGGGTGTGACCGTCTGAAAAGGACATGTCGAGGGACAGTCCCTCTACAGGGACTGTCCCTCGGGGGGACAGGCCCCCTGACATGTCTAGTTCAGCCAGGGGGCGAGGAAGCCCTCGATGTCCCGGCACCCGCGCGGCCGTTCGAGCCGTGCGCGGACCGTCTTTCCTTCCACGACCACGAGCGTCGGCAGCGCACCGATGGCGAACCGCTGGATCAGATCGGGGCGCTCCTCCTCGGCGACGTGGAGCACCTTGAACGTGCCGTGATTCCGTCGCCGTTGCAGCACCTGGGCCAGGAAACCCTCCACGCGGCGGCAGTGACCCGAGACCGCCGAGTGGAAGAAAACCAGCCGAGGCTGCTCGTTGGCGAGAACAGCACTCAATTCGCACCTCCATGAATCTGAAGGGCGAGGACTTGGCCCTTACGGGGGGACCTCAGCCGGTTTCTTCCCCCGAACCTGCCGATTCGTAACCTGAGAACCGGGCGTCGCCGTCTAAGCTCGCGGGATGAGGAGGGTCGCCGTCACGGGACTCGGTGCGGTCACGCCGCTCGGCAACGACGTGCGCTCGACCTGGCGCGCGGCCGTGGCCGGGGAGAGCGGGATCGACTGGATCCGGTCCTTCGACGCGAGCAGCTTTCCGGTCCGCGTCGGCGCCGAGGTCAAGGACTTCGACCCATTGCAAGTGGCCTCGCCCAAGGAGGTGCGAAAGCTCGAGCGCAATGTCCTGCTGTCGCTCGCCGCCGGGAAGGAGGCGATCGGCGACGCGGCGCTGAACGGCTTCGATCCCACGCGCGTCGGGATCGTTTTCGGGACTGCGATCGGCGGCATCGGCGGGATCGTCGAGCAGGGCGACATCCTGCGCGAGCGCGGCCCCGACCGCGTCGCGCCCAGCTTCATCCCGAGCGTCCTCGTCGACGCCGCCAGCGGGCAGCTCGCGATCTCCCTGGGGATCAAAGGGCCGAACTACGCACCGGTCTCCGCTTGCGCGACCGGCTCGCACGCCGTCGGCGAAGGCGCAGAGATCATCAAGCGCGGAGACGCGGACGCGGTGCTCGCGGGCGGCGCGGAAGGGTGCATGCATCCGCTGATCCTCGCGGGCTTCTGCGCAATGCGCGGCCTCGCTGTCGAGGAGGAGCATCCACCGCGGGCGTCCCGTCCATTCGACGCGACGCGTGCCGGGTTCGTGATGGGCGAGGGAGCGTGCGTCCTCCTGCTCGAAGAACTGGAGTCGGCGCGCGCTCGGGGCGCGAGGATCTACGCCGAGGTGCTCGGGTACGGCGCCTCGAACGATGCGCACCATATGGCGCAGCCCGAGCCGGAGGCAACGGGCGTCGCGGAGATGATGCGCGCTGCTCTACGCCGCGCGAAGGTCGACCCCGAGCGGGTCGGCTACGTCAACGCACACGGCACCTCGACGCCGCTCGGCGATCTCGCCGAGACGAAGGCGATCAAGGATGTCTTCGGCGCGCACGCCTACAAGCTCGCGGTCTCGTCCACCAAGTCGATGATGGGCCACACCTTCGGCGCGGCGGGCGCGATCGAGGCAATGATGTGCGTGCTCGCGATCCACGAGGGTGTCATCCCGCCGACAATCAACTACGAGCATCCCGATCCGGACTGCGACCTCGACTACGTGCCGAACGAGGCGCGCGAGGCCAGGATCGACGTCGCACTGTCCAACGCGATGGGCCTCGGCGGCCACAACGGGTGCGTTCTCGTGGGGCGGGTCGAATGAGCTTCATCGTCGAGCCGAGCGTCGAGCAGTACGCGGAGGAGCACTCGACGCCGCCGACCGACCTGTTCGACCGCCTCGCCGCGGAGACCCGTGAGCGGACGACCGCCCCGCAGATGATGGTCGGGCAGCTCGAAGGCCACCTCCTGGCAGAGCTCGTCCGGCTGTCCCGTGCGCGCCGCGTGCTCGAGCTCGGGACCTTCACCGGTTACTCCTCGATCTCGATGGCGCTCGCGCTGCCGCCCGGCGGTCGTGTGATCACCTGCGACGTGAACGAGGAGACGACCGCGATCGCGCGCCGCTACGCGGAGGAGGCCGGCGTGGCCGACAGGATCGACTTCCGGCTCGGACCGGGTCTCGAGACAATCGCCAAGCTCGACGGCCCGTTCGACATCGTCTTCATCGACGCGGACAAGCCGAACTACGTCAACTACTACGAAGCGGCGCTGCCGCTGCTCGCGGACGACGGCGTGATGATCGTCGACAACACACTGTGGTCGGGCCGTGTGGCAGATCCGGCCGAGGACGACGAATCGACACGTTCCATCCGTGCGCTCAACGACCGCGTCCGCGACGACCCGCGCGTCGAGAACGTCCTGCTCACGGTCCGGGACGGGATGAACGTCATCCATCGACGACGCTAGGTTCGAGCGCCGCGATCGAGTCGAGGACGACGACCGCCAGTGCGAGCACCTCGTCGGGCGGCGGGAACGCGGGATTCGGGATCGCGATCACACGCATGCCGGCGGCGTGACCGGACCGGATCCCGTTCGCGGAGTCCTCGACGGCTGTGCAGCGCGACGCCTCGACCCCGAGACGGCGAGCCGCCTCGAGGTACACATAGGGCGCGGGCTTGCCGCGCGCGACCTCCTCTGACGAGACGGTTGCGCGGAAGAGCGGTGCCAGCCCGGAAAGCTCGAGCGCGCGGTCGATCAGCTCGCGATTCGACGACGACGCGAGCCCGAGCGGCCAGCGGGCCCCGATCCGGCGCACGGCATCGACCGCGTCGTCGATCAGGGGCAGCCGCTCCTCGTACCGGTCGAGCATCCGCTGCACGACCTCGCGGTTGATCTCCTCCGGCGGCTCGGGCAAACCGACGACGTCGTGCATGTAGCGGGACCACTCCCGCGAGCTCATGCCCATCATGTCCGCCTGGGCGCGGTCGCTCCAGCGTCCGCCGCGCTCGCGCGCAAGCTCCTCCCGCACCTCGTCCCAGAGCTCCTCGCTGTCGAGGATCACGCCGTCGAGGTCGAAGACGACCGCGTCGATCACGCCGGATGGTAGGTCGAGTCGCGGTAGGCGAGCCCGCGCCCTGTTGCGCCGAGCTCGGTCGAGACCACCTCGCCGAGGAAGAGCGTGTGATCGCCGGCGTCGTACTCCGCCCACGTGCGGCACTCGAGCCAGGCAAGCGCGCCTTCGAGCAGCGGGCCGTGCTTCCCGGGACGGGTCGCGACGTCGACCCACAGCGCCAGCGGGGGAACGCCGCTGCGGGCAAAGTGCTGCGCGAGCGCGGCCTGGTGTTCGGACAGGATGCTGACCGCGAACGCGCCGGCGTTCCGCATCGGCTCGTGCCGGGCGGAGTCCTTGCCGATCGAGACGCCCACGAGCGGGGGGTCGAGTGACAGCGAGACGAGCGATCCGACGGTGAGGCCGAACTCCTCGCGGTCGTCGATGCCGGTCACGACCGCGACCGGCGCCGGAGATCGCCTCATCACTTCCCGCAGTTCGTTACCCGTCATCGGCTCACGGCCCACCCTACGCAGCATCCGGAAACGGCGAGGATGCGTGAAGAGCGCTGCGCTCAGACGAGCAAGAGCGCGAGGATCGCCGCAGCGAGGGCGGCCCCCCCGGCCAGCGCGACTTCGACTCGGTGCCGCGCGAGCGCGTCCGTCAGCCGCGGATCGGGGATCGCGGCCTTGGGCACCGCCGCGAGACCGAGCAGCAGCACGGCCGCGGCCAGCGCGGCGATCACGACCGGGTTCGTCACCTGCTTCGTGACCTCTGCGGGCGCGAACGGGCTCGCGCTCGTGTGGCTCTTGCCCGCAACGCCGCCGGTCTCGGAGTCGTTCTTTCTGCTCTGACCAATCTGGTTCGTCGGAGATCCCTGTGATGGGCTCGAGGCCGCAGTGCCGGAGACTCCGTTTGACGCGAGGGCGGCCCGCGCGCCGCAGACGTTGCTTCGTTGCGCCGTCAGGAGCTCGGTCGGCGAGGGACTCCCGGACTCGACGATCACGACAAGGACGCGAAGGACCGTGCCGCCGCCGCGCACACGCGCGCTGATCCGATAGGTCCCAGCCGAAAGCGGGCGGCCGCGGACGCGGCCTTTGAACGGGATCCTGTTCAGACCGATGTGGCCGCGGACCGTGAACTGCCCGACAGCGCGGCAGACCGGCGAGACCTGCGTGACCGTGAAGACGACCCGCGCAGCCGAAGGCAACCGAAACGTGAGCGTCGTGCGGCGGTGCCCGTTCGGCCCCTGTTTGGCGATCCATGGCCGCGAGCTGCGGAACCGCGCGATCGACGACCTGCCGTGGGCGCGCCCGGGTGAGGCGGACGAGGTGCCAGAGCCGGCTCCCGATGAGGATGACGGTCCGAGGGACAGCGACTGCGCGGAGGCGATGCCTGCGAGCGGCGGCGTCCAAACATGACCAGGCGCTGCCGGAGCCGAAACCGGCGTCGAAGGAAGCGAGGGAGGCTTCGGCAGGGGCGGCGCCGGCACCGAGGGCACCGCCGGCACCGGCGGCACGGCCGGCACCGAGGGCACGACCACCGGGAGCGTCGGCGCGGAGATCGGCGGCGTGGGGACGACGTCCGCGAAGGCCACGCCCGCGCATACGCCGCCGACGAGCGCTGCCATCAGGACAGCCGCCGGCCTGATCGTCCTTCCGACCTCCACGCTTTGTATAACCGGTGGGGGCGGGTTTCGGTTGCGGGCAGAATCAAATTCATGAGCGCGGTGAAGGCCGACTACTACGAGCTGCTCGGCGTCCCGAAGGAGGCCGACGCCGACACGATCAAGAAGGCCTTCCACACCGCTGCCCGCGGCGTCCATCCCGACGTCTCCGATTCGCCGGACGCCGAGCGCCAGTTCCGCGACCTGGCGGAGGCCTACAGCGTGCTGTCGAAACCCGCCTCGCGCCTGCTCTACGACCGCTTTGGCTACCGCGGCCGTGGCAACACCGGCTTCGACGAGGCGTTGTGGGATGCGCGCCAGCGGGCCCCGCGAGGGGAGAGCATCCACGTCGGGGTCGAGCTCCGGTATTTCGAGGCGGGCGAGGGCGCCTCGCGCATGGTGACGTACCAGGCGGCGCGGATCTGCGAGGCATGCGGCGGCCGAGGGATGACGGGCGAGCCGGACCCCGACTGTCCTGCGTGCGGAGGCACGGGCCGGCGGAGCTACGCCTCGGACCTGGGAACGGCCCGGTTCCTCCGGGTCGAGCCGTGCCCGACGTGCGGGGGCGAGGTCTGCCCGGAGTGCGGGGGGTCCGGCCGCGAGTTCGCCGAGCGGCGGTTGCGCATTCGGATTCCGGCGGGAATCGAGGACGGCGCCCAGCTGCGCGTCGGCGGGGAAGGCGACGTCGGCGAACGCGGCGGCGCTCCCGGTGACCTCTTGCTCGACGTCGCTGTTCAACCCGAGCCGCGCGACCCGCGCGTCGTGCGCTACCTCGCACTCACGCTGTTCGTCTCGGCGGTCGCGCTGCTCGTCGCGTACGTGTTACTGCACTAACTTCACGACGATCTTCCGGTGCGGCGACGCCGCCTGCTCGCGCCACGCGTCCGCAACATGGTCGAGGGGGAAGACGTCCAGATCGACGCGGATGCGCCCGGCGATCGCATGGTCGAGCAACTCGAGGTACGCAGCCGCCTTCGTTTCGTGCGGCGTCGTCAGGTTGGAGTGTCCGACGATGCTGATGTTCCTCCCGCGCAGGGGTGCGGACGGTACCGTCGCTTCC
>JBASRJ010000388.1:0-6803 GCA_049273785.1 Gaiellaceae bacterium | reverse complement strand
TGCCGATGCTGCTCGCCCTCGGAACGAAGATCCCGTTGTACGGCATGCTCTGGCACGCGTTCCCGCCGTTCCGCTTTCCGCGTGTGCCCGAACGACTCCTCCCGATCGCCTGCCTGTGCATCGCCGCGCTCGTCGCGCTCGCCGTGGCGCGCGCGCCGACGGTCGCCGTCGCGGTGCTCGCGATCGCGGTCCTCTTCCTTGATCTGCACACGCGCGTCTACGGGAGGTCCTCCGCCGACAAGGCCAATGCGGCGTATGCGGCGCTGCCGAACCACACGGGTGGCCGGCTGCTCGAGCTGCCCGTCTTCGACCCTGGCGTCCACTACGGCTCGACGTATCTCTGGTACGACACGCGCGTCCACTTACAGCGGCCCGGCGGCTACTCGACGACCGCACCGAAGACCGCGAAGGAGACTGCGCGCCGGCTCGAGCGGCTCAACTGCGGCGACTGGAGCGGTGACACGGACGGAGTGCTGCGTCGGCTCGGCGTCCAGTGGATCGCGTTCCATCGCGGCCTCTTCGTGAGGAACTCGGCCGTTCCGGACACGACGTATTTCGCCTGGCAGGGTCTCGTCCGCCACGGCTGGGCGGCGCAGGAAGCGAGCGGTGTCGTGTGGCTGTTCGGCCGGCGTCCAGGACCGCCGCAATCGCTGCCGGAGCCCGACCGTCGGCGCGCGTTCTTCTGCGAGGGTTGGTACGGCCCGTTGCCGCCCGTGCGCGGCCGCTTCATGAGCGAGGAGCACGCGCCGTTCTGGATCTACGGCGGCGGAACGCTGCGTCTCTCACTTGCGCCCTCCCCACTCCCACGCACGTTCACCGTGGACGGATCGCCGCAGAGCGGGCCGCTACTCCAGCTCGGACGGTCGGACTGGCATGTGATCACGGTGGACGTCCCGCACCTCGCCAAGCACGGCGGCGAGCAGGTCGGTCTACTGCTGCGCGGCCTTCTTACATGCCCATCGAGTGGTAGCCCGAGTCCACGTACAGGATCGTGCCCGTGACGTTGCGCGCGTCGTCCGACAACAGATAGGCGGCCGCGGCGCCGACGTCGTCCGCTTCGATGTGACGGCGAAGCGGTGAGCGCTCCTCGACGATCGCCTCCATCGTCGGAAATCCCGCGATCGAGCGTGCTGCAAGCGTGCGCACCGGGCCGGCCGAGATCGCGTTGACCCGAATCGACTTCTGCCCGAGATCCCACGCGAGATAGCGCACCGATGCATCGAGCGTGGCCTTCGCGACGCCCATCACGTTGTAGTGCGGAACGGTCCGCTCGCCGCCGAGGTACGTCATCGTCAGGATCGCGCCGCCGCCGCGCGCCTCCATCAGCGGCTCGGCTGCGCGCGCGCACGCCACCAGCGAATACGCGCTGATGTCGAGCGCGAGCCAGAACCGGTCGCGCGGCGTATCCGTGAAGCGGCCCTCGAGATCTTCGGCGGCGGCGTACGCGACCGAATGGACGAGGAGATCGAGGCCGCCGTCGAACGTCTCGGCGACCTCGCGGAAGACGCGCTCGATGTCTTGGTCCGAGCGAACGTCGCACTCCGTGACGAGTGGGCTCGACACGGACTCGGCGAGGTCGCGCACGTTCTTCTCGATCCGTTCGCCCTGATATGTGAAAGCGAGCTCGGCGCCTCCCGAGCTGAGCCGCTTTGCGATCGCCCAGGCAATCGAGCGGCGATTCGCAACGCCCAGAACCAAACCGCGCTTTCCCTCGTAGGACCCGGTCACTGCCCGAGCATAAATCCCTTCCGCTACATTGCGTCCCCTTGCGCCGTTCAGTGGGTCTGATCGCGGTCGCGGCGGCGCTGGCGTCGGCGATCCCGGCCGCAGCGGCGCTCCAGCCGATCCGGCGCAGCTCCCACGAAATCACGCTGCCGCGTGTCCGGGCCGGCGTGCTCCACATCCCGGTCGGACACCGGAACGATCGCATCCGCGTGGTCGTCGGCCTGGCGCTGCCGCCGCTCGCTGCAGCGTCTGGGCGCACGTTCGCAGCAACGGACGCGACGACCAGGCTCAACGTCGCAAGCGCCGCCTCGCGCCGCTACCTCGCGCACGTCGTGGCCGCGCAGGACCGCGCTGCCGTACAACTCCGCCGTGCGATCCCGCAGGCGCGGATCGAGGAACGGTTCCAGGTCGTCCTCGACGCCCTGACGGTCGACCTTCCGGTCGCGAGACTCCCCGCACTCGTGCGACTTGGCTTCGTGTCGAGGGTGTACCCGAGCCTGCGCTACACGCTCGACACCAACCGGAGCCCGTCCGTGATCGGCGCCGACGTGCTGCACGAGACGACCGGCGCGCGCGGAGAGGGCATCAAGATCGGGATCGTCGACGACGGCGTCGATCCGACGAACCCGTTCCTCAACCCGACCTCGTTCGCATATCCCGCCGGCTTCCCGAGAGGCAGCACGACTTGGACGTCACCGAAGGTGATCGTCGCGCGCGCCTTCCCGGGGCCGACCTCGGGTCGCGGAGGGCGGCTCGCAGTCGACCCGACGGCGTCTTTCCACGGCACGCACGTGGCCGGCATCGCCGCCGGCAACGCGGGGACCTGCTCGCCGGGGGGCTCCGACCATCCGCCGACCTGCGGACTGTCGGGTGTGGCGCCGCGCGCCTATCTCGGCAACTACCGCGTGTTCACCGTGCCGACGCCGGCCGGCATGGTCGCGGACACGCCGGAGATCGTGGACGCCTTCGAGTTCGCCGTGCGCGACGGGATGGACGTGATCAACTTCTCCGGCGGCGGCCCGGCAACGGAGCCGGCAAACGACGCGCTGATCGACGCTGTGCGGAACGTCGTTGCTGCCGGTGTCGTCCCGGTGATCGCAGCCGGGAACGACCGGGACTCGTTCGGCCTCGGAACGGTCGGCTCGCCGGGCAGCGCGCCCGACGCGATCACGGCCGCGGCAGTTTCGAACACGCATGTGTTCGAGCCCACGATGAGCGTCTCCGCGCCGGGTTCTCCGACGGCGGTCGAAGGCATCCCCATCGCGAGTGCCGGCGGGGACTATTTCCCCACGGCGTTCGGCCGTGAGTCGCACGTCCTCGTCGACGTCGGCACGCTGACGACGCAGGGCGGCAGCGCGGTCGACCGGCGGCTCTGCGGGCCGGACGACGACCCGAACAACGACGCAAGCTCGCCGCTCGCACCCGGCAGTCTGCGCGGGGACATCGCGCTCGTCACTCGCGGCCACTGCACGTTCGCTTCCAAGACGGCCCGCGCTGCGAGCGCGGGCGCCGTCGGGATCGTGTTCGTCGACAACCGCACGGGTGAGGCCGACCCGATCGGCACCAGGCTGCAGATTCCCGGCGGCAAGATCTCCGACCTCGACGGCGCGCAGCTCCGCGCCTACCTGGATGCGCACGGCGGCTCGGCCCCCGTGACGGTCGGCAGCACGATCGATCAGGTCGAGACCGGGCGAAGCGGGATCGTCACTGACTTCTCGTCGGCGGGACTGACCAGCTTCGGCGAGCTCCTGAAGCCCGACGTCGCGGCGCCCGGCGGGCAGATCCTCTCGTCCACGCTGCCGTCGTTCACAGGCGGCCCACCGTTCGCCGTCTTCGACGGGACGAGCATGGCCGCACCGCAGGTGACGGGTGCTGCGGCGCTGCTCATCCAGCTGCATCGGACGTGGGGCCCGCAGCAGATCAAGTCCGCGCTCGTCTCGACCGGCGGCCCGGCCTGGGCCGACACGGCGCGGAGCAAGGAAGCGCCGGTGATTCTCGAGGGGGGCGGCCTGATCAACATCCCGCGCGCGGCCGATCCGAAGGTGTTCACGGCCCCCGCCTCGCTCTCGTTCGGCAAGGTCGACGTCACCCGCAGCGCAGGGAGTCGCGCTCTGCTCGTGCGCGTCACAGACGCAGGCGACGGCACCGGGATGTGGACGGTCGCGCTTGATCCGCAGGCCGCGACTGCCGGCGCGTCACTGGACCTCCCACCGCTCGTCACCGTTCCACCGGGCGGCGAAGGCGAGCTCGTCGCGATCGCGCGCGCCGGCAAGGGCGCGAGCCCGGGCTGGAATTACGGCTTCATCGTGCTCCGCCGCGGCGACGTGACCAGGCGCATCCCGTACGCGTTCGACGTCTCGAGGCCGGCACTCGCCGAGGTGGACGCGCAGAAGCTGAAGACGTTCACGCTCGGCGACACGATCAACGGCGCCAACCGCGTCTCCGTCTACTGCTGCCCGAGCGAGCCGTTCGGCCCGCCGCCGGACTACGTCGGAACGCCGATGGACGAATCGGGCGCCGAGAAGCTGTACGTGACGAGCGTCGACAGGCCGCTCGTGAACATGGGCGTCTCGGTCATCCAGGCGTCCGCGAACTCCCTGGTCGATCCGTGGCTGCTCGGATCGAAGGACGAGCGTGACGTCCAGGGGTACGCGGGGACGCCCGTGAACCAGAACGACCTGATGATCGACTATGCGTTCGACATCGGCGCCGCCGGCGCTGCCTTCCCGCTGCAGAAGCAGTACTACATCGCCGTCGACTCTGCGAGCGATCCGTTCACCCGTGCGTCGCTTCCGGGCAGTTACGAGCTCCGCTCCTGGCAGAACGACCTGAAGCCGCCGGTCGCACGCGTGCTGACCCTTCGCGTGGCCGCCGGACGGCCGACGATCGTTGCGCGCGTGCTCGACGCGAAGTCTGGTGTCGATCCGTTCTCGCTCACGATCGCCTACAACGGCGCGCTCGTCGGCGCTTCGGCCTACGACGCGGTGTCGGGACTCGCCGTCTTCTCGCTGCCGCCTGTGGCACCGGCGATTCACGCCGGCAAGACGCGCCTTGCGATCACTGCGTCCGATTTCCAGGAATCGAAGAATCTCGCGACGATCGGCAACGATCTCTTGCCGAACACGGTGTTCAAGGCCGTGATGCTGCGGGGAGTGAAAGGGCCGGCGCTGACCTGGCTACTGCCGCGCGCAAACCAGTGCGCCAGTGGGAAGCAGGTGGAGCTCGCCGTCGCCGCCGACTCGAGCACGAGTGTGACCTCCGTGCGCTTCTTCGCCGACGGTCGGCGGGTCGCTATCAGCCGCGGCGGCGCGGCTGACCTATTCTCGGCAACGTGGCGGACCGGCAAGACCACGAAGGGACGGCACGCGCTCGTCGCGGTCGCGACGGACAGCGCCGGCAAGCACGTCTCCGCAGCCCGGACGATCCGCATCTGCCGGTAGAGCGCGTCGCCGTCGTCACCGGAGCGTCGAGCGGGATTGGCGAGGCAATCGCCCGTGCCCTGGCGGCACGGGACTGGCGCTGTGTCCTCGTCGCGCGCCGGGAGGAGCGGTTGCGCCTGCTCGCAGAAGAGCTGAACGGTGAAGCCGAGGTGTGCGACGTCGGCGACCGGGCGGCCGTCGAGCAGATGGCCGAACGTGTTCGTGCCCGCCACCCGGCGATTCACCTGCTCGTCAACAACGCGGGGATTCCCGGTCGAGCTGGTTTCACGTCGATCGAGCCCGACCGGCTGGAAGCGCTGGTGCGCGTCAACTACCTGGGGCCCGTGTGGTGCCTGCGCGCGTTCCTACCGTCGCTCGAGGCGGCAAGGGGCGCCGACGTCGTCAACATCGTGTCGGTCGCCGGCGCCGTCGCGTTCGCGCCGTCCGGGCCGTACTCGGCGTCGAAGCATGCGGCGCTCGCCTTCTCGCGCGCGACGGCGGGAGAGCTCCACGCGCGCGGGATTCGCGTGCACACTGTCAATCCCGGCTTCGTCGAGACGGAGGGATTCCCGCAGCGCACAGCCCTGAGCAGCGCGCTCTTCCGCCGGCTCGTGGTCGAGCCCGACGACGTTGCGAGGCACGTGCTCCGCGTCCTCGACCGCGATCAGCGCGAGACGTTCGTTCCGCGGTACTACCGTCTCGCGGCGCTCGCGCAAGCGATCGCACCGAGTCTCGTCGCGCGCCTCGCCGGACGTTCCGGCTATCGCCGCGACTCTTAATACCGGTGCAGGACGTACCAGGCCGACTCGGCCACGTATCCCTCGCGGCCGCCGGGTGAAAGCGCTGCCACTCGGTCGCGTTCCTCGCCGCTGCAGCCGGCGAGCTCGAGGTACGAGTCGAGCTCGCGCGGTTCGGTCCGGTGGCTCCTGGTCTGGAGCACGAGCCCGTTCGCCTCGAACAGATGGCGCAGGTCGACGTCGGGCAGCAGGCGCGTGTGCGACCGGTCGCGCGCCCGCTCGAAGCGATCGACCTCCATCGCATCGAGGGGATCGATCGGCGCAATCTGATCCTCGACGACGATCGTGCCGCCCGGTCTCGTGACACGGACGAGCTCCGCGACGACGAGCTCCGGCCGCGCGATGTGATGCAGCGTCCTCCGGGTCGCGGCGAGGTCGAACGAGAACGAGTCAAACGGCAGTGACGTCGCGTCGCCTTCCACGAACATCACGTTCGCCGGCGCGTTCGCGCGCGCCGCATCGAGCAGCTCCGGAACGGCGTCCAAGCCGACGACCTCGCGGACGAGCGGCGCCAGTGCGAGCGCCAGTGTGCCGGCACCCGTGCCGACGTCGAGTGCACGCTCGTCGCCGGACGGATTGAGCAGCGCGCGCAGCTCTTCCCGGACGGCGCCGATCTGCTCGGCACTGTGTGCCGCAACGCGGTCCGCGGTCCGGCCGAAGCGCTCGCGCACGTCGTCGACGTTCGTCACTTTCGCGCCTCCCGGCGGGCGAGCTCGAGCGCCTCTTCACGCGTGGTGATCGTGCCGACCGCGCGCTCCTCGGCGATCAGGTCCAGCAGTCGGCCCACCTCCGGTCCGGGCGGGAGACCGAGCTCGTCGCCCCGTACGAGCGGCTCGGCGAAATCGGCGGCGCGCGCGTGCTC
>JBASRJ010000303.1:0-1892 GCA_049273785.1 Gaiellaceae bacterium | reverse complement strand
GACGAAGAGGACGTGCCGGCTTCGCCGGCGCGTCCGCTTGTCGAAGCGAGCTCGTTCAGTCGCAGGGCGAGGCGTTCCGCAAGCCGGCGGTTGTTGACGAAGACGATTGTCGAGCGGTGTTGCTCGACGAGCCGAAGGATCGCCGGATAGATCGACGGCCAGATCGACTGGCTCGACGTCTCGACTCCGGGTCCCATTTCGACCCCGTCGCTGAGCACCGGAGTCGAGAGTGCGTCGGTACTGGGGAGCTCGCGCATGTCCTCGAGCGGCACGATGACCTGGAGGTCGAGCTTCTTCGCGATTCCCGCATCGACGAGCCGGATCGGCCGCGCACCCGAAACGAACCGTCCGATCTCCTCGAGCGGGCGCTGCGTCGCCGAGAGGCCGATCCGCTGGAACGGCTCGTCCACCAGCCGCTCGAGCCGCTCCACGGAGAGTGCGAGATGCGCACCGCGCTTGGTGCCCGCAACGGCGTGCACCTCGTCGAGGATCAGCGTGCGGACGCCTTTCAGGTTCTCGCGCGCGCGCGAGGTGAGCAGCAGGTAGAGCGACTCCGGGGTCGTGATCAGGATGTCCGGCGGCTCGCGCAGCATCGCGGTGCGCTCCTTCTGCGGCGTGTCGCCGGTTCTCACCGCGACGCGAAGTTGCGACTGGAGTCCGGCGAGCGGGCCGCGAAGGTTCCGCTCGATGTCGTAGTTGAGCGCCTTCAGAGGGGAGACGTAGACCAGCCGCAACCCGGCACGCGGTTCGGAATTGAGCTTGTCGATCCCGTAGAGGAAAGCCGCGAGAGTCTTCCCGGAGCCCGTGGGCGCCTGGATGAGGGTGTGCTCACCGGTGGCAATCGCGGGCCAGCCGAGCCGTTGCGCAGGCGTCGGCTCCGCGAAGGCCTGGTCGAACCACGCCCGCGTTTCCGGGCTGAAAGGCGCTAGCGGATCCACGCCGCAAGCCTAGTCACTCGTGCGCCCGCTCCGGTTGCAGCGGGCGCACGAGCTCAGAACGACGATCTACTGCTCGTAGGCGAGGACGATCTCCGGCAGTTGGTGCAGGCCGGGCGTCGGGCTCGTCCAGGTATCGAAAGTGGTGTTGGTGAAGATGATCGCGGCCTTGCCGCTTGCAGGATCCTCGGCCACCTCGAACAGATCGAGCAGCTCCCGGTCCTTTCCGCCAACACATCCTGTGCCCTTGGTGCAGACTGCACCGACGCGGTTCGGCACGTTGCTCACCTGGCTGACGGTCAGCGACCCGCCCTGGATCTGCGAGTCGTAGACGTTCCAGATTGCAGTCGGATCGCCCTGCGAAGCGGCCGTCGTCCCGTAGTAGACGATGTCGACCTTGCCTCCGCGCGCCGCGACCCACGGCATCAGAGACGTGGCTGTGTTCGAGACCTTGAGCGCCAACGACCACGTCGAGCCGTGATCGGTCGAAGTCGATTCCCAGATCCCATGACCGTCGGACCAAACGGCGTACAGGTTGCCGCTGACGGGGTCGACCGCAAGGGACGGGAAGATGTTGTTGAGCGCCGTAAACGGCTCCGTGTGAAAGACGAGGTTCGCCGTGTAGTGCGCTCCACCGTCGGTCGAGCGTGACACATAGATGTTGTTGTAGTTCGCACTGCAACACTTCGTCTGCTGCTCGCCGCCGGCGAAGATGTCGTAGACGTTGCCGGTCGTCGGGTCGGCGACGATCGGCCCCTGGATGTTGTTGAAGGTCGAATTGCCGGTGATGTCGCCCTGGCCGTTGAGCGGCGCGCCGCTTGGCCGCCAGGTGACTCCGTCGTCCGTCGATTTCCAGGTGCGGATGATCGAGCTGTTCTGCGAGTCATGGTAGGAAACCCACGCCGTCGTTCCGAGATGCGTGATCCATGGCCGATCGGCGCCGGCCGTGTCCAGCAC
>JBASRJ010000293.1:0-14434 GCA_049273785.1 Gaiellaceae bacterium | reverse complement strand
GTAGATGCCGCTCGCGGTCTGCGCGACGCCGATCGGGAATCTCGACGACGTCACGCTCCGCGTCCTCGCCGAGCTCGGCGCCGCCGACGTCGTCCTCTGCGAGGACACTCGTCATACCCGCGGGTTGCTCCAGCGTCACGGGATTCGTGCCCGGCTCGTCTCCTATCACGAGCACAACGAGGCGAAGCGGTCGGCGGAGTTGCTGCCGCGGCTGGCGGCCGGCGAGCGGATGGCGCTCGTCTCCGACGCGGGGATGCCCGGGATCAGCGACCCGGGCGCGCGGCTCGTGGCTGCTGCGCTCGAAGCGCGCATTCCGGTCACAGTGCTGCCCGGGCCGTCGGCGGTGGACACGGCGCTCGCCGCGAGCGGCTTTGCGTCGGATCGCTATCAGTTCCTCGGCTTTCTGCCGCGCGGGAAGACGGCGCTCACGGCGCTTTGGAACGAGCTGCGCGCCTGGCCGTTCGCGGCGGTCGCGTTCGAGTCGCCGCAGCGGCTGCCAGGGACGCTCCGCTCGCTCGCAGACGCGGACCCGGAGCGGCTCGTCGCGGTGTGCCGCGAGCTGACGAAGGTGCACGAGGAGATCGTGCGCGGAACCGCGACGGAGGCTGCGGCGCGATTCTCGGAGCCGCCGCGCGGCGAGATCACTCTGGTGATCGGGCCGCGGGAGCCGGCCTTGCCGGACGTCGATGAAGGTGCGGCTGCGGTCGCAGAGCTCGTGGCTGCCGGCGTGCCGCGGCGGCGCGCTGCCGAGATCGTCGCGCGTCTCACCGGTGCGTCTCGGAACGAGCTCTACCGCCGTACTTTGTAGCCAGTATTGACAACGGCAAGCCTCGCAGGTACCGTCGATTCCGTTCGCTGTTCTGACAACGAAGGAGGTTTTCCATGCGCCGATTTGCGGTCGTGCTTCTCTGCGTCCTTGCTCTTCCCGCGTCTGCCCGTGCGTGGACGTGGCCTGTCGACGGGCCGGTGGTGCGTCCGTTCACCTTCGATCCCGCGCATCCATACGCGGGCGGCCAGCACCGTGGGATCGACATCGGTGCAGCGGAGGGCACACCCGTGCACGCGCCGGCCGACGGAACCGTCACATTCGCCGGCTCGGTTCCGGGTGGCGGCAAGACGATCGCAATCGAGACGCCGTTCGGCTATTCGGCAACGCTCCTCCACCTCGGCTCGATCGCCGTCGCGCGCGGCGCGCCGGTGACAGAGGGTTCGATCGTCGGGACAACGGGCGCGGAGTCGTTCGTGTACTTCGGGCTGCGCGTTGCGGGCAACCCTCAGGGCTACGTCGACCCGCTCCTGTTCCTGCCTGCGCCTGTCGTGCCGACGTCGAGCCCGGCAGTCGAGCCCGTGCCGGCTTCGGTCGCTCCGCCGAGCGATGTCGCTCCCGCCGCGGAACAAGCTGCTGCCGAACAGCCGGCGCCGCCGGCTGCTCTTACCGAGTCGGCGTCCCCTTCGGTCGCTGCCGAGACGGCGACGCCGTCCGAGCCTGCGGCCGTTGCGCCCGAGCCTGCTCGAGTGCCTGAAACGCAGTCGACGTCCGTCGAAGCGGAGGCGACGAGCTCCGCAGTAGCCCCGGCTGCACCCGCAGCGGTGCCCGAGCCGGCGCCCGTGACGGGTTCGGAGACCACAGGGGCCGTGAGCCCTCCCGAGGTGGCGCCGGTGGAGGAGGACGTGACGTCCGACCTCGCGGGCGGCACCGAGTCGATCGCGAACGAGGCTCCGCTCGCAGTTGACGTTCCGTCGCCGGCTTCGTCGGCGTCGCCGGGCGCGCTCGAAACCGCCGACGACCTCGTGCCCGAGCGCTCGAACGACTCCTTGACCGATGTCGCCGCCCCCAGCTCGTCAACCGAGGCCGCGACCGCGCCGGCCGCGGCTGCGGGGAGCTCGTCGGACCGATCGGTGACATCGCTCGTGCCGGTAGCGGTCCGTCACGTCCACCTACGGCCTCACGCCCAGGCGCCGACCACGCTCACGGCGGCGGAAGCCTCGAGCAGCAGGCCGCACCACGTCTTGCCGACGATCGCAGCCGCGCTTTGCGCGTTGCTAGCGGCCGCTCTGATCCACCGCCGCCTCCGAGGCAAGCGGCAACCGCCTCGTATCATCGACGACAGCAGAGCATTCGAACAGGAGCCGACCGTTGGAGAAGCAGCAGCGCAAGAAGGTCCTCGTCGCGCCGGCGTGGCCGTACGCGAGCGGGCCGCGGCATCTGGGCCACGTGGTCGGCTTCGCGGTGCCGGCGGACATCTTCGCGCGGTACCACAGGCTCAAGGGCAACGACGTCCTGATGGTGAGCGGGACGGACGAGCACGGCACGCCGACGATGGTGGCTGCCGACAGGGAAGGCGTCTCGCCGCGTGAGATCGCCGATCGCTACAGCCGAGCGACGCGCGAGGATCTGCGTGACCTCGGGATCACGTACGACTGCTTCACGCGCACCACCACGCGGAACCACGCGCGTGTGACCCAGGATCTGTTCCGCACGCTCTACGAGCACGGCTGGCTGATCGAGCAGACCACGCTGGGAGCGTTCTCAGCGGCGACCGGAAATACGCTTCCGGATCGGTACATCGAGGGCACATGTCCGATCTGCGGGTTCCCGGAAGCGCGCGGCGACCAGTGCGACAACTGCGGAAACCAACTCGATCCCGTCGACCTGATCAACCCTCGCTCGATCATCGACGGCTCGACGCCCGAGTTCCGCGAGACGAAGCACCTCTTCCTCAACCTGCCCGCGTTCGCCGACCGGCTCCGTCCGTGGATCGAATCGAAGACGCACTGGCGCCCGAACGTCCGGAACTTCTCGTTGGCCCTCGTCGACGAACTGAAGCCGCGCGCCATGACGCGCGACATCGACTGGGGCGTCCCCGTTCCGGTCGAGGGCTACCCGGAAGAGACGAAGCGCATCTACGTCTGGTTCGACGCGGTGATCGGGTACCTGAGCGCGGCGATCGAATGCGCCGCGAACCGCGGCGAGCCCGATGCGTGGCGCGACTGGTGGCAGAAGCCCGATGCACACCATGCCTACTTCATGGGCAAGGACAACATCGTCTTCCACACGATCATCTGGCCGGCCATGCTGCTCGGCTACGACGAGGGCGGCGAAGTCGGCGCCGGCAAGCCTCTGCATCTCCCCGACGACGTCGTCGCGAGTGAGTTTCTGACCATGGAGGGCAAGCAGCTCTCGACGAGTCGGGCTGTGGCGATCTACGTACGCGACGTGCTCGACCGGTACGACCCGGATCCGGTGCGCTACTTCCTGACGGCCGGCGGTCCCGAGCTGCAGGACACCGACTTCACGTGGGCCGAGTTCGTCCGTCGCAACAACGACGAGCTGCTCGCGAACTGGGGAAACCTCGTCAACCGGACGCTCACCAACGCGTATCGCAATTTCGGGTCTGTCCCGCTTCCAGGCGAGCTCACGGACGCCGATCGTGCCGTGCTCGACGGGGTCGCCGCGGGGTTCGAAAGCGTGGGCGAGCTGATCGAGCAGGAACGATTCAGGAACGCTCTCGCTGAGGCGATGCGCGTATCGAGCCTTGCGAACCAGTACATCTCGGACCAGGCTCCTTGGGCCGTGATCAAGCCGGATCGCGAGCGTGCGGGGACGATCCTCTACGTCGCACTGCAGTGCGTCGACAACCTCAAGATCCTGTTCACGCCGTTCGTTCCGTTCAGCTCGCAGACGCTGCACGAGCTGCTCGGCTACGACGGCTGGCTCGCCGGCCTCCTCGAGTTCCGCGACATCGTCGAAGACGACGGCTCGACGCATCCGATCCTGACCGGCGACTACGGGTCCTGGGTGGGCGCGTGGGCGCCGGGCGAGCTTCCGCCCGGACAGCAGCTCCGCGAGCCGCGGCCGCTGTTCAAGAAGCTCGAGCCGAGCGTTGTCGAAGAGGAGCTCGCGCGCATGGCCTCCTCGTGATCGACACGCACGCGCACCTCGATGCGCTCGAGGATGCCACGGGCGCACTCGAACGAGCGCGTGCCGCCGGCGTGCAGCGCGTGATCGCGATCGGCTCGGGGCTTGTCTCCGCCAGCGCGACGCACGAGATCGCGGAGCGGGAGGACGGGGTGTATGTCGCGGCCGGCGTCCATCCTCACCAGGCTGCGGACGGGGAAGACCCACGGCGCGTGGTCACAGCCGAGGCCGTCGCCGTCGGCGAGATCGGGCTCGATTTCTTCCGCGACTACGCGCCGCGAGACGAGCAGCGGCGCCTCTTCGCCGTGCAGCTCGACCTTGCCGCCGAGCTCGGGAAGCCGGTCGTGATCCACAGTCGCGCCGCGGACGACGAGACCGCGCAGATGCTGGAGGGGTTCCGAGGCAAGGTCGTCCTCCACTGCTTCTCGTCACCGGAGCTCTTGCCCGTCGCGCTCGAACGCGGCTACTACGTCTCGTTCGCCGGCAATGTGACCTACCCGAAGGCGGACGACCTCCGCGAGGCGGCGACACGTGTTCCTGCCGGGCTGCTGCTCGCCGAGACCGACTGCCCGTACCTTTCGCCGCAGCCCGTGCGCGGGAGGCCGAACGAGCCGGCACACGTCGTGCACACCGTCGCCGCGCTCGCGGAAGCACGTGGGGAGGACGCCGACGAGCTCGCGGTGCAGATCGACGCGAACGCCTCCGCACTCTTCTCGCTCCCATGAACGCGTTCGCAAAGAGGCAGCTCGGCCAGCACTTCCTCGTGGACGACAACATCCTCGGCGTGATCGGGCGGCTCGCCGAGCTGGAGGCCGACGACGTCGTGCTCGAGATCGGGCCGGGCCTCGGCGTCCTCACGACGTATCTCGCCGATCGCGTCGCCCGGGTCTACGCGGTCGAGCTCGACCGCTCGCTCGAGTCTCAGCTGGGCGAACGGCTCGCGGGCAGACCGAACGTCGAGCTCCGGTTCGGCGACGCGCTCGAGCTCGACCTCGCGGCCACGGCTCCGGGCGCGCGAAAGCTCGTCGCCAACCTGCCGTACAACGTGGCGACGCCGATCATCGTCGAGAGCCTCGACGGGCTCCCGGAGCTCGAGCTCTGGTGCGTGATGGTCCAGCGTGAGGTGGCCGACCGGCTGTTCGCGCGGCCGTCGACGAAGGCGTACGGCGCCGTGTCGGTGCTCGTGCAGCTGACCGCGGAGCGAACGGGGTTCCACGCGGTCGGGCGCACGGTGTTCCGCCCGCAGCCCAAGGTCGACTCTGCACTCGTCGCGTTTCGGCGGACGGGCTTTCCCGGGGACTACGCTCGCGTCAAGCGTGTCGTCGAGGCGTCGTTTGCGCACCGCCGCAAGACGCTCGCGAACTCGGTCGAGCTCAGTGGCCTTGCCGCGCGGGCAGACGCAGTCCGCGCTCTCGAAACGGTCGGGCGTCCTCCAGCGACGCGTGCGGAGGAGCTCCTGCCGCCGGAATTCGTCACCCTCGCACGGGCACTCCCGTGAAGCGAGGCATCGCGGCGGCGAAGCTCAACCTCGCGCTCGTCGTCGGCCCGCGGCGTCCGGACGGCATGCACGAGGTCGCGACCGTGTATCAGTGCATCGCGCTCGCGGACCGCGTCGAGGTGCGTGTTGCCGAGCGCACGGAGGTCACCGGCTTCGCCGGCGACACGCTCGTGGCACGGGCCCTTGGAGATTTAACCGCAAACGGCGACGTCAAGCTGGCCGCCCGGATTTTTAAGCGCATTCCGGTCGCCGCCGGTCTCGGCGGCGGCAGCGCCGACGCCGCCGCGGCGCTGCGCCTGGGCAACGAGCTCCTGCGCAAGCCGGTGCCGGCAGACCGACTCGAGAAGCTCGGCGCGCGGCTCGGCGCCGACGTGCCTTTCTTCCTTCGCGACGGCCCGCAGCTCGGCACCGGTATCGGCACGGACCTCCAGCCGATCGAGCTTCCCCAGGACTACTGGATCCTTCTTGTCCTCCCGCACGGCGCGACGAAGCGCTCGACGGCGGACGTCTACCGGCGATTCGACGACCGCAACGGCGCGGACGGCTTCGTGGAACGTCGCGCGGCGCTCGTCGACGCGCTGCATGCGGTCGGGCGTCCACGCGACCTCGCCGCGCTGCCGCCGAACGACATCGCCTCGTCGCCCCTTGCCGAGGAGCTCCGCGCCCTCGGCGCCTTCCGCGCGGACGTGACCGGCGCGGGCCCGGCGGTGTACGGCCTCTTTCACCATCGCGACGCTGCGGCCCAGGCGGAAAGCCGGATCGCACGGCAGGGGCGAACCTGGCTCACGGCACCGGCGTGGTACGTTTGACGTCGTGTTGCGCGAGCATCCCGTGATCGAGGCACACTCATCTCGCGCAAGCCGCTGGCTGCGGGAGCGTCGCTTGCGCCTCGCGCTCTGGATCGCCGTTCTCGAGGGAATCATCGTCGCCGTTCGCGGCGACATTTCGCGGTGGACGGTGGTCGTGATCGCCGCGCTCGTCCTGCTCGTCTACATGTCGTTGCGCGAACGCATCAACTGGGATGCAGGTCGTCAGATCCTCTGGATCGTCGCCGCGTCGCAGGTGATGGCCTTGCTCGTCGTCATCCTCGCGTTCGTGGTCGGCGTCATTGCCCTCGTGCTCGTCGGGCTGTTCGCCGTTGTTGCGCTCGTCTACCTTTTCTCGGACCTTCGCCGCACGTAGCTCTGGGGCGTAGCCAAGTGCTGAGGCGCCGCTTGCGGTGCCGACCGTCAAGGCCGTGGCGGCTTCGCCGTCTCGGCCGCCGTCCGCAAGCCTCCGAAGTGCTGCCAGACTCCGAGCGACACGTGCGTTTGGTGGGGCGTAGCCAAGTGCTGAGGCGCCGCTTGCGGTGCCGACCGTCAAGGCCGTGGCGGCTTTGCCGTCTCGGCCGCCGTCCTCAAGCCTCCGAAGTGCTGCCACACTCCGAGCGACACGTGCATTTGGTGGGGCGTAGCCAAGTGGTAAGGCAGCGGGTTTTGGTCCCGCGATCCCAGGTTCGAATCCTGGCGCCCCAGCCTTGACCGGCAGACTCGCAGCCGTTGTCATGGCGGCGGGACAGGGGACTCGCATGAAGTCCGCGACTCCGAAGCACCTCCATCCGCTGCTCGGACGCAGGCTGGCCGACTGGGCCGTGGAGGCCGTGCGCTCGCTCGGCGCCCAGCCGCTCGTCGTCGTCGCCTCACCTGCTGCCGCCGATGCCTTCGACGGCGTCATCGTCGCCGTGCAGCACGATCCTCTCGGCACCGGCGACGCCGTCCGATCCGCGAAACCGTTCGTCGGCGACGTGGAGGCGGTGCTGATCGTCTCGGCCGACCATCCGCTCTTGACGCCCGGCGTGCTGCGCCGACTCGTGGACGAGCACCGCGACTCGCGGGCGGCCGCGACCGTCCTGTCGTTCGAGCCGGCGGACCCGCGTGCGTACGGCCGTGTCGTCCGGAACGGCGACGGCTCGCTGGAGGCGATCGTCGAGGCGAGGGATGCGACGGAGGAGCAGCTCGCGATCCGCGAGGTCAACTCGTCGATCTACGTCTTCGAGACCGCCAGGCTCTGGCCCGCGCTCGACCGCCTGGAGCCGCAGAACGTCCAGGGCGAGCTGTATCTGACCGACGCCGTGCGCTTCATGGTCGAAGACGGCCACAATGTGAGCGTGATGAAGGCGCCCGACCCCGACGAGATCGAGGGTGTGAACACGCGCGTCGAGCTGGCTGACGCGGCGGCTGCTTTGCGCGAGCGCGTGAACCGGGAGCACATGCTCGCCGGCGTCACGATCGTCGACCCACAGACGACGTGGATCGACGCCGAGGTCGAGCTCGAAGCGGACTGCACGATTCATCCGTTCACCGTGCTGCGCGGCCACACCCGCGTCGCCACAGGTGCGCAGGTTGGACCGCACGTCGTCGCGGTCGACGCCGAGATCGGCCGTGACGTCCTGGTCGGCCCGTTCTGCTACCTCCGTCCCGGGACGACGCTCGCGGCCGGAGCAAAGGCGGGAACCTTCGTCGAACTCAAGAACGCGCAGGTCGGCGAGCGCACGAAGGTGCCGCACCTCTCCTACCTCGGTGACGCCGAGGTCGGGGCTGACACGAACATCGGCGCCGGCTCGATCACGGCGAACTATCCCCATGAGCCTGGCCGCCCGAAGGGCAAGACCACGATCGGCCGCAACGTCAGGACCGGCATCCACAATGGGTTCCAGGCGCCGGTCGAGATCGGAGACGACGCATGGATTGCGGGCGGTTCGTACATCACCGATGATGTGCCTCCCGAATCTCTGGCAGGGTTCCCGCCTCGGCAGGTCACGAAAAAGGGATATCGCCGTCGAAAGCGCGACAACAACTGAGCTGACACGCCTGCCCGGGCTCGAGGTCGCCGAGACGAAGGCGGAGCTCCGGCCCGAGCACTGGATCGAGCGCGGTCCGTCGAAGCGGCTGATGCTGTTCTCCGGCCGCTCGCATCCCGAGCTGGCGCAGAAGATCGCCGACAAGCTCGGGATTCAGGTCGGTGACATCACCCTGCGCACGTTCGCGGACGGAAACACGTATTGCCGCTACGAGGAGTCGATCCGCGGCGCCGACCTGTTCATCGTCCAGACGAGCTCGCCGCCCGTCGACAAGCACCTGGTGGAGCTCCTGATCATGATCGACGCGGCGAAGCTCGCATCCGCGAAACGCATCACCGCTGTGCTCCCGCTCTATCCGTACTCGCGCCAGGACAAGAAATCACGGCCGCGCGAGGGGATCACCGCCAAGCTGATCGCCGAGGTGCTGCAGACTGCCGGCGCGGATCGCGTCCTGACGATGGACCTTCACGCCGGGCAGATTCAAGGGTTCTTCGACATTCCGGTCGACCACATGACGGCGCTGCCGATGCTCGCGCAGTACTTCCGCGACCTCGGCCTCCCGGAAGAGCTCGTCGCGGTCGCGCCCGACACGGGCCGCACGCGCCTGGCGAGCAAGTTCGCCGAGATGATCGGCGGCGACCTCGCCGTCCTCCAGAAGGACCGGCCCGCGCACAATGTCGCCCACATCACGAACGTCATCGGCGACGTCGACGGCAAGTGCGCGGTGATGACCGACGACATGGTCGACACTGCGGGGACGCTCGTCGCCGGCGCGCAGTTCCTCAAGGAGCGCGGCGCCAAGAAGGTCTACGCCTGCGCGACGCACGGCATCTTCTCACCGCCGGCGATCGAGCGGATCGAGGAGAGCCCGCTCGACAGCGTCGTAGTCACCGACACCGTTCCGATCGACCCGCTCACGAAGCCGGAGCGCGTGACCGTGCTGACGGTTGCGGACATCCTCGCCGAGACGATCCACAACGTCTTCGCGGACGACTCCGTCTCCGCGATCTTCGGCGATATGAACGCGCTCTTCTAGCGCAAAAGCTTCGCTTTCGCGCTAGCTCTTGGGTGCGCCGCGGGCGCGCAGGAGCGCGGTCCCGCCCGCCCACGGATTCCGGTTGGGGTGGCGGGAATCAGTCGTGGTCCGCGTGCCGTTGGTGCTTTCGGCGCTTGCGGCACGCGTGAGTCCGGCCTGCGGTTAGTGGGGCTTCGCCTGCACTAACCTCCGGCCTTTGGTCGCTGAGCGGGGTCGACAGTACGGGCGGATTCAGTACCCAGTTTCAGAAGGCGGGATTTCTGACGCAGCGGAAGTAGTCGAACGAGTAGTTGCCGTCGCGTCGCCTCACCGACGCTGTGAAAACGAGGATGGAGTCGATCCGGGCGAGAAGTCGCGTTCCGATCGGGCGCTTGGCCGGATTCAGGAGAGGGCGCATCTCGAGCTCGACGGAGTGACCAGCCGTGTCCCATACTGCGAGCTGCTTCATGAAGTAAACCCGGCTCTCCTCGGAGCCGCGCGGATACGGGCCGGCCAGCGCGCGCGTGCGCGGGACGGACGGTAACGGGCGGGTCTTCGTCGTCGAGCAGAACGGCGCGAACTGACGGGTCGTCGAATCCATGTAGCCGAGCACGCGGCCGGTCGGCACAGCACCGGCGCCTTGTCTCTCCTTGGATACGAGTACTCCAGGATCTTCAGCTGTCCGGCTGGGCTGTAGGTGACCGTAAACGCGCGCGATGGGCAACGGACCGCGACCGCAGCTGCCTTTACGGTGACATGTGCGCTCGCGCCCACCGTTCCCGCGAAGAACCCAAGCGACGCATCGAGGACGTAGAGCCCCCTCCGCACGCGCAAAAACCGTATCGCAAGCTGCCGCACTAGTCGACACGAGCGTCGCACCCTGGAGATACCGCTCCTCGCCCATGAGGGGCCAGTCGTCGCTGCCCGGGTTTCCGGTTGGGTCTGGCCAAGGCCTACGCCATGCGCAGAGGCGGAGGGATCAGCCTATTGGCCCTGGTGTACTTCGGGGTCGGCGCCGCGATCGCGGCGTCGCACCATTACTTCCAGCACGTCCACGGCTGGCGTGGCGTCCTCTCTGCGATCTTCGCGATCTTCCTGTGGCTGCTGATCCTGCTCGGGATCAACCTGCACATCCGCAAATAGCTACACTTGCGCGCCGGTATGGCCGGCGAACGGATGAAATTGCAGGTGCGCGAGCGCGAGCGGCGAGGCTCTGCCGACGCTCGGAGGCTTCGCCGCCAGGGCCTCATCCCTGGCGTCCTGTACGGGAAGGGCAAGGCCTCGCACGCGATCTGCGTCCCCGAGCGTGACCTGCGCCACGTCCTGACCGGCTCGAGTGGCTTGCACGCGATCCTCGACGTGGTGCTCGAGGGCCAGTCGACGACGCACGCCTCGATCCTCAAAGACTTCCAGCAGGATCCGATTCGCGGCCACATCTCGCACATCGACCTGCAGGAAGTGCGGCTCGACCAGCCGATCCAGGCCTCGGTGAACGTGCAGCTCGTCGGCGAGCCGGAGGGCGTGAAAGAGGGCGGCGTGCTTTCCCAGGTGCAGCGTGAGATCAACGTCGAGGCGCTGCCGATGGAGATTCCCGAGCACATGGAGCTGGACGTCAGCGGCATGGCGATCGGGGACACGTTGCGTCTCGCCGACTTGCCGGAGCGCGAGGGCGTCAAGTACCTCGACAATCCCGAGGAGACCGTGCTCGCGACCGTGACGCTCCCGACCCGCGTCGAGGAGCCGGAGCCCGAGGTCGAGGAGGGCGAGGAAGGCGAAGTGCCCGAGGGCGAGGTTCCGCCGGAGGAACAGCCCGAGGGTGCGGCCGAGCAGCCCGCCGAGCCGTCCGCGGACGCGGGCGAGCCCGGAACCGCCGAGGGCTAAGGCGCCATGCGCCTCCCGTGGCGCCGGGGCGACCGTGCCTCGTCGCTCGACCTGCTCGTCGTCGGCCTCGGCAATCCCGGCCGCGAGTACGCGCGACACCGGCACAACGTCGGGTGGATGGTCCTCGATGAGCTCGCGCGGCGGCACGGGGCCTCGTGGAAGGGAAAGTTCTCCGGCCAGCTCGCCGAGGTGCGCGTCGACGGGCACCGTGTCGCGCTCTTCAAGCCGGAGACGTTCATGAACGAGTCGGGTCGGGCCGTCGGCGCGGCGGCGCGCTTCTACAAGCTCGAGCCGGACGCGATCCTCGTCGTCCACGACGACATCGACCTCGAGCCCGGGCGGTTGCAGGCGCGTCTCGGCGGCGGGCTCGCCGGCCACAACGGTCTCCGCTCGATTGCCTCGCACCTCGGCACACAGGACTTCCTGCGCCTGCGCGTTGGCGTGGGACGCCCGGGACGCGGCGACTCGCGCCCGCCGGCGGACTACGTCCTGTCCCCGTTCACGCCGGAGGAGGACGCCGACGATCTCGTCGCCCGCGCAGCCGACGCCGTCGAGGCCCTCGACGCGGAAGGTCTCGAGCGAGCGCAGGCGAAATTCAACTGACCGTCAGTTGCACGGCCAAGGGTCAGACCCTGCCCGAGGGTCTGGCCCTTCCTCGTTTCAGCTCGCCCCCTCGGTCACCTCGACGAAACTCGGGGCGCCGCGGATCGAGCGGCTGACGGTGGTCACGACCGCAAGCAGGACGAATCCCACCAGCAGGAACGTCACGGTCGCGCGCGCGGAGAACGATCCGAGCAACAGGCCGGCCACGACCGGTCCGAGCGGCAAGCCGAGGAGCGCCAGCGAGCGCGCGACGCTGTTCACGCGTCCCTGCAGCCGATCGGGAACGATCGCGACGCGATAGCCGATGATCATCGCGTTCACCGTCGGGTTGAAGAAGACGAACGGCGCGGTGCCGGCTACGAGGACGAAGACGTTGGGCTCGACGACGTACGCCGCGATCGTCAGAGCCAGCCAGCTCGAGCCCACGAGGATCGTCCGCATGGACAGCAGCTTGTGGAAACGCGGCGCCGCGACGGATCCCGCCAACGAGAGCGCGCCCCACACGGCGAGCAGTCCGCCGATCGCGGCCGAATGCAGTCCCTGCCGTCGTGCCGCGACGATCAGCGTCAGCTCGAGCGCGCCGAAGGCGAAGTTCGTGCCCACGAACAGCAGTGCGCAGGTGCGGAGAAACGTGTGCCGCCAGAGCCACGCAAACCCCTCCGCGATCTGCGCCCGCAGCTTCCGCGTGTCGATCTCCTCGCGTTCCTCCTGAAACGGCGTGCGCATGGCGAGGAGCGTGCCCGTCGAGAAAGCGTAGGAGACTGCGTCGACGAGAAACGGCAACGAGCGGCCGACCCCGAACAGGAATCCGCCGAGTGGCGGTCCGGCGAGGTAGACGCTCGACAGGCGCGCCTGCTCCGTCGCGAAGGCACGCTGCAGCTGCGGCATCGGGACGACCGACCGGACGGCGCCGATCTCAGCGATGTTGAAGAACACGAGCATCGACCCTTCGACGAACGCGACGATCGGGATTTGCGCGAACGAGAGTTGGCCCATCGCGGCGACCACGCCGAGGCTCGCGAGGGCGACCACACGGACGACGTCCGAGACGATCATCACGTGCTTGCGGTTCCAGCGGTCGACGACGACACCGGCCGGAAGCGCGAACAGCACCCACGGGATGAGCCGGGCGAAGCCGGTGAGGCCCGCCTTGGCCGGCGAGTGCGTCAGCGCGAGGACGAGCAGCGTGTACGCGACACCCGACGCCTCCGAGCCGACGGTCGACAGGGCCTGGCCGGTCTGCAACAGGACGAAGTCGCGGTTCCGCCGCAGAGGCAACAGATCGGCCATCGCGCGAGCGTAACGGCCGGTCTCAGCTTTTGTTGACTCCTGTCTTGAGGAGTGGTACGACCGCAGGAGCGATGCCGAATGCGATCCGGCAGTCTGCGAAAGGCTTCACCGTCGGCACAATGGGGCTCGGCCTTCGTAGCGGCGCGCAGGGCGACGTCAAGCACGAAGTCCACGACGGCGACACGGTCATCACACGCGCGCTCGACAACTTCGGCGTCCGCTTCCTCGGCATCGACGCAGCTGAGGAGAGCTTCCCACTGCCCGGGAAGAAGCTCCCGTTCACGAAGATCTCCGATCCGAAGTGGGAGCAGGCGCTCGCCGATCCCTTCACTCCGGCCTGGGACACACCGCTCGAGCCCGCCCTGCAACAGGACATCGCAGGCCGCCTGCACGGCGGCGGCGCGGCAAGCAACCACGCCAAGCTCGCCGACAAAGCGCTCGAGGCGCTGACGCAGGAGGTGTCGGCCGACCAGCAGGCGCTGGGAAAGAGCGACGCGGACTTCCGTTTCTTCCTCGCCTTCGCGTACGACATCGTCGACCGCTACGGACGGCTGCTCTGCTACCTGCATCCCGATCTGCCGAAGGACGCGCCGAAGCAGATGTCGTACAACGAACGGTTGCTGGAAGCTGCGCAGGTGATCCCGTACTTCATCTGGCCGAACGTCGATCCGTTCGTGCACTTCGCGTTCGGACAGACCGGGTCGATCCAGGATGCGATCCCAAAGCCGGACGAGGTCGACAAACTCGTGCAGAAGTCGCCGAAGCTGAACCGCGCCCGCGAATGGGTGGCGGCGGCGCGCCAGGCGGGGAAAGGCGTGTACAGCCACACGGACAAGCTGCGGCTCCTGCCCTTCGAGTTGCGCTTCCTCTCTCGCAAGCGCCCGCCGGATCGGTGGGTGCTCGACCTGTCCTCGGATGCGGGGGTGCTGCTCGCGCCGCAGAGCTACTACAAGGTCCCGCATCTCGAGGATCGGCTGTTCGTGCCGCCCGAGTTCGTCGCGTTGTTCGAACGGGTGGGATGGACGCCGGAGGCGGGCGCCGCCGTCCCCGGCAGCGCGCTCGCGGTCTAGCCGAATCCCCGCGCGGCTACGATGACAGATAGCCGAACCGGCGCGGTTCGGCCTTTCGTCATGGACCGTCCGATCCTGCATCCACTCGTCGCCGAGCTTCGCGAGAGCGAACGTCTCAGCAACTTCGCCGAGGCGTTGCCCGCCGCTGCGCGGGTGTCCGAGCCGGCGCTGCCGCTCCTGCTCGCGGCGCTCCAGGAGCACCTCGGCCGGGGGCTCGTCCTGCTCATGCCCGAGGACGCGGACGCGCGCGACGCAGCGGAAGCGGCGGCCTGGTTCCTCGGCGACGAGCACGTCGCGCTGCTGCCGAGCCGGGGCGTCC
>JBASRJ010000286.1:0-5011 GCA_049273785.1 Gaiellaceae bacterium | reverse complement strand
TCCCACGACGATGCGCGGGTGACGGTCAGCTTCGACAGGTCGAGGTCGTTGGCGGAGGAGCGAACCTGGTTTGCGCAGTCACCGACGCGATCGGGGGAGTTGCAGGAGACTGCGGCGACGCGAGCACCGGCGCGGGCGGCGTCGGTGATCGTTACGTAGTTGTTGAACGCGATCCCGAACTGGACGATCCCGAAAGGCAGGACGACGAGGATCGGCAAGACGATGGCGAACTCCGTCATCGTCTGCCCCTGCTCGCGGTTGCTGTTCTGTGCGGCCACGTCTGCGTCCGTTCGAGAAGGCTGTCGAGGCAAGTCGCCTGCGCGCGACCAAACTTGCGCTCTGCTCTCACCCGATCGGGGGAAGGGACCTATACGTGCTCGCGAATGGCAGTCACTTCGTGCGAACTCCCCCAGACGTTTTGACGGGTCTCGGCCGTCGCATCAACGCTGCGCTGCGCCGCGCTCGGGCCGGGCGAGCAGGATCGCGCCGAGCGTGACGGCTGCGAATGCGACGAGGCGAACGCCGCCGAACGCGCCTGACGGCACAGGTTCCCCGAGCACGACGCTGCCCGCGGCAATCGGCAGCGCGTTCGTCAGCAGCGTCGCCAGGCCGGCGACCCGAGAAGAACAGTCCTCCCGCGAGGCCTTCGGCGACAGCGAGTGCGCCGAACCTCCATCCGAGCCCGAGTGCGACGATCGCCGCTCCGGCCGTCGCTGCGAGCCAGAGAAGGATCTCGAAGGTCGAGCCGCCGGCACCCTCGCTGCTCCCGCCCGTCAGCGACACCGCCAGCGCGAGCAGCCCGAGCATCGACAAGAGCACGCCGGCCAGCTCGTGGCGACCGAGGCGCCGCCGGCCGAGCCGCGCGGAGGCGAAGGCGAGGATGCCGATCCCGCCGGCGGAGATGCTTTGGACGAGTGTGAGCGGCGCCAGCGCAAGCGCGGCGACGTAGAGCGCGAAGCCGCCGCTTTCGACCCCGAAGCCGGCTAGCCAGCTGCGATCTGTCAGGAGCGCTTCCACCGCGTGAAGCGGTCGCCGAAGCGAAAGAGCGGGCAGTGCGGCGGCGGCATCGTGCTCGCGCAGGTATGCGACGTTCGTCAGCGTCGTAGACGCGAGCGCCAGGAAGAGCGCGATGACGATTTGAGCATTCACAGGCGGGCGGCCCCACGACGCCTAGAGCTCGTCCGTCAACTCCTCGTCCATCGCCATGGGGCCGTCAGATCATCCCACCGCAAGGCCGTACGACGACCGCCCTGTGAGGCACCGCGTTCGGCGGCGCCCTCGGAGCGGGCGCACGTCCTGTTCGACGACGTACCCTGATGCTCGATGGGCATGTTCTTTCACTCCGCCGACGCGCCGTCGGAGCGGTCCGCCGACCCGGCCGTGCGCCGTGCGAACATGCGCCGGATCGGCCCGCTCTTCGCGCCGTACAAGCTGCGGCTTGGCGGAGTCCTGCTGCTGATCGTCGTTTCGGCGGGCCTTGGCGTCGTGCCCGCGTTCCTCCTGAAGCGCGTGCTGGAGTCGATCGGGCGGAACGACACGACCTCGCTCGCGTTCAACGCCGGCGGGATGATCGCGATCGCGATCGTGACCGGCGTGCTTGGCGTGATCCAGACACTGCTGTCCAACCAGGTCGGCCAGCGCGTGATGCACGACCTGCGCGCGGCGGTGTTCCGGCACCTGCAGCGCTTATCGCTCGCCTTCTTCACGCGCACGCGCACAGGGGAGGTGCAGTCGAGGATCTCGAACGACATCGGCGGCGTGCAGAACGTCGTTACGAACACGGCGACGTCGATCGCGTCGAACGTGACGACGGTCGCCGCGACCATGGTCGGCATGCTGGTGCTGAACTGGAAGCTCGCGCTGTTCGCCTTCGCGTTGATTCCGTTCTTCGTGCTGCTCACTCGCCGCGTTGGCAACGAGCGCCGCCGGATCGCGAAGACGACGCAGGAGACGCTCGCCGACATTTCCAGCCTCGTGCAGGAGTCCCTCTCGGTCTCCGGGATCCTGCTCGGAAAGACGATGGGACGCGGGAATGAGCTCGCCGACCGCTTCGAAGGCGACTCGCTGCGCCTCGCCAACCTCGAGGTGCGCCAGCGGATGGCGGGTCGCTGGGTGATGGCTTCGATCCAGACGAGCTTCGCAATCATGCCCGCCGCGGTCTACTGGTTTGGAGGGGTCGCGCTTGCACACGGATCGCATGCGATTTCAATCCCGCTGCTCGTGTCGTTCACGACGCTCCAGACCCGCCTCTTCTTCCCCGTCGGCTCGCTGCTCGGCGTCAGTCTCGACGTGCAGACGTCACTCGCGCTCTTCGACCGGATCTTCGAGTACCTCGACCAGCCGATCGACATCGAGGAGAAGCCGGACGCGATCGCCGTCGGGCGGGCCGGCGACGTCGTGTTCGACAATGTCTGGTTCCGCTACGGAGAGGAATGGACGCTCCGGGATATCTCGTTCACGGTCGAGGCGGGCACGACGACCGCGCTCGTCGGGGAGACGGGCTCCGGCAAGACGACGCTCGGCTACCTGGCGGCCCGGCTGTACGACGTCAGCCGCGGGAGCATCACCATTGGCGGCGTCGACATCCGCGACCTGAGCTTCCAGGCACTGGCCGAGCTCGTCGGCGTTGTCTCGCAGGAGACGTACCTCTTTCACGAGTCAGTACGCGAGAACCTGCGCTTCGCGAAGCCCGATGCGACAGACGAGGAGATCGAGGCGGCGGCCGAGGCGGCGCGAATCCATCATGTGATCGCGGCGCTGCCCGAGGGGTACGACACGGTCGTCGGGGAGCGCGGTTATCGGTTCTCCGGCGGCGAGAAGCAACGGATCGCGATCGCGCGCACGATCATGCGCAACCCGCCGATTCTCGTCCTCGACGAGGCGACGAGCTCGCTCGACACGGAGACCGAGCGGCTCGTACAGGAGGCGCTCGACCGGCTCTCCGAGGGACGAACGACGATCGCGATCGCGCACCGGCTCTCGACCGTGCGCGCAGCCGACCAGATCATCGTGCTCGACCACGGGCGCATGGTCGAGTCGGGCCGGCATGCGGACCTGATCCTCGCCGGCGGGCGTTACGCGACGCTCGCCGCACGCGACCTCGACCCCGGCACGGCCCCCGCTCCGGGCGAGGTCGCCACACTCGCCTCTGCAGACAGGCAGGCAGCCTTTCGGCTCGCGCGTCGGCCCACCTAGGCCTCGGGAAGCTGCTGGGCGATCTCCCAGATGTGGCCGTCGGGGTCGGTGAAGCTCGCAGTGCGCATTCCCCATTCCCGGTTCATGGGGCCGTTGAGCAGCTCAACGCCCCGAGTTGCGAGCTCTGCGCAGATCGCGTCCGCATCGTCCACCCAGATGGTGAGCTGGAAGCGCGATCCAGCCTCGCGAGTGGCGACGGCTGCGGGAGCGATGAGATCGCGGGCCGCTGGAGTCCTGAGCAGGTTGACGATCGTGTTCTCGAACTTGAACCCTGCGGAGTCGTCGTCTTCGTAGATCGCCGGCAGGTCGAAAATGTCCTGGTAGAACGTTTTCGACCGCTGCGGATCCTCGACGAACAGCGTGATGGCACCAACGCTTTTCAGTGACGCACTCACGTCGACTCCCCTTTCGTCGGGTACTCCTCGAACTGCGGCAGGTCGTCGGCGATCTCGAACCACGGTGCCTTCGACCCGACGAAGATGTGCTTGGTCGGCCGAATACTCGGCGCGTCCACGAGCGATCCCATCGCTACGTGCACGTAGGCGCCGTCCCGCACGACGGAGAAGAGGAGCGAGCCGCACACCTCGCACCGCGTGTTGTTCAAGTCTTCTTTTCCAAAGACGAGGAGTCTGTCCGAGCCCTCCGTGAGCTCGAGCTTGTCCAGCTCGATGCCGGCAAACGCCTTGAACGCCGACCCGGTCGCCGCGCGACACGACGAGCAGTGACAGTTCATCGCGTACAGGAACGCGTCCGCAACGCTGTACCGAACCGTGCCGCACTCGCACTTCCCGGCGAGGCGACGGTTCTCAGTACTCATCGTGGCGGCGCAGCGGGAAGTCGGCGTCACGTCCGTCGGGGATCTGGTCGAGCAGCTGGGAGTAGTAGGGAGCGAGCAGGAAGCGGTCGGGCGCCGTGCGCGAGTACGTGTGGTAGACGACGCCATCCTCCAGTGCAAAGACGTTCCAGCCCGGCGCCTCGGCCATCCCGGAGGCCAGATCGGTGCCCACGTTGTCTGCCCAGTCTTTGAGCCAGTCGTCTGCTTCAGCGACCATCTTCGCGAGCTCCCCGGTCGCCATCTGCTCCGGTGTGAATGCAAAGTCGAAGTCGAAGTTGAAGTCGCTCGCGAACGATGACACATACGGGAACTGCCAGCCCATCCGCCGCTTGTAGGCCCGCAGCTTCTCGATTGGCGCGCGCGAGATGCAGATCAACGTCACGTCGCGGTTGTTGAGGTGCGGCAGGGCGGCGTCGATGTGGTCGGCCAGGCCCGTGCACCCGGGGCAGGCGGCTTCATAAGTCGGGCCGAACATCAGGTGATAGATGAGGAGCTGCGAACGGCCCTCGAACAACTCGGCGAGCGTCTTCTTTCCTTCCTCGGTGTCGAACGTGTACTCCTTCTCGACCGGGACCCACGGCAGCTCCTGTCGCTGCTTCGCCAACTGCTCGTCGAGTTTGCCGAGCTCCTGCTCTCGCGCGAGCAGCTCCTTTCTTGCTGCGGACCATTCCTCCCGCGTTCCAACCGTGTGCTTCGGCATCGCGTTCCCTTTCTCTTGTGCCTCAGGTGTAGACCGGCGGGAGGCTCGAAACTCATCGGTCGCTACTGTGACTGGAACCGTCGCCCCACAGCTGGACGTAGTACGGACATGACTCTCGCCGATCGCCGCTCGCCTCGGGCTCGACGGAGGTTTCTCGCTCTGCTCGCGGCTGCGGTCGCCGGCGCGGTCCTCGCGCTTCCGCTGCCTTTGGGCGAGGCGTCTCATCGCAGCCTCATTCTCTATTGGAGTGACCACGGCCAGCCCGGACCTGCACTGTGGGC
>JBASRJ010000263.1:0-19524 GCA_049273785.1 Gaiellaceae bacterium | reverse complement strand
CGACGCGAGCCTCGCGGCGACGACTGCATGCGCGGCCTCGGCGCTTTCGGGATGCCCCGTCACCGCACCGAGGAACTCGTCCCGGTCGAGCGCGAGCAGCTCCACGTCCGTGCGGGCTCGAACGGTCGCCGTTCTCGGCACGTCGTGCAGCAGCGCGATCTCGCCGAAGTGATCGCCCGCTCGCAACGGCTCGCCCCGACGGCCGTCGACCGTGACGTCCAGCTCGCCGCGCGCGACGATGTAGAACCGGTCGCCGATCGCTCCTTGCCGGACGATCTCCTCGCCCGCGGCCGCGTGCACTGGGATCAGGTTCGCCGCGAGCTGCTCCATCGTCGCGGGCGGCAGCGGCCGGAAGAGTGAGATCCCGTGCAGCAGCTCGAGCCCGCGGGCCGGCGCGGCGGTCTGGGCGTCGAGCGCACGCAGTCTCGTCCACGCCAGCACGGTCAGGACCGGAAGTGCCGCGCCCGTCGCGATCAGTGCTCCACGGACGTGGAGCGTTGACGTCAGGAGAGGGGCGATCACCGCGCCGATGCCAAGCGTGCCGACGAAGACGCTCTGGACGACTCCCATGACACGGGTCAGCACGTCGTCCGGGACCGCACGCTGCAGAAGCGTCACTCCCGCAACGTCGACGATCGTCGTGCCGACGCCGACGAGGCCGAGCAGGACGAGCGCGACCGCGGTCTCGGGAAAGACGCCGATCAGGGCGATCGGGAGCCCGAGCAGCACGAGCCCGACGCCGAAATCGGACGCGAGCTTCGTCCGTCCGAGCAGCGCGAGCGCGCCGAAGCCGCCGACGAGCCCTCCAACGCCGACCGCCGAGTTCAGGTATCCGATCCCGGCCTTGCCGAGATCGAGCAGCTCGAGTGCGGCGACGACGATCAGCACGTTGAGCGCGCCCGCGACGAGCGTCTGCGCGCCGTAGAGCCCGATCACGAGTCGCAGTCGCGCGTCGCGTGCGACGGTTCGGTAGCCGGCGAACGCCTCGCGGAGGAATCCCGCGGGTACGCGCGCCGCCGGCGTGCCGCGTTCCACGCGGACACCGACGAGGAGGAACGCCGACACGAGAAAGACGCCCGCGGTCGCTGCGAAGACGACGTCCGTGCCGGTGGCCGCCAGGAGCAGTCCTCCGATCGCGGGGCCGAGAAAGATCCCCATGCCCTCGATCGTCGTCAGCACGAGGTTTGCGGCGGTGAGCTCCTCCGGTGTGCGCGCAAGCTGTGGCAGGAGCGCGGCCTGCGTCGGTCGGAACGTCGACTGGAGAAGTCCCATCAGGCTGCCGAGCGCGTAGACGATTCCGGCCGGCGCCCCCGCGAAGGCCGCCACGGCGGCACCCGCGATCGTCAGGCTCCGCAGGAGGTTGATGGCGACCATGACGCGCTCGCGCGGGTACCGGTCTCCGAGCACGGCCCCGAAAGGCGACGCCACGACGGACGGCAGCACGCGGAGGAGGCCGACGAGACCCACGGCTCCAGCGCCGCCGTGCTCGTAGGCGAACAGCGACAGCGTGACGATGAAGATCCAGTACGCGCAGACGGTTCCGGTCCACGAGAGCTCGAGGCGGCGCAGGCCCGGGTTGGTGAAGACGGCCGAAAACGCCTGGCGTGACTCGGCTAGCCGCTCCCGCAGAGACCTCAGCATGCGAGGCCGATCGTAGAGCCGCTTGCGTTTGGAGAGAAGAAGGGGAAGATTGTGGTCGTGTGCTCCGTCTAGCGAATGAAAGTCGCCGGATCCGGCGACGAAAGGAGGCGCTGTGGAAGAGCAAGATCTGACGACCAGCGAGGACGAGGATTTCGAGGGCCACAAGCTCTCGGAGCGTCCATCGTCAGAGTCGCCGACGAGCGAGCGGTCAAGCGAGGAGCCGGACGTCGAGGGCCACTCCCTGACGGAACGGCCTTCTTCCGAGCGGCCAACCTCGGAGTAACGGCGGCAGTACCTCCGTTCGAGTCGGGGCGGCTTCGGCCGCCCCGACGACTAGGTCACGTCCGCGCCGGTTGCGCGCCGACCTCGGCCGGCTGCGGCTCGAGCGCCGGCTCGTCGATCGTGACAGTGCGCGCGTCGGCGTCCACGGTCGCGGTGACCCCGAGCGGGAGCGTCCACAGGTTCTCGCCGTGCCCGAGCGGCAGGTTGAAGACCACGGGCACGCCGAGGGGCTCGAGGTGGTGCTCGAAGACGTCCTCCATCGAGCGGCTGCGCAGCCACGGATTCTGATCCTTCGTCGGATCCGACTCGTACAGCTCGCCGATCACGACCCCGGCGACGTGCTCGAGCTTCCCCGCGTTCCGGAACTGCGTCAGCATCCCGTCGACCTGCCACGGCGGCGCATGGACGTCCTCGAAGAAGAGGATGCACCCGTCCATGTCGAATTCCCACGGAGTCGCGAGCGTCTCGCGGAGTAGCCACAGGCAGCCGCCGACGAGCGGTGCGGTTGCACGGCCCGAGCCGAGCGAGCCGATGTACGGGTCCTCCGGGCGGACGGGGATCTCGCCGAGGGGCTCGGTCGACGTGAGGGCGTTGAGCAGACGTTCCTTGCTCCAGTCGCGCTTCGGGTTGCCCATTCCCGTCAGACCGGGCCCGTAGAAGGTCACGAGCCCGGTGCGCTGGCGGATGGCGACGTGCAGCGCGGTGATGTCGGAGAAGCCGACGAGCGGCTTCGGATTCTCCGCGATCGTGTCGTAGTCGAGGAGCGGAACGACCTGCGACGCGCCGTAGCCGCCGCGCAGGGACTGCACGACGTCGACGTCGGGATCGGCGAACAGCGCGTTCAGGTCTCGCGCCCGCGTTTCGGGATCGCCGGCGAAGTAGTCGTCCTGCGCGTAGACGCCGCTCCCGAGCTTGACCCGGTAGCCGCGCTCCTCCCACCACCGCCGGCCCCGGTCGATCTCGGAGCGGTTCTCGAACGGGCTCGAGGGCGCGGGAACGCCGATCGTCCCGCCTTCAGGCAGCGGCCTCGCCTTTAAGGACATTGCCCCTTCAGAGTCCCGGTGCCAGGCACTGCGACGAAAGTGTGACGCGGTTTTTGGCCGCCGGCCGCGAACGGTCGCCTCTGTCGGTCGCACGACGTGTCTCCTCCGGCAGCCCCGGTGCCAGGCACCGCGACAAAAGTGTGCCGAAACACGTGCTCAACCGATCTTGGCCATCACATGCTTGATCTGCGTGTAGTCCTCCAGCGAGTACGCCGACAGGTCCTTGCCGTACCCGGACTGCTTGTAGCCGCCGTGCGGCATCTCGCTCACGAGCGGGATGTGGTCGTTGATCCACACGGTGCCGAACTGCAGCTTGCGCGCGGCGTTGAGCGCACGACCGATGTCGCGCGTCCACACCGACGCGGCGAGCCCGTACTCCACGTCGTTCGCCCACGCGATCGCCTGGTCGTCCTCACCGAACTTCTGGACGGTCACGACCGGCCCGAACACCTCGCGCTGGACGATCTCGTCCTCCTGGCCGACGTCGACGATCACCGTTGGCTGCACGAAGAACCCGCGCGAGCCGTTCGTGTCGCCTCCGGTCAGTACCGTCGCGCCCTTGGCCCGCTCGAGGAAACCGAGCACGCGCTCCTGCTGCGCCTTCGAGATCACGGGGCCCATCTCGATCTCGTCGCCCTCAGCAGGATCGCCGACGTGCAGCGATTCGACGGCGGGAACGAGCGCTTCCAGCAGCTTGTCGTAGATCTTCGGCCCGGCGACGACACGCGACGCAGCGGTGCAGTCCTGGCCCGAGTTCCAGAACCCCGCGATCTTGATCCCTTCCGCGACCGCGGCCGGATCCGCGTCGTCGAACACGAGCACAGGCGCCTTGCCGCCGAGCTCGAGGTGCACGCGCTTCAGGTTGTCCGCGGCGGTCCGCGCGATCAGCTTCCCGGTTTCGACATCACCGGTCAGCGACACCATGCGCACGTCCGGGTGCTTCACGATCGCCTCGCCCGTGGGCACGCCGTCACCGGTGACGACGTTGAGCACGCCGGCCGGGAGGATTTCCGCCGCCAGCTGAGCGAACCGCAGCGTTGACAGCGGCGTCTGCTCGGACGGCTTGAGCACCTGCACGTTGCCCGCCGCCAGCGCCGGCGCGAGCTTCCACACCGCCATCATCAGCGGGTAGTTCCACGGCGCGATCCCACCGACGATCCCGATCGGCTCGCGGCGGAGGAAGGACGTATAACCGCGCATGTACTCGCCTGCGGATTTGCCCTCGAGCACGCGCGCCGCACCGGCGAAGAACCGGATGTTGTCGGAGCACACGGGCATCTCGTCCCTCGCGGCCGAGAGCGGCTTGCCGACGTTCCGCGACTCGATCTCCGCGAGCTCGTCCGCGTGCTCGTCGATCGCATCGGCAAGCTTCAGGAGCATCTCCGCGCGCTCGCCGGGCGTCGTCTCCAGCCACTCGACGAGCGCCTTCTTCGCTGCCTGCACGGCTACGTCGACGTCCGCCGCGGAGGCGCGCGGCACCTCGGCGATCGTGTCGCCGGTCGCCGGGTTGAGCACCTCCATGGTCTCGCCGCCGGCGGCGTCGACCCACTCACCCCCGACGAGGTTCTGATGCTTGGACACGGTGGTGCTCACGACTACCTCCTTCGAAGAATGCCGGTGTCACGCGTCAGGCGCTGCGCGATCGTCACCGGAAGCACGGTCATGACTATGACGAAAAACACGACAACGTTCACCTGGGGCAGCTGCTGGCCGAGGCGCAGGTTGCCCAGAATCCAGATCGGGAGCGTGTTCTGGGCGCCCGCGGTGAACGTCGTCACGATCACCTCGTCGAGCGAGAGCGCGAAGGCAAGCAGCGCTCCGGCGATCAGCGAGGTCGAAATGACGGGGAACGTGACGTACCGAAAGGTCTGCCATCCGTCCGCGCCGAGATCCATCGACGCCTCGGTGAGCGAGGTCTGCGTCCGGCGCAGCCGCGCGATGACGTTGTTGTAGACGATCACGATGCAGAAGGTGGCGTGGCCGATCACGATCGTCCAGAGCGAGGGCGTGAAGTGGTGCACGGGGTTCTGCGAGAAGAAGGAGTTGAGCGCGATCCCCGTGACGACGCCCGGCAGGGCGATCGGCAGCACGAGCAGGAAGGTGATCGCGTCGCGGCCGAAGAACCGAAAGCGGCTGACTGCAGCCGCCGCGGCCGTCCCCAGGACGAGCGCGAACGCGGTCGCGAGCCCTGCGGCCTTGAGCGACAGGATGAGCGCGTCGCGCGCATCTGTGTTGTGCCACGCGGCGTGGAACCATTTCGTGCTGAAGCCGGCGATCGGCCAGCTCTGGATGTTGGAGGAGTTGAACGCGTAGACGCAGATCAAGACGAGCGGGATCCAGAGGAAGAGGATGACGAGGAGCGCCCAGACGGAGAGCGAGATGCGGGCGGCACGAGCTTCCACTACAGGGCCTCGAACGCGCCCAGCCGCTTGGCGAGCGTGAGGTAGATCGCCATCACGAGCAGCGGCACGGTCGCGTAGGCCGCCGCGAACGGCAGGTTGTTCGTCAGTCCGAGCACATTACGGTAGATGACGTTGCCGATGAAGTCCACGTTCCCGACGAGCGACGGCGTGATGTAGTCGCCGAGGGTCAGCGAGAACGTGAAGATCGAGCCCGCGACGAGCCCCGGCAAGGCGAGCGGGAGGATCACCCGGCGAAACGTCGTCCACGAGCGCGCCCCCAGGTCCCTCGACGCCTCGAGGTACGAGTCGGGAATCCGCTCGAGCGCGGCGTAGACGGGGAGGATCATGAACGGCAGCCAGATGTACGAGAACACGATCCACATCGCCGTGTTGGTGAACGCCCAACCCTGTTGCGGCAAACCGACCTTGGCAAGCGACCAGTTGAGCGCGCCGTCGTGGTTGAGGATCAGCCGCCACGCGTAGATCCGGGCGAGGTAGCTGGACCAGAGCGGCAGGAGTACGAGCACGAACAGGATCGTGCGCATCCGCGGCGTTGCGATCCGCGCCATGTAGTAGGCAAACGGAAAGGCGATCACGGCGTCCGTCACGGTCACGGCTGCGGCCATCAAGATCGTCCGGAACGCGATCTGCCGGTAGGTCGGATCGTGGAGGATCGTGTGGAAGTTCGACCACGTCCAGACGTGCGTGAGCTTGCCGGTGAACGCGTCGATCGTCCAGAACGCCGACACGAACAGCACGGCGAGCGCCGCGAGGTAGAACACGATCATCCAGCCCAGTGGCGGCAAGAGCAGTGCGACCGCACGAAGCCAGGGCCGCCGCCAGAGCGCCGCCGAGAGGCGGCGGCGGGCCACCCGAATCGAGCGGCCCGCCTCGTATGCCTGAGTCGTCAACTCTTGATGTCAGTCCAGGCTTGCTGCCACTTCGTGTAATCCGTGCAGTTGCTCTTGCCGTTGCCGCAGTCCTTCTGGGGCGTCTTCCAGAACTTGATCGAGCTGAAGTACGCGGCGGACGCGTTCGCGTGGTACTGCGCGCACGAGCCCTTGGACAGCTTGTCCATGATCGCGCACGCCTTCGTGTTCGCCGGCGTCTCGCCGAAGTAGATCGCCTGCTGGGCCTGCACCTTCGGCGTCGACACCCACTTGATCCACGAGACGGCGCAGTTCGGATGTTTCGCCTTCGAGGAGATCATCCACGTGTCGGCCCACCCGGTCGCACCCTCCTTCGGGATGAGGTCCTTCACGGGTGCCTTCGCGGCTTGCAGCGTATTCGTCTGGTACGGCCACGATGCGCCGACGGTTGCACCGCCGTTCTTGAACAGGTCGATCTCGTCCCCGGCCGACGCCCAGTATTTCTTGACGAGCGGACGCTGCTTCTTCAGCAGGTCGACGGTTGCCTTGAACTGGGAGTCCGTGAGCTCGTAGGGATCCTTGATGCCGAGCGACGGCTTCGTCTTCGAGAGATACAGCGCGCCATCGGCGATCTGAATCGGATTGTCGGGAACCGTGACCTTGCCCTTGAACTTCGAGCTGTAGAGCACGCTCCACGAATTCGGGGCGGGCTTCACCTTCTTCGTGTTGTAGAGGAGCGTGTTCGGGCCCCACTGCAGCGAGATCCCGTAGTGCACGCCCCTGACCGTGTTGTGCGGCGGCGACTTCAGCGCCGGGATGAAGTTCTTGTAGTCGGGGATCAGCTTCGGGTCGATCGAGCGGACGTCCTTGCCGAGGATCAGGCGCAGGCTCGCGTCGCCGGAGGCCGAAACAGCGTCGTACTGCCCCGTCCGCATCAGGGTGACCATCTCATCAGAGGAACCGCCGTACTTGGCCCGCACCTTGCAACCGGTTGCCTTCGTGAACGGCTTCACCCACTGCGGCTGGGTGTAGCCCTCCCACGCGATCAGGTTGAGCGAGCCCTCGCCCTTCCCGATCTTGGTGATTGTCGACGGGCCGCTCGTACTGGAGCTGACGCCCGCCGCCGGCACGCACAGCGCCGCCGTGACGGCGGCGAGGAGCACGTGCACTTTGCGAATCCGACTCATGCTTGCCCTCCTGGATCGATCTCGAAGGTGTGCTCGGGACGCCACTCCAGACGCACCCGCTGGCCCCTGGACTCGAGCGCCTCCTGGGAGGACGCCTCGAGGTTCTGCTTCACGACGGTCAGCTCGCCTCCGCTGTCGAGCTCGACCGTGTACCGCGTGAACATCCCGACGTAGACGACGTCGCGAATCCGTCCGGATTCGACGGTGTCGCCGCCCGACGCATCCTTCCCGACGTCGAGCATGCGGATCTTCTCTGGGCGAACCGTAAACCGCTTGCCGTTGCGTTCGAGGACGTTCGAAACGCCGATGAAGCCGGCGACGAACTCGGTCGCCGGCCGCTCGTACACCTCGGCGGGGGGGCCGATCTGCTCGATCCGGCCCTCGTTGAAGACTGCGAGGCGCTCGCTCATCGTCAGCGCCTCCTCCTGGTCGTGCGTCACGTAGACAAAGGTGAGCCCGACCTCCTGCTGGATCCGCTTCAGCTCGACCTGCATCTCCTGCCGGAGCTTCAGGTCGAGCGCGCCCAGCGGCTCGTCGAGGAGCAGTACGCGCGGCCTATTTACAAGGGAACGCGCCAGTGCGATCCGCTGCCGCTGGCCGCCCGAGAGCTGGATCGGCTTGCGCTTCCCGACGTCGGGAAGCCGCACCAGCCGGAGCGCATCCTGGACGCGCTCGGCGCGCTCTCGCCGTCCGACTCCCTTGACGCGCAGGCCGTAGCCGACGTTGTCGGCGACGGTCATGTGCGGGAAGAGGGCGTAGTCCTGGAACACCGTGTTCACGTCCCGCTCGTACGGCGCCACGCGCGTCACGTCGCGCCCGTGCAGCTCGATCCGACCCTCGTCGGGACGCTCGAACCCCGCGATCAGCCGCAACGTCGTCGTCTTGCCGGACCCGGACGGCCCGAGCAGCGTGAAGAACTCGCCCGGAGCGATGTCGAGGTCGACGCGGTCGACCGCAACCACGTCGCCGTACGTCTTGCGCACGCCGTCGAGGCGAACGTCGGGTGTGGTCTGCGCGGTCTGCGGTGCGGCCGGGGTCTCAGGCAGCGCCTGTGTCGCCAAGCGATTCCTCCAGCAGCTCGAGCCCGTGCTCGAGCTCCTCGTTGGAGATCGAGAGCGGAACGAGGATGCGGATCACGTTACCGTAGATGCCGCAGGAGAGCAGGATGAGCCCGCGCGCGCGGGCGGCGGCGGTGACTGCCGACGCGACTTCCGGCGTCGGCTCCGCGAACTCGAGTGCGAGCATCGGCCCCAGCCCACGCACCTCACCTGCCAGGTCGGTCTGAGCCACAAACCCGTCGAGGCGGCCGCGGACACGTGCGCCGATGTCCTCGGCGCGCGCACGGAACCCTGCTGTGCGGACCTCCTCCAGCACGGCGACGGCGGCCGCGCACGCGACGGGGTTGCCGCCGAATGTTCCGCCCAGGCCGCCCGGTGGGACCGCGTCCATCAGCTCCGTTCGCCCGGTCACACCGGCGAGCGGCAACCCGCCGCCCAGCGACTTCCCGGACACGAGCAGATCCGGCTCGAGGCCGTAGTGCTCGATCGCCCACACGGGCCCGGTGCGGCCGACGCCCGACTGCACCTCGTCGTCGACGTACAGGATCCCGTGCCGCTCGCAGAGCTCCTTCAGCCGGCGCGGGAAGTCGTCCGGCATTGGGATGAAGCCGCCCTCGCCCTGCACCGGCTCGAGCACGACGCACGCAACCGACTCCGCGTCGACGTCCTGCTTCAGCAGGAGCTCGAGCCCGCGCAACGCATCGTCCGACGAGACGCCGCGATACGGATAGGGCGCGGGCGCCCGATAGACCTCGGGCGCGAGCGGGCCGAACCCGCGCTTGTACGGGACGACCTTCGACGTCAGCGCCATCGTCAGATTCGTGCGTCCGTGGAACGCGTGGTCGAACGCGATCACGGCCGTGCGGCCGGTGGCGACGCGCGCGATCTTGACCGCGTTCTCGACTGCCTCGGCCCCGGAGTTGACGAGCAGCGACTTCGTCTCCGCTGCGCCCGGCCAGGTCTCGCCGAGCAGGCGGCAGACCTCGACGTACGGCTCGTACATCCCGACCATGAAGCACTGGTGCAGGTACCGGTCGACCTGCTCGTGGATCGCCGCGGCAGCAAAGCCGTGACCGGTGTTCTGGCAGCCGAGACCGCCTGCGAAGTCGACGTACTCCCGTCCGTCGACGTCCCAGAGACGCGCTCCTTCCGCCCGGGCGACGACGAGCGGCGTCGTCGCGACGCCCCGGGCGACGTGGCGCTCCCGCGCGGCGACGATCCGCTCTGATTCCGTGCTCGTGCGGACCGCCATCAGGCGTGCTTGAGATCGCCGAGGATCTCGTTCGCCGCGTTCTGACCCGTGTCGACGCCGCCGTTGAGGTAGCCCTGGAAGTCCGTCGAGGTGTGCTCGCCGCAGAAGTGGCAGTTCCCCTGTCTCACGCCCTCGATCCCGGAGAACTTCGTGTACTGCCCGACCTTCCAGTACGAGTAGGAGCCCTTCGTCCAGGGGTAGGTCTTCCAGAAGTCGATCGTCGCCTGACCCGTCCAGCGGCCGAGGATGTTGACGCCGGGGAAGAGCGGCGACAGCTGTGTGAAGAACTGCTGTGCGCGCGACGAGGGCGTGCCCGAGCCGAAGCTCGCGCCGATCGTGCCGCCCGTGTAGTCGACGAGAATCCCTTTCGCTCCGGGCTGCGAGCGCGTCACCTCCCAGGTGTTCTGGTAGCCGGTGTCGGCGTACGTGTTGCCGTTGTTTCCGGGTCCGTACCAGAAGCGGTCGTTGAACTGCACGTGCAGCTTCGAGTTCGTGCCCATCGTCAGCTCCTGGATTGCGGTCACCTTGAGCGGCTCGAAGCCGGCGTTCCGGTAGTCGACCGACCGCAGGATCGAGAACGGGATCGCGAGCACGACGTGGTCGACGGTCTTCGTCACCGTGTTCGACCCCGCGTGGAACGTCAGCGTGAACGAGCCGCCGCTGTTCTGCTTGATCGCAACCAGTTCGTGTCCCATGTTGAGCTGGTCTGCGAGCAGCTCGCCGAGCCGGTTCGGGACCTGATCGTTTCCGCCGCGGACGTGGTACTTCTCGTTCGACTTGCCGAAGACTCGGAAGTTCCCCGGACCCTGGTAGCCGAGCAGGTAGACGAGGTTGAGTGAGCTCTGGACGCTCGAGTCGGCGCCGTACTCGATGTTGTACGCGACGTCGAGCAGCTGGCCTAGCTTGGAGCTCGCCCCGCCGTTCAGGATGGTCTCGTTCAGCCAGTCGATGATCGACATGTGGTCGAGCTCGAAACCGCGCTGCGTGTAGTGGTTCCACTGAGTCGGGAAGCTCGCGGCCGAGAGATCTCCGTGGAGTTTCTGGTAGATGGCTTGCAGGTCGTTCACGACCTGCGCGTACGGGTATCTGGCGCCGTCGAAGTAGTAGAAGTCCTCGGTGCCGTTCGGCTCGCCGGTGAGCAGGTTGTCGAGGTTGAAGCCGAGCTCCTGCGTGAGCTGCCGCATTGCCGTGTGGCCCTGGTCGATCAACTCGCCTCCGTGCTCGCCGAGCTGACCGTCGGCAAAGTCGCGGATTGTCCAACAGCGCCCGCCGACGCGCGTCGGGTGCGCCTCGTACACCTGGGCGTTCAGGCCGGCCTGCTTGAGCCGGTACGCGCATGTCAGCCCGGCGAGCCCCGCGCCCACCACCGCGATCTGCGGCTGCACGACGCCGTGGGCGGCTCTCGCGACGCGCGCGAAGGTGCCCGCCGCCGCGACGGTGACGCCGGCCGCACCTCCACGTTTCAGGAGCTCGCGACGGGTCGTTCGCTCCTCGAGGACGCGCTCGACCGAGGTGCCGCGCTCGGCGGCCTCGGCCACGACTGAAACGGTGTCCTGCAGGCGCTGCGCAAGCGGAGTCCTCGGCATCGGTCTGCCTCCTCGGTCGGATGCAGTCCGAGCATCCCCGATTCGCGCGGCGAGTTCAAGAGGATAGCGCTCGTTTGCGCGAAATTCGTGGCAGTGCATTGACCGATTGCGTGGAGCATGGTACGAATCGCCTCGCTTTGCGTAGATCCGAGGCCCAGCCGGTCCGCGCCGTCGTGCGCCGTGGGCCGGTACGGAGACCGCGCCGGATCGATGCGCTCGACCAGGGCATCATCGAGGCGCTGCAGGCGAACGGGCGGGAATCGTTCCGCCGGATCGCCGGTCGCATCGGCGTCTCGGAGGCAACGGTCCGGGCGCGCTACACGCGCCTCGCGGCCGACGACATCCTGCAGGTCGTCGCCGTCACGAATCCCCTCGGGCTCGGTTTCGAGCAGGCCCTCGTCGGCGTGAAGACCACCGGCGCCCCGCAGCCCATCGCCGACGAGATCGCGAGCTGGGACGAGGCGGATTACGTCGTCGTCACCGCGGGCCAGTACGACCTGCTCGTCGAGTGTGTCGCCGCCGACCGAGGCGACCTGCTCGAAGTGACGAACCGGATGCGCGCACTCGACGGCGTCGCGTCCACGGAGACATTCCTGTACATGCAGATGGTGAAGCAGCTCTACGATTGGGGGACACGCGTGCACGAGGAGGACGAATGACGACGGCCGCGGCTGCTGCGCTCGACCTGCAGCGCGCCGCGCGCGAGCATCTCTGGCTGCATTTCACGCGGATGGGCGGCTACCGCGACGCGGACGTGCCGATCATCGTGCGCGGGGACGGTTGCTACCTCGAGGATGCGAACGGCAAGCGGTATCTCGACGCGCTCGCCGGTCTCTTCTCCGTCAACATCGGCTACGGCTACGGGGAGGAGATCGGAGAAGCAGCCGCCGCGCAGATGCGCGAGCTGCCCTTCTACACGAACTGGGGATATGCGCATCCGCGCGCGATCGAGCTCGCGGCCGAGGTTGCGTCGATCACGCCCGGCGACCTCAACCGCGTCTTCTTCGTCTCCGGTGGGTCGGAAGCCGTCGAGTCCGCGTGGAAGCTCGCGCGTCAGTACTACACGGCCCGCGGGGAGAAGAGGATCCGCGCGGCGGTCGCGTCGTCGGGCCAGGCGCCTACGCGCGTCGACGAGGCGCGTGCTCTCCCGCAGAGCGCGGGGCGCCGCTGGAAGGCGATCTCGCGGCACATCGCGTACCACGGGACGACGATGGGTGCGCTGTCGATCAACGGGATCCCCGCGATCCGCGAGCCGTTCGAGCCCCTCGTGCCCGAGGTCCTCCACGTGCGGAACACGAACCGGTATCACCGGCCGCCCGACGAGACCGAAGAGGCGTTCACGGCGCTGCTCCTCGACGAGCTGGAGCACACGATCGAGTCGGCCGGGCCCGAGACCGTGGCTCTCGTGATCATGGAGCCGGTCCAGAATGCCGGCGGCGCGTTCACTCCGCCGGCGGGCTACTGGCGCGGCGTCCGCGAGCTCTGCGACCGCTACGAGATCCTGCTCTGCGCCGACGAGGTGATCACAGGATTCGGCCGACTCGGCGCCTGGTTCGGCTCGGAGAAGTACGACATCCGTCCCGACCTGATCACGATCGCGAAAGGCCTGTCGTCGTCGTACGCGGCGATCGGCGGCGTCGTGACCACGGACCGTGTCATGGAGCCCTTCATGGAAGGGACGAGCATGTACTCGCACGGGATCACGTTCGGCGGCCACCCGGTGCAGTCCGCCGTTGCGTTGAAGAACATCGAGATCATGAAGCGTGATCAGATCGTCGAGCATGTGGTCGAGACGCAGGACGAGTTCCGGCAGACGCTCGCGCAGCTGCTCGACCTTCCGATCGTCGGCGACCTGCGCGGAACGGGTTTCTTCTACGCGCTCGAGCTCGTCAAGAACAAGGAGACGCGCGAGACGTTCAGCGACGACGAGTGCGAGACGCTCCTGCGCGGATTCCTCTCCCCTCGGATGTTCGAGCGCGGCCTGATCTGCCGCTCCGACGACCGCGGCGACCCCGTCGTCCAGATCTCGCCGCCGCTCATCGCCGGCCGGGAGGAGTTCGACCAGATCGCCGGCATCCTCGGGGACGTCCTGCAGGAGGCCTGGGAGCGAGTATCGTCCTGAGCGCGGTGCGCGAGCCCCAGACTCAGGCTCCGCCGGTGGAGTCCATGACTGCGCGCGCGACGACGCCGGACGTCCGACTCGTCGGCGTGACCAAGCGCTTCGACGATGTCGTCGCGGTCGACGCTCTGTCGCTCGAGATCGAGCGCGGCAGCTTCTTCGCACTGCTCGGCCCTTCCGGCTGCGGGAAGACGACGACCCTGCGGATGATCGGCGGCTTCGAGCAGCCGACGAGCGGCCAGATCTTCCTCGGCGACCGCGAGGTCAGTGGGTTGCCCTCGTACAAGCGCGACGTGAACACCGTGTTCCAGTCGTACGCGCTCTTCCCCCATCTATCGGTGCTGGAGAACGTCGCGTTCGGTCTGCGGCGCCGCGGCCTGAAAGGGAAGGACGTTCACACACGCGTGCGAGACATCCTTCGGATCGTCGGTCTCGAAGGGTTGGAGGGCCGCCGACCGCGTCAACTCTCGGGCGGTCAGCAGCAACGCGTCGCGCTTGCCCGGGCTCTCGTAAATAGGCCGCGTGTGCTCCTGCTCGACGAGCCGCTCGGCGCACTCGACCTCAAGCTCCGCAAGCAGATGCAGCTCGAGCTGAAGGGGATTCAGCACGAGGTCGGGATCACGTTCATCCACGTGACCCACGATCAGGAGGAGGCGATGACGATGGCCGATCGCATCGCCGTGATGAATGCGGGGCGGATCGAGCAGCTCGGCACGCCGACCGAGCTGTACGAGACGCCGCAGACCGCCTACGTCGCGGGATTCCTCGGCGTCTCGAACCTGATCGCCGGCACGGTGGCCGGCCCGGACCGCGTCCGGCTTCACGGAGGCCCCGAGGTCCGCGTTCCGCCCGCCGCGCTCGCCGGACGCTCCGGCGAGGTCGCGGTCGGCATCCGTCCCGAGAAGATTGACCTGAGCGGCGAGCACGAGAACAGGATCGACGGGCGCGTCGTGGAGAGCGCCTACATCGGCGTTGCGACGCAGTACGTCGTGGAGACGCCGTGCGGCCGCCTCATCGTCTATTCGCAGAACACCCAGCCGGGCAGCGGCCCGTCGGCTCGCGATCACGCCACGACGCTGAGCTGGAACCCCGAATCGACCTTCGTCGTCAACTCCATGGAGGAGGAACCCAAATGACCGACGTCTACACCCGCCGACAGTTGCTGGAGCGGGCCGCCGCGGGCGGCGCGGTCCTCACGGTTCCCGGCTTCCTCGCCGCCTGCGGCGGGTCGAGCTCGAAGTCGGCGGCGTCGTCGCACAAGCTCGCCAAGACGCTGCGCTTCTCGAACTGGACGCTCTACATCGACATCGATAACAAGACGAAGCGGCATCCGTCGCTCGACCAGTTCCAGAAGAAGACCGGCGTCCAAATCCAGTACACGGAGGACATCAACGACAACGCGACGTACTTCGGCAAGATCCAGGGGCCGCTCTCGCGCGGACAGTCGATCGATCGCGACATCATCGTGATGACCGACAACTCGCGCTATCCGTCCCTCCTGATCAAGAAGGGCTGGGTCGAGAAACTCGACAAGAGTGCGATCCCCAACATCAAGAACCTGCAGCCCGCTCTCCAGCACCCCAACTGGGACCCGAACCGCGACTACAGTCTTCCGTGGCAGTCGGGGCTGACCGGAATCGCCTACAACGACAAGCTCACCGACCCCGTGCTCACGGTTCCGGACCTGCTCGAGAACCCGAAGCTGAAGGGCAAGGTGACGCTCCTCCAGGGCATGGGCGACACGATGCCCCTGATCATGGCGGTGAACGGCGACGATCCCACGAAGGTGACCGACGCCTCCTGGGATCGTGCGTTCAAGATCGTCAAGAAGGCCGTCGACTCCGGCCAGATCCGGCAGTTCACCGGCAACGACTACAGCGGGCCGCTCGCGAAGGGCGACCTCAAGGCGGCGTTCGCGTGGTCTGGCGACGTTGTCCAGCTGCAGGCGGACAACAAGCATCTCCACTGGAACCTGCCAAAGGAGGGCGGGGGCATCTGGACGGACAACATGCTGATCCCGACGGGCGGAAACGTGTACACGGCATCCGTCTACATGAACTATTACTACGACCCGAAGGTTGCCGCGGAGGTCGAGGACTACGTCAACTACATCTGCCCGGTCGTGGGGGCGAAGCAGGTACTCCTCAAGAAGGATCCGTCGATCGCGAAGAACACGTTGATCTTCCCGACGAAGAAGATGCTCGACAACGCGCACAACTTCGACGCGAACGCGCTGAACAACGAGAAGTACATCACCGCCTGGCAAAATCTGATCACCCGCTGAGGGCCGCGGCGTGATCAGTTCAAGCGGATCGACTGGTCGTTTCAGACGGACGCGCGGGCAGAGCCCGCACGTCCTGAACATGGCACCGCGAGCGGCGCCTTAGTTTGGGATTCCTGCACCGGCACCGGGGGCTGACGCCCTATCTCCTCCTTGCCCCCGGCCTGCTCTACCTTGGCGTCTTCTTCGCCGTCCCGCTCGGTTTTCTCCTCTACCAGTCGCTCGAGTCCGGGAACTTCGACGTCGGGTACTCGTTCACGTGGGCCTGGGGGAACTACTGGCATGCAATCAGGGGCTACAGCAGCCAGTTCGCGCGCTCGTTCGAATACGCCGGCCTGGCCACGGTCCTGGCGCTGCTGTTCAGCTATCCGCTTGCGTACTGGATCGCGTTCCGCGGCGGGAAGTGGAGGAACTTGTTCCTGCTCTTCATCGTCGCCCCGTTCTTCGTCACGTACCTCATCCGCACGCTCGCCTGGGAGACGATCCTCGCCGACCAGGGACCCGTCGTGCGCATCCTGCGGGATATCGGGATTCTGGGCTCCGGCGGACGGCTTCTGGCGACGTCCGTCGCCGTTGTCGCCGGACTCACCTACAACTTCCTGCCGTTCATGGCCTTACCGCTGTACGTGTCGCTCGAGCAGATCGACCAGCGGCTGATCGAGGCGGCGCAGGATCTCTACGCCAGCAAATGGAAGGCGTTCCTTCGCGTCACGGTGCCGCTGTCCCTCCCCGGCGTCGTTGCGGGAACGCTCCTGACGTTCATTCCCGCGGCGGGTGACTTCATCAACGCAGAGCTACTCGGCTCGACGAATCAGCACATGATCGGCAACGTCATCCAGTCGAAGTTCCTCGAGTTGATCGACTATCCGGCGGCTGCGTCGATGTCGTTCGTCCTGATGGCGACGATTCTGCTCGGCGTTGCCCTCTACGCGCGCGCGGTTGGGACGGAGAAGCTGACGGGATGAGCGCGATCGCCGTTAGCGCAGCTCGGCGTTCGCACGGCCTGGCAGCAGCGTGGGCGTTCGTTCGTCGCCACGTGCTGACGGTGTACGCGATGCTCGGGTTCGCCTACCTGATGCTTCCGATCGGCTTCGTGATCGCGTTCTCGTTCAACCATCCGCAGGGCCGTTTCAACTACGTCTGGAACGGCTTCACCTTCGACAACTGGAAGCACTGGGACGGCGTTCCGGGACTACGGAGCGCGCTCGTGCTCTCGATCGAGATCGGCCTACTCGCGAGCCTGCTGGCGACGGCTCTCGGCACGCTGATCGCGCTCGCGCTCGTCCGTTACCGGTTCCGCGCGCGCGGCGCGACCAACATCCTCATCTTCCTGCCGCTGTCGACGCCCGAGATCGTGCTCGGCGCGTCGCTACTGACGCTCTTCGGCAACCGGCAGATCAGCAACGTCATTCAACTCGGGTTCTGGACGATCCTGATCGCGCACGTGATGTTCTGCATCAGCTTCGCCGTCGTGACGATCAAGGCGCGGCTGATCGGTTTCGACCGGCATCTCGAGGAGGCTGCGATGGATCTCGGCGCGAACGAGTGGGCGACGTTCACGAAGGTGACATTGCCCCTGATCGCACCGGCGATCCTCGCCTCGATGCTGCTCTGCTTCGCCGTCTCGGTGGACGACTTCGTCGTCACGTACTTCAACGCAGGCTCGCGGGTCACGTTCCCCGTGTTCGTGTGGAACTCCGCGCGAGTCGGCGCACCGCCGCAGGTGAACGTGATCGGGAGCGTGATCTTCATCGTCGCGGTGACCGGGATGGTCGCGAACGTTCTCGTCCAGATCCGGCGGCAGCGATCAGCCGCGGCCTAGAAGCGCTTCGTCGTGACTTCGATTCTGTCGACCGGTCGTTTCAGACGGACGCACGGGCAAGCTCGGACGGACACGCCGGCGCAGCCGGCATGTCCTCCAGTCGGCATCGCAAGCGACGCCTCAGCGCACGTCCTGGTGGCGGCATCGCAAGCGACGCCTTAGCTCGGCCGTCAGTTGCGCCGCGCCTGGCGCCGTGGTGGTGGGACGAAGCGGGAGCGGACGAGCCGGTGCCGCCGCTCGAGGGTGACGCGGCGTTCGACGTCTGCATCATCGGCGGCGGGTATACGGGGCTCTGGACCGCACTGGCGGTGCGAGAGCGCGAGCCGTCCGCGCGCGTCGTCGTGCTGGAGGCGGACCGATGCGGGGCGGGTCCGAGCGGGCGGAACGGCGGCTTTCTGCACGGCTACTGGGCGAGCCTCGCGGAGACGCGGGCGACGCTCGGCGACGAGGGTGCGCTCGCGCTTTCGCGGGCAGGTGCGCGGATCGTCCCGGCCGTGCGTGCGCTGGCGGACGACGTCTGGCTGCGCGAGGGCGGGATGCTGAAGGTTTCGACCGCCCCGTCGCAGGACCGTGAGGTCGACGCTTCGGTCGAGGCGGCGGCGGCGCTCGGCGTGCCTGACGAGGCCGTTCCACTCGATGCGGACGACATCGCGTCGCGAATCCGCTCGCCCGTCTTCCGTCGCGGCGTCTTCTACCGCGACGGCGCGACCGTCCAGCCGGCGCGGCTCGTGCGTGCACTTCGGCGTTCTGCTCTCGGCTCCGGGGTCGTGCTGCACGAGCGCACGCGTGCGGTCTCCGTCGATGCAGGCGTCGTGACGACCCCGCGCGGGCGCGTGCGCGCGGACGAGATCGTCGTCGCGGTCAACGCAGCGGCCGCGGGTTGGCGTCCGGTGCGACGGCACGTGACCAACTTCGGCTCGTACGTCGTGCTCACGGAGCCCGTCCCAGACCTGCTCGCCGAGATCGGCTGGACGGGAGGCGAGGCGATCGTCGACGGCCGAATGTTCCTGCATTACTTCCGCACGACGAATGACGGCCGCGTGCTGATGGGCAGCGGCTCCGGCCCGATCGGATTCGGCGGGCGCGTCGACGATCGCTTCGTGAGCGACGCGCCGACGGCCGCGCGAGCGGAGCGCGGGTTGCGTCGTTTGCTGCCCGGGCTCGCTGCGGCGTGCGTCGAGCGGGCGTGGGGCGGACCGATCGACGTCTCCGCCGACCATCTCCCGTTCTTCGGCACCGTCGCCGGCATGCGTGTCCATTACGGCCTCGGTTATTCCGGACACGGAGTGGGCCCGAGCTGGCTCGGCGGCCAGATTCTCGCCTCGCTCGCGCTCGGCCGCGACGACGAGTGGACCGCGCTACCACTGGCGACGCGGCGTGTGCCTGCGCTGCCGCCGGAACCGCTGAAGCGGCTCGGCGGCGGCCTCGTCCGCGCCGCGATCATGGCCTGCGAGGAGGCGGAAGAAGAAGGTCGACGAGCCGGGCCTGTCGCCCGGGGCGCCGCGGCGCTGCCGCGCCTGCTCCGGATGCAGATCGGGACGCGCTAGGTGGAGTTCTAAGCGTTCGGGCCGGACTCGATCGGCGCGGGACAGCGCCAGTACTCGACCTTCCCGACGATCTGAACCGACGTGCAGCTCTGCCGGCTGAGGTTCGGCGCGCCCTGCAACTTCCCCGAGGTGCACTTGACCCAGGACCCGGCCTGCCCCCGCGGGGTCGCGATCGTCGCGCACGAGCCGGAGAGGCCCATTTTCCGCATCACTCGACCGTCCTTGATCACGATCATCAAGGCGAGCGCCAGCGCGGCCACGACGAGCACACCCTTCATTTCCACCGATCCGAGGAGGGGATCTGCCTTGTGCGTATCGGCACCTGCCGGGGGCCGCTTGATCACCCGGAAGGCGGACGTGGAAGACCGGGCCGTCGCCGTCCGTCGTGTGGTCAACACAGTTGTCGCAAAGGGAGGAACACACATGACGTTCCAT
>JBASRJ010000240.1:0-2224 GCA_049273785.1 Gaiellaceae bacterium | reverse complement strand
TCTACCGACAGGGAAAGATCCCAGGCTCGTTCTACACGGGCCGCGGCAACGAGGGGGCCGCAGTCGCCGTCGCGACGGCGATGGGCCCGGACGACGTTGGCACGCCTCTTCACCGCGACATGGGCGTCCACGTGACCCGTGGCGTCGAGCCGTGGCGGATCTTCGCCCAGTACATGGGCCGCGTCGACGGACCAACGAAGGGACGGGACGGCAACGTCCACATGGCGGACTCGAACCTCGGGCTGATCGCGATGGTCAGCCACCTGCCCGCGATGCTTCCGGTCGCGGTCGGCGCGGCGCTTGCGTTCCGGATTCGCGAGGAGAAGCGCGCCGCGGTCGCGTGGTTCGGCGAAGGCGCCTCGGCGCGTGGAGACTGCCACGAGGGCATGACGCTCGCCGGCGTCCGCAAGCTGCCGGTCGTGTTCGTGTGCGACAACAACCAGTGGGCGTACTCGACGCCGACGCATCTCGAGTTCGCGACCGAGCATGTCGCCGACCGCGCCGAGGCTTACGGCTTCGAAGGCATCGTCGTCGACGGCACCGACGTACTCGCGGTGTACCGCGAGGCGAAGCGCGCGATCGAGAAGGCGCGCGCCGGCGGCGGTCCGACGCTGATCGAGTCCGTGACCCTGCGCATGGAAGGCCACGCGGTGCACGACGACGCGTTCTACGTCCCCAAGCAGATGTTCGAGGAGTGGGCGAAGGCCGATCCGATCGAGCGGTTCCGCTCGTGGCTGCGCGAGAACGCAGACATGACGGACGAGGAAGAGGACGAGATCGCGTCCGAGGTGAAGAGGACGCTGACCGACGCGCTCAAGCGCGCGGATGAGTCGCCGCTGCCGGAGCCGTCGCAACTGACGGAGGGCGTGTACGCCTCGCCCGAGGACCTCGATACCCCGCACCACAAGTAATGGCCGAGCTGACGTACCTGCAAGCGATCTCCGACGGGTTGCGCACCGAGATGCGCCGCGACAAGCGCGTGTTCGTGATCGGCGAGGACGTCGGCGTCTACGGCGGCGCGTTCAAGGTGACGCTCGGCTTTCAGGAGGAATTCGGCCACTGGCGCGTAATCGACGCGCCGCTTGCCGAGACCGCGATCGTCGGGGCCTGCACCGGCGCGGCGATCATGGGCATGCGGCCCGTCGCGGAGATGCAGTTCGCGGACTTCATCTCCTGTGCGTGGGACCAGCTCGTGACCGTCGCGGCGAAGCAGCGCTGGCGCGCGGGCACCGCCGTCCCGATCGTCGTGCGGCTGCCGTCGGGCGGCGGCTTCTCAGGCGGGCCGTTCCACTCGCAGAATCCCGAGTCGTCGTTCGCGCACGTGCCCGGCCTGAAGTGCGTCTGCCCGGCGACGCCCGAGGACGCAAAAGGGCTTCTGATCAGCGCGATCGAGGATCCGAACCCGGTCCTCTACTTCGAGCACAAGCACCTCTACCGGCGCATCAAGGCCGAAGTGCCCGAGGAGCGCTACACCGTGCCGATCGGCAAGGCGCGCACGCACCAGGAGGGCGACGACGTCACCGTCGTGACCTGGGGCGCGATGGTCTACACGGCCGAGGAGGCCGCGAAGCAACTCGACGAGGTGTCCGTGGAGATCGTCGACCTGCGCACCGTCATGCCGTGGGACAAGGCAGCGGTGCTCGAGTCGGTTCGCAAGACGTCGAAGGTGCTCGTCCTACACGAGGACACTCGCACAGGCGGCTTCGGCGCGGAGATCGCGGCCACGATCGCCGAGGACGCGTTCGAGGATCTCGATGCGCCCGTGAAGCGAATCGCTGCGCCCGACACGCCCGTCCCGTTCTCGCCCGTGCTGGAGAAAGCGTTCATCCCGCAGGTCGAGGACGTCGCCGCAGGCCTGCGCGAGCTCGCGAAGTACTAAGGAGAGCCCATGGCAACGGAAACCGCAGTCGACGTCGTGATGCCGCAGATGGGCGTCTCCGTCTCGGAGGGGACGATCACCAAGTGGCTCAAGCAGCAGGGCGAGCAGATCGAGGCCGACGAGCCGCTGCTCGAGATCTCGACGGACAAGGTCGACACGGAGGTTCCGTCGCCGGCGAGCGGGACGCTGACGCAGATCCTCGTGCAGGAAGGCGAGACGGTCGCGGTCGGCACGAAGCTGGCGCAGATCGGCGGGTCGGCGGCGGGTGACGGCGCGGCGCCGACCGCTCCCGCCCCAAAGGAGTCACCGCCCGAGCCTGCGACCCAGCAGGCCGCCGACGCGTCG
>JBASRJ010000238.1:0-1750 GCA_049273785.1 Gaiellaceae bacterium | reverse complement strand
CAATCGTGCGGGCCAACTTCCGCCGGCCCTCGTGATCTGGGACTGCGAGGACCGCGCGGGCATGGCCCTCCGTCAGTTGCCGGCGCTCGACCATCGCGAGCACGTCCTCGGGCAGCTCGAGCAGCCGCACGGTGTTCGACACCGCCGGCTTCGACTTCCCGACCTTCTCCGCCACCTCGCCGAGCGAGAGACCGAATTCGTCGAGCAACATCGCGAACGCGCGCGCCTCTTCCACCGGCGACAGATCTTCGCGCGCAACGTTCTCGACGAGCCCGATCAAGAGGGTGTCGCGGTCGTCCGCGTCGCGGATCACTGCGGGTACGGTCTTCATCCCCGCGTCGCGCGCCGCCCGCCACCGGCGCTCGCCGGCGATCAGCTCCCATCCACCCGCGGGGCGAGAGCGAACGAGCACGGGCTGGACGACGCCCTGAGCGCGCACCGATTCCGCCAGCCCGTTCTGGGCGTCCGAGTCGAATCGTTTGCGCGGCTGGCGCGGATTCGGATGGATCGCGTCGACGGGGAGATCGGACAGCTCGCCCGGGCCGGCTCCGCCCAGGAGGACTTCGAGACCTTTGCCAAGGCCCTTGCGGCTAGGCACGCTCGACAAGCTCCATCGCCACCTTCCAGTACGCGTCGGCGCCGCGGGAGCGCCGGTCGTATGCGATTGCGGGCAAACCGAAGCTCGGCGCTTCCGCAAGACGCACCGAGCGCGGCACCGCCGTCTTGAACACGAGATCGCCGAAATGGCGGCGCACCTCGTCTTCCACCTCGGCTGACAGGCGCGTGCGTCCGTCGACCATCGTCACTAGCACTCCTCCGATCGCCAGACGTGGGTTGAGCCGCGCCTTCACGAGGTTGACCGAGTGCACGAGCTGGGACAGCCCTTCGAGCGCGTAGTACTCCGCCTGCACGGGGATCAAGACGCGATCGGCCGCGGCGAGCGCGTTCACCGTCAGCGGCCCGAACGACGGCGGGCAGTCGAGAAAAACGAAGGAGTACGCGTCCGCACCGGAGACGAGCGCCTCGCGCAGGTAGGTATCGCCACCGCCGCGCTGCGCGAGCTCGACGGACGCACCGGCGAGCTCTGGCTTCGACGGCACGAGATGGAGGTTCGGAAACTTCGTCTGCCGGACGAGCTCGCTGAGCGGAGCGCCGTCGAGCAGGTCGTAGGTCGATGTGCCGTTCGCGCGCTCGCCGAGCCCCGACGTCGCGTTCGCCTGGGGGTCGAGATCGATAACCAGAGCAGGCTCACCGGCTTCGGCGAGACAGGCTGCGAGGTTGATCGCCGTCGTCGTCTTGCCGACACCGCCCTTCTGATTCGCCAGGGCGTAGATGCGGGCAGGCACTCCGCCAGCCTACTGCCGCCGACGGACGCTCGTGGAAGCCTCACGGACATGTCCGAGAGGTTCCCGTCTCCCGAAGGCACGGCCTGGGACTGTCCCCGGACATGGCTGCGCGGGACGAGCCGAGGTGTGCCGAAAGTGTGACGATTCATCCACCGGCTCACGCCAGCGGGCGCTTGCGCGCAATCCCCGTTCGGCGCGGAAAGCCTGGCGGGGTCGGCGCGAGCTTGCGTAGGACGAGGAAGCCGGGCGGACTGTCGGCGAGCTCGCCGGCGAGGCGCTCCGCAACACGGGCGATCCGCTCCGGCTGCACGCTCGCGCCGACCCAAAGAATCGCCGCGCCGCCCGGACGCACGAGCGGGAGGCACCACTCCGCGGCGACCGGAGGCGGCGCGAGCGCTTTCGCG
>JBASRJ010000380.1:0-2271 GCA_049273785.1 Gaiellaceae bacterium | reverse complement strand
GGGACCTCGATGCGGAGCTGGTGGACCGCGCCTCCCGCCTCAGTGCCGATCTCATGGTGACGCTCCGAGACGATCGTCACGTGATCCATCTTCTCGACCAGCTCGCGTCCCAGTGCCTCGATCTCGGCATCCGTCGCGTCCCGACCCGCGAAGACGCCGAAGTTCACGCGCAGCTCGAGCACGGGCGGCTCGCGCTCAGGTGCGGCAAAGACCAGAGCCGACTCCATCTCGCGGAACGCCGACTGTCCCTTCATGTCACCCCCCGTCGCTAGGAAACGGTTACGGCCAGGGTGCCAGAGCGCGCAGCGCTGTCAAACGAAGCTTCCGCTCTTTGCGGAAATCCCCGAGCCGCTCCTGACCTGCCGTAGAGTCCGCAGCGATGTTCGAGGTTTCGGCAGACGCATACGACCGGCTCATGGGCATTTACTCCGCCCAGCTGGCGCCGCAGCTCGCCGACTTCGCCGGCGTGCATTCCGGGCAGAAGGTGCTCGACGTCGGTTGCGGACCGGGCGCGCTGACAGGGGAGCTCGTCGCGCGCCTGGGGCCGGACGCCGTCGCGGCCGTCGATCCGTCCGGGGCCTTCGCGGCAGCCGTCCGCGAGCGGCATCCCGGAGTCGACGTGCACCGCTCGACCGCGGAGGAGTTGCCGTTTCCGGATGCGAGCTTCGATGCCGCGCTCGCACAGCTCGTCGTCCACTTCATGGCCGATCCGGTCGCAGGACTGCAGGAGATGGGACGCGTGACGCGTCGAGACGGCGTGGTCGCGGCGTGCGTGTGGGATTTCGCAGGTGAGCGCTCGCCGATTTCCCCCTTCTGGCAAGCGGCCCGCGACGTCGGGAACGTGGAAGACGAGTCCGAATTGGCAGGCGCGCGTGCCGGCCACCTCACCGAGCTGTGCCAGGCTGCCGGTCTCCACGACGTCGAAGAGACCGAGCTCGCGGCGAGTGTGACGCATGCGAGCTTCGAGGACTGGTGGGCGCCGTTCACCCAGGGCGTCGGTCCGGCGGGTGCCTATGCCGAGAAACTCGACGACGAGCAGCGCGCAGAGCTCCGGGAACGGTGCCGTCAGCTACTTCCGGAAGCGCCGTTCACGTTGCAGACGTTCGCCTGGGCCGCGCGCGGGGTCGTCTAGAGAACGGCAGCCTCGCCGAGCAGGGCCTTCGCCTCGGCGAAGAAGTCCGGCACCGGCTTCACCTTGTACTGCGGCCCCAGGACGAGCTCCTTCGTCCCCTCCGTCATCTGCAGCAGCAGGTGCACGCGCGAATCACCGGGGAAGTCGCGCACCAGCGTCGCCAGCTCGCGCACGATCCCGGCCCGCGCCAGGCGCGCGTCGATCTTCAGCGTCACGTCGCGCCGCGGAGTGACCGCCTCGAACGCGGACACCTCCATCGCGATCAGCTTCGTCTCGCCCTCCTGCTTGTGGTCGACGCGTCCCTTGACCACGAGGATTCGGTCCGCCGTGCACAGCTCGCGCGCCGCCGCGTACACCGAGTTGAACACGACGCACTCCGCCGACCCGGTGACGTCGTCGAGCCGCAGGAACACCATCGGCTCGCCCTTCTTCGTCGTCAGCTGCTTGACCACCGAGACGATCCCACCGACGGTCACGACCTCGCCGTCGCGGCGCTTCTCGGTCTCCGCGAGCGTGCAATCTGTCTTCAGGCGCAGCTGCTCGCGCACGGCATGCAACGGGTGCTCGGAGACGTAGACGCCGAGCGTCTCCTTCTCCATGCGCAGGAGCTCGTTCTTGTCGGCGTCACGAACGGGAACCGACGGATGGCTGCGCGACTTCGTCTCGCTCGGCTCCCCGAGGTCGAAGATCGACGCCTGGCCCGCGAGCCGGTCCGCCTGCTGGCGCGCCCCCCACGCCAGCGCTTGCTCCAAGACCTCGAGCATCCCGATCCGCGAATCGCCGGTCGAGTCCAAGGCGCCGCACTTGACGAGCGACTCCAAAGCCCGCTTGTTCGCGCACTGCGGGTCGACGCGCTCCGTGAAGTCCCAGATCGACGTGAACGGGCCACCGTCAGAACGCGCGGCCACGATCGCGCGCGCCGCCGAGTCGCCGACGTTCTTGACCGCGTTCAGCCCGAAGCGGATCCTGCCCTCGACAACCGCGAAGTCGCACTCGGACTCGTTCACGTCGGGCGGCTCGACCTCGATCCCGAGCTCGTGGCACGCGCTCACGTAGAACGGGACGCGGTCCTTCGTGTTCATCACGGACGAGATCAGCGCGGCCATGTACTCGCGCGGATGGTTCGCGCGGAGCCAGGC
>JBASRJ010000220.1:0-14304 GCA_049273785.1 Gaiellaceae bacterium | reverse complement strand
GGGGACACCCGCCGGTCCAAGCTTCCCTGTAGCCTCTCGGTTGGCTACGCCGTGGAGGACGAGGGCATCAAGTTCGCCGTGCGCGCGCTCTGGGTCACGCTCCTCGGAGTGGCGATCGCGGATGCGGTTCGCAACGACCGCAGGCACGGGGAGGTCCTCGGGTTCGTTCCGTACGAATTCCGAGTGCCGACGATCGAGCGCGCGCGGGCGCACGTGTGGAGTCCGGCGTCGCGGCGGATCCTGACCCCGACGACCTTCGGCCTTGGGTGGAGCGTGAACCTCGGCCGTTTGGCTCGGCTGACGCACCTTCTCTGAGCGCTCGAGGTTAGGCTCGCCGCGTGCTGTTCGAGCACGTGCTGGTCGTGGGCGCGGGGCAGATGGGTGGCGGCATCGCGCAGGTCGTCGCCGCGTCGGGCCGGCGCGTGTCGCTGCACGACGCCGCCCCCGGCGCAGTCGACCGCGGGCTTGAAACGATTCGGAAGAGCCTGACGAAGCTCGCCGAGAAGGGCGGTGCCGATCCTGACGCCGTGCTCGCCGGGATCCAGCCGGTCGGCGACCTCGTCCCTGCCGATCTGATGGTCGAGGCCGTGATCGAGGACGCGAACGTCAAGCAGGACATCTTCCGCCGAGCCGATGCGGTCCTGCCGCCCGAGGCTGCACTGGCCTCCAATACTTCATCGATCCCGATCGGCTCGCTCGCCGCTGCGACGCAGCGCCCGGACAAGGTGATCGGGATGCACTTCTTCAACCCGGTGCCGGTGGTTCAGCTCGTCGAGGTGATCCGAGCGCGCGACACCTCGGACGAGACGGCCGAGGCGATCACGGAGCTCGCGCGCGAGCTCGGCAAGACGCCCGCGGTCGCGAACGACTTCCCCGGGTTCGTCTCGAACCGGATTCTGATGCCTTTCATCAACGAGGCGGTCTGGGCCCTGGAGGAGGGTGTCGCCGAGGCGGAGGCGATCGACACCATCGCCCGGCTCGGGTTCGCCCACCCGATGGGGCCACTCGCGCTCGCAGACCTGATCGGCCTCGACACCTGCGTGGCGATCATGGAGGTTCTCCAGGAGGGCCTCGGCGACGACCGCTATGCGCCGGCGTCCCTCCTGCGGGAGCACGTGGAGGCCGGGCGGCTGGGTCGGAAGACCGGCCGCGGCTTCTACGACTACGGCTGAATTCGCCTGCCGGCTCGGGCGCAGGTTTTGCCAGGTGGACGAGTCTCCTTCAGCGGAGGCTCAAGTGACATGAGTCAACTGCCGAAACCCTTCAGCAGGTACGGGCAAGGGAGGTCTCCGGTCTTGCGCATCCTGCTGGTTGACGACGACCCCGCGCTTCGGACATTGCTGAGAACGACGTTCGAAATGGCCGACGTCGGCGTCGTCGAGGCCGAGAATGCGGACGTCGCCCGGCGCCAGATCCAGCATGCGAGACCTAGCGTGATCGTCCTCGACGTGAACATGCCGGGCAAGAGCGGGCTCCAGCTCTGCAGGGAGCTGAAGGACGATCCGAGCACGCGCGACATTCCGATCGTTCTGCTGACTGGTTCCGAGGGCGGGACGACCGCAGCGGCGAAGCAGGTCGGCGCGGACGCATTCGTGCGCAAGCCGTTCAGCCCGCTCGAGCTGCTCGCCGTCGCCGAACGGCTCGCGGGCGGGCTCTACGGTGTCCCGTTTCGCGCGACGAAGAAGCACGCGAAGCGCCCCGAGGCCGAATTGCTGCTCTACGCGCGCGATCTCCGGCACATGCTCGAGCTCGAGCGCGGCCAGCGGCGGCTGCTGCAGAGCGCCTACATGGAGACCGTGTCCGCGCTCGCGAGCGCGCTCGAATCGAAGGACACGGGCACGCGCGCGCACTCGCAGCGAGTGCAGAGTTACGCGACGGCGCTCGCCGAACGCGTGGGTGACACGAGCGTGACGAAAGATTCGAGCGTGGCGTACGGCTTTCTGCTGCACGACGTCGGCAAGATCGGGATCCCGGACGGCATCCTCCAGAAGCCGGGACCGCTCAGCCCCGCCGAGCGACGCCGCATGCAAACCCACACCGTGCTCGGCGAAGCGATGCTCTCGGGTGTCGCGTTCCTGCAGGGAGAAGGGCTCAAGATCGTTCGTTCGCACCACGAACGCTGGGACGGGCGTGGCTATCCCGACGAGCTTGCGCGGGACGAGATACCTGTCGGTGCGCGCATCTTCGCCGTTGCCGACGCGCTCGATGCGATGACGAGTCACCGGCCGTATCGCCGGGCGATGAGCTGGGAGTCGGCCAGAACCGAGATCCTCGACCAGTCGGGGCGGCAGTTCGACCCGATGATCGTGGAGGCGTTCGTGGCGATCGAGCCCGAACTCTGCGAGATCCGCCGCGAGCTCGCGGCGGCCTGAGTTTGATCCGGGGGCGCCACGCGTATCATCGCCGTCGGTGGACTTCCAGCTGACGCAGGACCAGCGCGAGATCCAGGCGCTCGCACGGGAGGTCGCGCAAGCGGAGATCGAGCCGCATGCGGCCGAGTGGGACAGCGAGCACCATTTTCCACGCGAGCTCTATCCAAAGCTCGCGCAACTCGGGTTGATGGGTGTCTGCATTCCCGAGGAGTACGGGGGCGCCGGGGCGGACTTCCTGTCCTACGTCCTCGTGCTCGAGGAGCTGTCGCGTGCCGACGCCGGCGTGGGCGTGACCGTCGCGGTGCACACGAGCGCGGTCACGTTGCCGATCCTGACGTTCGGGACGGACGAGCAGCGCTCGCGCTTCGTCCCGCCGCTCGCCCGCGGCGAAGCGATCGGTGCGTTCGCTCTGACCGAGGCGGAGGCCGGATCCGACGCGGGCGCGTTACGAACCCGGGCGGAGCCAGACGGCGACGGCTGGCGCATCTCCGGCGCCAAGCAGTTCATCTCGACGGCGGAGCATGCCGCGACGTTCCTGCTGTTCGGGCGCACCGATCAGAAGACGCCCGGCGCGGGCGGCATCAGCTCCTTCATCCTCGACGCCGATCACGTTCGCGTCACCGGACGGGAGGAGAAGCTCGGGCTGAACTCGTCCGTGACGAACTCGATCGTCGTCGAGGACGCGCTAGTCGGCCGTGACCGGTTGCTGCACGACGAGAACCAGGGATTCAGGGTCGCGATGGCGACCCTCGACGCGGGTCGGATCGGGATCGCGGCGCAGGCGCTCGGGATCTCGCAGGCGGCGTACGACGCGGCTCGCTCGTATGCGCTCGAGCGGCGGCAGTTCGGAAAACGGATCGCGGAGTTCCAGGCAATTCAGTGGAAGCTGGCAGACATGGCGACGGAGATCGATGCGGCGCGTTTGCTCGTGTACCGCGCCGCGTGGCTGAAGGAGCAGGGCGAGCCGCACGGTGAGGCGGGCGCGAAGGCAAAGCTGTTCGCGTCGGAGACAGCGCAGCGGCAGACGGCCGAAGCGATCCAGATCTTCGGCGGTTACGGGTTCACCAAGGAGTTTCCGGTCGAGCGCTACTTCCGCGATGCGAAAGTCACGGAAATCTACGAGGGGACGAGCGAGATCCAGCGCCTCGTGATCGCGCGATCGATCCTCGGACTGACGGAGCGCTCCTTTGCGATCTCCTAGCTTGCAGCCCTTTAGATGTACACGCGCGCGCGTCCCCACCCGGGTGGGGGAGAACACCCACCACCCACTGCAATCGACGATACCGCGAACTTTCGCACCGGTGGGTGTCGACTTCGTGACGAATTCGCGCAGACCCGGTCGGGCGCCGTCATGAGGGCGCGCAAGCGGGACGAGCCCGTCCGGCTGACGCGGATCTACACGCGCGGCGGCGACCGCGGCCAGACCTCCCTTGGCGACGGCTCGCGCGTCCCGAAGCTCGACTGCCGGATCGGCGCGTTCGGCGCGGTCGACGAGCTCAACTCGCAGCTTGGGCTCGTCCTCGCTGCCGCCGTCCCCGACCGCTTCCGCCCGTGGCTCGAGCGCATCCAGAACGATCTGTTCGACGTCGGCGCCGATCTGTCCGTCCCGTTCGGGGTCACCGATCGTTTGCGAGTCGCGCAGCCTGCCATCGACGAGCTCGAGCGGCTCTGCGACGAGCTGAACGCAAACCTGCCGGAACTGCGGAGCTTCGTGCTCCCGGGCGGAACGGACGCGGCGGCGCGGCTCCACGTCGCGCGGGCCGTCTGTCGGCGCGCCGAACGCGACGCGCTGACTGCCGACGCCGAGCACGGCATCAACCCGCTCGTACTCGCGTACCTGAACCGGCTCTCGGACTTCCTCTTCATCGCCGCTCGGGCGGCGAACGCGGACGCCGGTCTCGACGAGCCGCTCTGGAAGCCCGGGGGCTAGCCCTTCTTCAGGAGCCGCGAGATCACGGCGGTGAGTACCGAGTTCGGCACCGAGCTCGGAAGCGCGATCGTCGCCCCGGCCTTCAGCGACTTCGCGAGCGTCTTCGGGCTCCTCGACAGCACGACCATCTTCAGGCTCGGGAAGACTGTGTGCAGGTCGCGAATGAACTGCGTGCCGAACTGGTCGACGTCGATGACCATCACCTGGACACCGTTGCTGCCCGCGCCGACCGCGTCGAAAGCGCTGTCCTCGCCGACGGTCTTGACAACCTTCGGCGGCTTCCTGGAACCGAGTGCCAGCTTGGGTGATACGGCTGACCCCGCCAGCACGACCTGAACCGGCCTCGTCGGGTTCTTCCCGCTGAAGACCCTCACCTTGACGGTGCGCGTTGCGGTGTCGTGGCCGGCGACCGCCGTCCACCGGATCGAGTACATCCCGGGCCGCCGAACCTGAGACGGAATAGTCAACTTCACGATCGAGCGCCCGGCCTTGAGCGCGAAGCGCCACGTCGAGAGCTTCAGCTTCTGCGGGCTGTAGAGAACGGCCGTCACGTGCGCCTTACGAGTGAGCACGACGCGCGCAGCGAGCGTCTTCTTCTGCGCCGGCTTGAACTTCCTCGGACTGACGACCTGGAAGACGAGCTTCGTGAAACCGGTTCCGCCGGGTGCGACGGTGACGTCGATCGCCGTGCCTGGCTCCGCGAGGACGAGGTTCGTCGGCGCAGTGACCGTCCCGGGCCGGCCGACGCCGCCCTGGCTGACCTGCCCGAGCTTGAGGCCCGCGCCGCTGAGCGCGGACTGGACGCCGTCGAGTGTCTTGCCGACGAGCGACGGCACCCGCCGCAGCGGATCGGTCGCCTGGCTGTTGTTGCCGGCGACGTCGGTCTCGCGAAGCGTGAACGTGCGCGAATCGTGCGCGCTCCACGGTCCCGCATCTCCGCTCGTCCGATCGACGCCGAAGTCAGCCACGCCGGCGCCGTTCGCGAGGACTCGCACGTAGTCGTACGTGCCGCTGTTGTCGGCGCCCGGGGTCCATGTCAGCGTCAGGTGGCCACCGATCAGGAACCCGAGGACGTTGGCCGGCGCCGAGGGAGCCTGCACGTCGCGCAGGACCGTGAACTGCGACAGGTGCAGCGTGCGCAGCACGAAGCTGTCGGCGCGGGCCGTGAAGCCGTCCTCCCAGCCTGCGGGTAGGTCCTCGCTCGGCATTCGGCGGAGCCCGCGCCAGGCGGCGCTTTCGAAGGTTGCGGGGACGAGCCCCTTCCCGGAGGTCCGCAGGAGGATCTCGAGCGGCTTGTCGAAGTGATGAACAGGCTGGCGGCTGAGTGCCCAGAACGCGGTCACGTCCACGACCTCGGACGACGGTGCGTAGCCGTTCGCCAGCGACGGCGGCCCGGTCGTCTGGATGCGAATCACGATCCAGTCGTTTCCGTTCGGTGCCCACGCGCCGGCAGGAACCGTCACGGTCGCGAACCCGTCGGCGGAGGTGATGGACGTCGAAGCGCTCGGGCGCGTGTTCCCCTCGATGGGCGGCACCGTCCCGTTCGAGTTCTGCGCCGAGCTTTGCCAGACCGTGAAGCTGACGCGGAAGGGTGACCACTTGCCGGACGAATCCGTGAGCCCACCGGCGAGCGTGTGCAGCCCGAACGAGAGCGGCCCCGTGTTGTAGAGGATGTGCGTGCCCGAGATGACCGGTGCGACCGTGCCGGAGCCGTCAAGCGTGACGTTCGTGGGCGTGGTGGGCTCGTTCGTGACGAGCTCGATCGAGTTGGCCGAGGCGACGGTCGAGCCGTCCGCCGGCGTCGAGGAGAGGAGGATCGGCGCGGTGTTGTCGATCCGGATGTTCGTGCGAGTGTCCTGCGACGTGTTGCCGAGCGAGTCCCAGACGACCGCTCGCAGGTCGTACAGGCCGTCGGGCACGGTCGTCGTATCGAACGCCTGGCTCCACGGCGCCGCGGTATCCGTTCCGATCGGCGTCCATGCGTTCGCGCCGGCGGGGCTGACGGTGAAGGCAACCTGCGTCGCGCCGTTCCCCGTCACCGTCGCGTTGAGCGTCACCGTGTTCGCCAGTGGCGAGCCCGGATTCGAGAGCACCACCGTCGGCGCCGTCGCGTCGACGTGCACCGTCACCGTTCCGCCGGTGAACGTGTTGCCCGCGTGGTCGGCGATCAGCGGCCGCAGATCGTAGTCGCCGGTAGCGAGACCGGTCGTGTTCCACGTGCCGTTGAACGGGGCGGTCGTCGAGGACGAGATCGTCGTGAACGAACCGCCGCCGGTCGGACGCATCTCGTAGGTGACGGAAGCGACGCCGGATCCCGTGGCGCCGTCGGCGGTCGACGCGGCCAGGGGCACGTTCGTCCCTCCGACGGTCGCGCCCGGAGCAGGAGCGGTCAGCGCGCCACTCGGGGCGGTGTTGTCGATGCGCCGGTTCGCCAGCACGGCGCTCGTCCCGGTATTGCCGGTGCCGTCCGTCGCGACGACGCGGAAGTCGTAGAGCCCGTCCGTCAGCGTGCTCGTGTCGAGCGAGGCCGAGAACGGGGCGCTCGTGTCAGTCGTGATCGTCGACCAGGTGCCGCTGCCGGCGGGCGCGCGCTGGAAGTCGACCGACACCGTGTCCGGATCGGACGAGGCGGTCAGCGTCACGACGCCGCGGAGGTACTGGCCCGGGTCGTCGAGCGTCGGCGCCGGCGAACGGTTGTCGACCGCGATCGTGCGGACGGGCGAGGTCCTGCTGTTCCCCGCCATGTCGGTGACGACGACGACGATCGTGGCCGGCCCGTCAGGGCCGCTCGCCGAATCCCACGATGTCGTGTACGGCGCGGTCGTGTCGGTGCCGATCGACGAGCCGCGGACGAAGAATTCGACGGAGGCGATCGGCGACGTGGCGTCGGACGCGGAGGCCGAGATCCCGACGTTGCCCGTGACGACCGCGCCTTCGGTCGGCGCGCCGACGAGCGCGACGTTCGGCGCTGTGTTGTCGACAACCTTGTCCGGCAGGCTCGTGACCGTCGTGTTGTTCGCGTTGTCCGTGACGAGGATCTGGAGGTCGTAATGCCCGTCCGGGACGGCCGTCGTGTCCCAGACCGCCGTGTACGGCGCGGGGCCGGTCGTGTCGGTGCCGATCGTCGTCCAGGTCGAGCCGCCGTGATCCGTGTACTGGAAGGCGACGGACTTGATGCCTGCGCCGCCGTCGCTCGGGCTCGCGCTCAGTGTGACCGTGCCGCGCAGGTAGTCGGCGGCCGAGCAGGACGGACAGGCCGGTGGGGTCGCGTCGATCAGCACGGGCGCGCTCTTGACCTGCTCGATGTTCCCGACGTGGTCGGCGGAGAAGTACGCGATCGTGTGCACGCCGTCGTTCGAGCCGTCGGCCGGAGCCGGGATCGTGACGCTCGTGCCGACGGTGTACGCGCCGCCGTCGACGCTGTACTCCGTCACGTTGATCCCCGAGCCGGCGTCGTTCGCCGTCAGGTTGACGGTCACGTCCGACGCCTGCCAGCCGGCGGGCGCATCGTCCGTGGTCACCGGCTTCGTGTTGTCGATCGTGTCGTCGACCGCCGCCGAGGTCGACGTGTTTCCGGCGTGATCCGTGACGACGACATGCAGCTTGAGACCGCCGTCGGGAAGGGCCGTCGTGTTCAGCGTCGACCCCGTGTTCGTCCACGTCGCCCCGCCGTTGGTCGAGTACTCGTAGGCGATCGAGGCGACGCCGGAGCCGTCGCTGCCGTTCGGGTCGCCGGTGACGGAGGTCAGGCTGATCGTCCCGCGGACAAAGCCGCCGGCCGTGCTCGGGTCGTTCATCGTGCCCGTCGGCGGCGTGTTGTCGACGAGCCGGTCGGTCACCGGCAGGGAGATCGCCTGGTTGCCGGCGACGTCAACCGCCACGGTGCGGAAGTCGTAGTGCCCGTCGGTGACGCCCAGCGTGTCGAACGGCGTCGAGTACGGCGCCGAGGTGGCGGTGCCGATCGTCGTCCACGGCCCGCCGCTCGTCGGCGCGCGCTGGAAGTCGACGTGGTCGATTCCCGAGCCACCGCTGTCGGCCGCCGAGCCCGTGAGCGTCTTCGTCAGGCGGAGGTACGCGCCCGGGTCGTCCTGGCTCGTCGTCGGCGGGGTGTTGTCGATCCGGACGTTGGCGACCGGCGTCGATCCGGTCACGTTGCCGGCGACGTCCGTCACGACGATGCGGAGCTGGTAGACGCCGTCGGCGATCCCGACCGTGTTCCAGTTCAGCGTGTCGAACGGTGCCGACGTCAGCGTCCCGATCGTCGCCCACGTCGTCCCGTCGGCGGAGTACTCGTAGCTGACCGAGCCGACGCCGGACGCGTAGCCGTTCGAGGTCGGGTCGTTCGACGACGACGTGAGCGTGACCAGGCCGCGGACGTTCCGGCCCGGGTCGTTGAGCGCGCCGGCCGGGAGCGTCGTGTCGCGGTGCCACGTCCAGCTGTCGGGCGTCGGATCCGTGTTGCCCGCCTGGTCGGTCGCGCGGACGTCGACGCTGTGCTGACCGTCGGTAAGGCCGGTGAAGGTGTGCGGGCTCGTGCACGCGTTCCAAGGGCCGAGGTCGATCCGGCACTCGAAGGTCGAGTTCGGCTCGGTGGAGGCGAACGTGAAGGTGGCCGGGGCGCTGCTCGGATCGGCGGGCACGCCGGTGAAGCCCGTGTCCGGCGGCGTCGAGTCGACGCTGACGTTGACGACCGTGGACGCGGGATGGCCGGCGTTGTCGGTCGCAACGGCCTCGAGCGCGTGGTTGCCGTCGCTCGGGACGTTCCAGCTGACGCCGTACGGCGAGCTCGTGTCGACGCCGAGTGAGTTGAACGTCCCGGTCGCGCAATCGACACTCGTGTTTGAGCACTCGAAGAACTCCACGGAGGCGACGCCGCTGCCGCTGTCGGTTGCGTCGGCACTGAACGTCGTCGGGCTCGGGAACGAGGCGTTGATGCTGGCGGGCGGCGCCGTGATCGTGACGGACGGCGGGACGCTGTCGACGAGGATGTTCGCATTGACGACCTGGGTCGTGTTGGCCGCGTCGTCTATCGTCGTCGCGCGCAGGTCGTAGAGGCCGTCGCCCGCGGGAAGCGCCGTCGTGTTCCAGGACGCGGAGGTCGCCGTCCACGTGGAGCCGCTGTGCAGCTTGTACTCGAACGAGACGGGCGGGTTCGCCGGCGACGCGTCACTGGAGCTTGCGACGAGCGGGACGATGCCGCTGACGACCGCGCCGGCGGCCGGGCTCGAGAAGGTCAGCGACGGCGGCGTGTTGTCGACGCGGGTTGTGATCAGGCTGGACGTCGTCGAGTTGCCAGCGACGTCCGTCGCGGTCACGTGCAGGTCGTAGAGCCCGTCGATGACGCCGGTCGTGTCCCACAGGGCCGGCTGGCTCGAGAACGACCCACCGTTCGGGGCGATCTCGTAGCTGACGCTCGCGATGCCGGAGCCGGCGTCGCTCGTGTTCGACGTCAGCGTCACGGACCCGTGCACCGGGTTCCCGGGGCTCAACATCGTCGCGCTCGGCGCCGTGTTGTCGATCCGGCGGTTCGTGACAGGAGCCGGCGACGTCTCGGTGTTTCCACCGGCGTCGGTCGCGACGGTGCGGAAGTCGTACAGGCCGTCTGGCACGGTCGTCGTGTCGAAGGAGACGGAATACGGAGCAGTGCCGTCACTGCTGATCGTCGTCCAGGAACCGCCGCTCGAGGGCTTGCGCTCGAACGCGACTGAGGTGAGGCCCGAGCCGCCCGTATCGGAGGCGCTGGCGCTCAACGCGATCGTCTGCCGGAGATTCGCGCCCGGGTCGTCGATCGCGCTCGTCGGCGCGGCCGTGTCGGACTTGACGACGTTCGTGCTCGTGGCGACCGCGACGTTGCCGGCGTTGTCGGCCACGCTGTAGCGGTAAGCGGCGCAGTGCGCGGATGCGACCGTGTCGGGGCTCGTAACGGAGGAGAAGCCGCCGAAGCCGCCGCAGCTGTCGTTCGCGAGCGTTCCGGTCTGGCGCTCGAGCACGCCGGTCGACGCGTTCACGTCGGAGTCCGGACCGTTGTCCGTCGTGATCGTGAAAGCGCCGGTGACGTAGCCGTTGGGGTAGGAGACGGTGACGTTGGTCGGGGCCGTGCGGTCGATCGTGATCGTCCGGACGTGTACGCCCGTGTTGCCCGCCTGGTCGGTTGCAACGGCACGAATGGCCTTCGGCCCGTCGAACGACGGCGTCGTCCACGTGGCGCTGTAGGGCGCCGTCGTGTCGGTGCCGAAGAGGTTCCACGTGCCCGTTGCGCAGGCGGCACTGGCGTTCGAGCACTCGTAGAAATCGATCTGCGCGACGTCCGAGTCGGGGGTCGTCGCGGTGACCGTGTAGCTCGTCGGATCGGACGCGTTGATGTACTGCGTGGGCGCGGTGATCGTCACGGTCGGCGACGTCAGGTCGATCGTCCACGTGTAGCTCGGAGGAGACGGGTCGAACGAGCCGGCTTGATTCCGGGCGCGGACGGCGAACGTGTGGCTGCCTGCTGCCAGCGTCCCGAGCGTGTCGGGGCTCGAGCAGGCCGCCCAAACGCCGCCGTCGAGCTTGCACTGGAACGTCACGGGCGACTCGTTGGCGCTGAAGGTGAAGGTCGGCGTCGGGTTGTTCGAGGGGTTCGGCGGCGAGGAGTCGATCGTCGTGTTCGGCACGGTCGAGTCGACCGTCCACGTGTAGGCCGCAGGCGTCGGGTCGGTGTTGCCGGCCGGATCGGTGGCGCGGACGTCGAACGTGTGCGAGCCGTCCGCGAGGCCGGAGAGCGAGTGCGGGCTCGTGCACGACGCCCACGCGCCGCCGTCGAGGCGGCATTCGAAGGTCGAGCCGGGCTCGGTGGAGCTGAACTGGAAGCTCGGCGCCGGGTCGTTGTCCGGGTTCGGGGGGTGGACGTCGATCGTCGTGTCGGGGGGCGTGTTGTCGACTTGCCGGTTCGTGACAAGTGTGGAGGTGCCGGTGTTGCCGGCCGTGTCGGTGACGACTACGCGGAGGTCGTAGAGGCCGTCCGCGACGCCGGTCGTGTCCCAGTTGGCCGTGTACAGCGCGGTTGTGTCGGTGCCGATCGTCGTCCAGATCGAACCGCCGGCCGGGGCGCGCTGGAAGGCGACCTGCTGGACGGGCGACTCGCCATCCGAGGCGGTTGCGTTCAGCGCGACCGTGAGGTGCAGCGGCGTGCCCGGATCGGTCAGCGTCCCGGAGGGGGCCGCCGTGTCGACCTTCGCCGTGACCTGTGCGCCGGCCGACTGGTTGCCGACGTTGTCCGACTCGACGAACGTGTACCGGTAACAGTGGGCGTTCGAGACGGCGGTGTCGGGGCTCGTGAACGTTCCGGAGTCGGTCGTGAAGCTCGAGCAGTTCCCGTTCGCAAGTGTGCCGGTCTCGCGCGTGACCGTCCGCGACGTGGTGTCGACGCCGGAGCCACCGGAGTTGTCCGTCCCGTCGGCGAGCGAGAACGTGACCGAGTTGCTCGAGTAGTACGGAGCCGACGCGCCGGTGAGCGTGATCGTCTGGCCGCTCGGCTCGGTCGTGTCGTTCTTGAGCGTGATCGTGTCAGTGCCGTTGTTGCCGGCCTTGTCCGTCGCGGTCACGGTCTGCGCGCCCGGCTCGCCCGCCCCGGACGTCCACGTGTAGGTCGCAGGGGACGAGTACGGGCTCGACGTGTCGGTGCCGCCCGTCGAGCCGCTCCAGCCGGAGGTGCCGGAGACGTCCGGGAAGGCGACGCCGGAGACAGCGGTGTGCGTGTCGGAAGCCGTCGCGTTCAAGGTGAACGAGCCGGATCCGGTCGAGCGGAAGAACTGCGTCTTCGTCCCCGAGTCGTAGTACTGGTTGCCCGCACCACTTCCCACGGTCGGCGCGGTGCCGGACACGCTCGGCGCGACGGTGTCGACCTTTGCGATGGCCGTCGCCGGAGTCGAGACGTTGCCGACGTTGTCGGCGATCGTGAACGAGTAGCGGTAGCAGTGGCCGCCGGTGACGGCGTTGTCGGGGCTCGAGAATGTCCCGGCGTCTGCTGCGAAGGTGCCGCATGAGTCGCCGCTCAGCGGGGCCGACTCGCGTGTCACGGTCCGGGTCGCCGTGTCGAGGCCCGAGCCGCTGTCACTGCCGTCCGAGAGCGAGAACGTGACCGGCGCTCCGTTGTAGTACGGCGCGCCCGCGCCGGTGAGCGTGAGCGCCTGACCCGTCGGGGAGCTTGCGTCGGCCCCGATCGTGATCGACGCCGTGGAGGGGATACCGGCGCCGTTCGTCGCACTGACCGTCTGTGCCGCGGGGGCGGTCGCGCCGCTCGTCCACGCGTAGTCGACGGGCGAGGAGTACGGGCTCGTCGAGGTGCTGCCACCCGTCGAGCCGCTCCAGCCCGACACGCCGGACACGTTCGGGAAGGCCACGTTGCCGACGCCGCTCTCGCCGTCGGATGCGGTTGCGTTGAGCGTGAAGGAGCCGGAGCCCGAGGGACGGAAGTACTGCGTTTGCGTCCCTGCGTCGTAGTACTGGTTGCCGGTGCCCGTGAGCTCGGTGGGAGCGGTGACGGCCACGCTCGGAGAGGTCGTGTCGACCTTCGCCGTCGCGGTCACGGGCGCCGAAACGTTGCCGACGCGGTCCTTGATGGTGAATGTGTACCAGTAGCAATGGCCGCCCGACACCGCGGTATCCGGGCTCGAGAACGTGCCCGCGTCGGCGCTGAAGCTCGAGCAGGCGCCGTTCGCCAGCGTCCCGGTCTCGCGCGTGACCGTCCGTGAGGAGGTGTCGAGACCGGACCCTGCATCCGACCCGTCGCCGAGCGAGAACGTCACCGAGCTCGCGGTGAAATACGGCGCCGATGCGCCCGTGAGCGTGATCGTCTGCCCGGCCGGCGCGGTCGAATCGGCCGCGATCGTGATGCCGTCCGAGCTCGAGTTCCCCGCCTTGTCCGTCGCTGTGGCGTTGCGCAGGCCCGGCGCCGTTGCCCCGGACGTCCAGGAGTAGGTCGCGGGCGACGAGTACGGGCTGGACGTATCCGTTCCGCCGGTCGAGCCGCTCCAGCCGGAGGTGCCGGAGACGTCGGGGAAGGCGACGCCCGTGACAGCGGTGTCCGTATCGGACGCGGTCGCGTTCAGCGTGAACGAGCCGGCACCGGCCGGGCGGAAGTACTGCGTCTTCGTGACCGAGTCGTAGTACTGGTCGGGGTTGCCCGAGACCACGGTCGGAGCGGTGACTGCGACGGTCGGGCCGGTTGTGTCGACCTGCGCCGTCGTGGTGACGGGCGCGGAAACGTTGCCGACGTTGTCGGCGATCGTGAACGAGTAGCGGTAACAGTGGCCGCCGGAGACCGCGGTGTCGGGGCTCGAGTACGTCCCCGCGTCCGCCGTGAACGTCCCGCACGAATCGCCGCTCAACGGCGCCGACTCGCGCGTGACCGTCCGGGAGCCGGTGTCGATCCCCGAGCCGGTGCCGTCACTCCCGTCGCCCAGCGCGAACGTGACCGACGCGGTGTTGAAGTACGGAGCGCCCGAGCCCGTGAGGGCGATCGACTGGCCGGTCGGTGCGGCCGAGTCGGGTGTGAGCGTGAACGGCGCGCTCGACGTGGCGCCCGCGCCGTTCGTCGCGACGACGTTGTGCGCGCCCGAGTCGCTCGTCGAGGCGCCCCACGTGTAATCCATCCGGTACGGGGTGGACGTGAGCGTGCCGCCGCCTGTGACGTTCGCGACCGACGGGAACGCGACCGACGTTACGCCCGTCTCCGGGTCGGTCGTCGCGGCGTCGACGCGGAACGTGCCGCTCGCGCCGGGCCGGTAGAAGAGCGTCGTGCCCGAAACGTCCTGCGCGGCGCTTGCGGGATTCTCGGTCAGCGTCAGAGTCGGCCCGGTCGGCGGCGTGCCGTCGAGCAGGATCTGCTGAGAGCCGACGGCCTCCTCGTTCCCGACGTTGTCGTACGCACGGAACTTGACCGTGGTCGTCGTGTTGACGTTGATCCCGGCGACGTAGTCCGAACCGTTGACCGGGCTCGGATCGCTGCCGTCGGTCGTGTAG
>JBASRJ010000214.1:0-1543 GCA_049273785.1 Gaiellaceae bacterium | reverse complement strand
TCCTCCACCTTGTCGAGCTCATCTTCCATCTGCGCCGTGAATCCCACCTCGAACACATCGGGGAACGAGCGCTTCATTACCTGCCACACCGTTTCCCCGAGCGGGGTGGGCGCGAAGCGGCGGTCCTTGGCCGTGGCGTACCACCGCGTCTTGAGCGTGGAGATGATGCTGGCATAGGTCGACGGGCGTCCGATCCCCAGGCGCTCGAGCTCCTTCACCAGGCTGGCCTCGCTGAAGCGCGGCGGCGGCTCGGTGAAGTGCTGATTCGGCGTGATCTGCTTAACCGTCACGACGTCGCCCTGGGCGAGCGGCGGAATCGGGGGCAGATCATCCAGGGTCTTCCCTTCCTCCGGCTCGTGCGCCTCGTGGTACAGCTTGTGGTAGCCGTCGAACAGGACCCGCGATCCAGTGGCCCGGAACACGAAGCGGCCCAGATCGAAGTCGACCTTCGTGGTCTCGAACACCGCGGGGGTCATCTGGGACGCCACGAAGCGACGCCAGATCAGCTGGTACAGCTTAAACTGTCGCGAATCGAGGTGCTGCTTCAGATCGTCCGGACGCCGCAGCACCTCGGTTGGCCGGATCGCCTCGTGCGCGTCCTGCACCCGCGTGCTGCTCTTGCCGCCCTTGTGGACCACGGGCTCGGCCGGCAAGTAGGGCTTGCCGAATTCCTTCGCGATGTAGTCGCGTGCCTGGGCGATGGCCGAGTCCGCCACCCGCACCGAGTCGGTGCGCATGTACGTGATCAGTCCCACCGGGCCCTCGGCGCCGACCTCGATACCTTCGTACAGCTGCTGCGCGATCCGCATCGTGACCGCCGCGGAAAAGCCCAGCTGCTTCGCGGCTTCCTGTTGCAGCGTACTGGTGCGGAACGGCGGAGGTGCCGGACGCCGCCGCTCGCCCTTCTCGACCGCGCTAACCTTGAAGGGGAGCTTGAGCGCATCCGCCACGATCGCCCGTGCGGTCGCCTCGTCTTTGATCTCCGGCTTTTTCCCCTCGAGCTTGTGCAGCCGCGCCTGGAACGCCTGGCCGTCCTTCTCGAGGTCGGCTTCCACGGTCCAGTACTCCTGCGGCACGAACTTCCGGATCTCCTCCTCGCGCTCGCAGATCAGCCGCAGGGCGACGGTCTGCACCCGGCCCGCCGAGAGGCCGGTCTTGATGCTCTTCCAGAGCAGCGGCGACGTCTTGTAGCCCACCAGCCGGTCGAGCACGCGGCGCGCCTGCTGGGCGTCGACCTTGCGCTGGTCGATGTCGAGCGGGTGCGCCAGCGCGTGGGCCACCGCGTCCTTGGTGATCTCGTGGAACAGCACGCGCCGCACCTTGCCGGCCCCCCCGTTGCCGAGCTGGCTCGCCACGTGCCAGGCGATGGCCTCGCCCTCGCGGTCCGGGTCGGTGGCGAGCAGCACCTGCGCCGCCGCTTTGGCGGCCTTCTTGATCTCGGCGAGGGTCTTCGCCTTTTCCTTGATGGTGACGTACTCGGGCGTAAAGCCGTGCTCCACGTCCACGCCGAGCTTCCGCTGCGGCAGGTCGCGCAGATGTCCCA
>JBASRJ010000206.1:0-22461 GCA_049273785.1 Gaiellaceae bacterium | reverse complement strand
GTCGTGTTGAGCGCGATGTGCGACGGCACGGCCTTCATGTGGTCCGGGTTCAGGAACAGGTGGCCCTGCAGGCGCTGGATCGCGTAGAGCACCCCTGAAAAGACGATGCTGAAGACGAGCACCGTCTTCCCGTAGCTCTTCCAGTCCTGCTCGCGCCGTCGGTCGGTGCGGACGAGCCGGTAGAAGCCATGTTCGACCGGCTCGAGCCAGGCGAGCCACCGACCGGAGGCGAAGCGCTCGCGGGTGTAGACCCGCGCCATGAAACCGCCGAGCGGGTAGGCGAGCGCGATCAGTACGACCGCGTACACGAGGATCTGTGCGATGCCCTGCCCGGTCAAAAGCGTTCCCCGCGAAAGAGGGCGTACACGAGGTAGGCGAGCACCGCGAGGGAGATCGCGAGGCCGAAGGCGTCAGCGGCCGACATCAGACCCGCTCGAGCACGTGGAGGAGCAGGAAGAGGAAGGCGAAGCAGGCCAGCGCGATCGCGATTGCGGCGAGATCGAACATCCGTCTCAACGTAGGCGTGGGCGCGTCAATCCCGCCTGAAGATTCAGACGTCCGGCGTCAGGATTTCCTCAAGGCGCTAGACGGGGTCGCGCGCGGGCGGTGTCTCGAGGTCCGCGCGTGGCAACCGCTCGAGCGCGCGCGGCAGGTACCAGTTCCAGTCACCCAGAAGCTTCATTGACGCCGGTAGCAGCACTGCGCGGATGATCGTCGCGTCGATCAGCACGGCGGCCCCGAGCCCGACGCCCGCCTGTTTGACGTCGAGAGAGGACAGCGAGCCGAAGAGCGCAAAGACGCCCACCATCACGAGCGCCGCGCTCGTCACGACTCCTGCGGTGACCGTGATCCCGTAGCGAACCGCTTCCTCCGTCGGCATCCCGCGGTCGACTGCCTCACGCACACGGCTGAGGATGAACACGTGGTAGTCCATCGAGAGCCCGAACAGGACGACGAAGAGGAAGAGCGGCAGCCAGGAGATGATCGCGCCGTTCGAGGTGAAGCCGAGGATGCCCTCCGCCCAATGGTGCTGGAACACGAGTACCAGCACGCCGTAGGCCGCGCCGACCGACAGCAGGTTGAGGACGATCGCCTTCAGCGGCACGACGATCGACCGGAACGCGACGAGCAAGAGGATGAAGCCGAGCAGCAGCACGAAGACGAGCACGTACGGAAGCCCGTCCTTCATCTGATGCGTGAAGTCGACGTCCTCGGCGGGGATGCCTGTGACGGCAGTCTCGACGCCCGGGATGCGCCCGAGCGTCTGCGGAACGAGGTCGTCCCGGAGCACCGCGATCGCGTGCCTGCTTGCAGACGTCCCGACGCCGCCGGCAAGTGCGAAGGCAACCGAGCCGGCCGTGCCGTCCTCGGCGGCGCTCTCAGTGAACGGAGGCCGCGCGATCCCGCGCGCGACGCCGAGCGCTTCGAGTCGCTTCACCGCCTGTCGTGCTGCGGGCTGCTGCGAACGTGGGCCGACCGCGACGACGATCGCCGGCGGGTACGCACTCGGAAACGCGGCGCGGACCGTGCTGAGTGTCCGCAGAACCGGCTGGCTCTTGGCCGCGAGCGCCAGGTCGCCAGGGGCCGACACGTGCAACGAGAGTGCCGGGACCGCGAGCGCGACGAGGAACCCCGCCGAGACCGCGGCCGAGAGCACCGGGCGGCGAAGGACGCGCTCGACGATCGCCGGCCAGAAGCGTGACGGCTCCCCGGGGTCGCGGAGGTGCGGTAGGAACGGAATGCGCCCGCGGTCGATGCGCGCGCCGAGCAGCTCGAGCACGCCGGGCAGCACCGTCACCGAGCCTGCGACGGCGCATGCGATCACGGCGATCGTTCCGGCGGCGAGCCCGTTGAAGACGCTCGAGTGGATGATGAACATGCCTGCCATCGCGACGGCCACGACAGTGCCGGAGACGATGACCGTGCGACCCGAGGTCCGCGATGTTCGTTCGAGCGCCTCGTGGGACGGAACGCCGCCGTGCCGCTCTTCGCGCGAGCGAATCACGTAGAAGAGCGCGTAGTCGACGCCGACCGCCATGCCGATCAGCACGACGACGATCTTCACGCTGCTGTCGAGCGGGAACTGCTGGGAGATCGGACCGAGCAGTCCGAATGCGGCGCCGACGGCGGTGAGGGCGAGGAGGACAGGGACCAGCGCCGCGACGACGGCGCCGAACGCGAAGAGAAGGACGAGCAGCGTCACGGGAACCGACAGCACCTCGGCGCGATGCAGGTCGCTGTTGACGACGCGGTCGCGCGCGTCACTCGCCGAGACGTCGCCGGTCTGCTCGACCGTCACCTGCGGATGTCCTTTCCCGACGGCAAGGACGGCGGCCCGAAGCGCGTCGACCGAGAACGGCCGCGTCACGGTCCCCACGACCAGCACGCTGTGGTGGTCGGCCGAGGGCCGGAACCGCGTCTCGCCGCCGAGCTGGTCGCGCATCGCCGACGCCACGTCGAGGGCGGCGCCCTGGAACGCGTCACCTCGGGTCGTCAGCGCGTCGCTGTGAACGTAGCCGTACTCGTGCTCGGGCGGCCAGGCGCCTGGATGCTGATTCAGCAGCGCATAGCCGCGGGCGGATTGGCCCACGGAGCCGTTCTGGAGTGACTTGGTCCCGGTCGCGATGAGCGCCACGACCGCGACGGCGACGAAGGCCAGCCAGACGGCGATCGCACGCGATGGGTGGCGTGTGCTCCACCTGCCGATCGTGCCGACGGACTTCGTACGGCCAGTCTAGGAAGCCGGCGCAGACGTGCCAAGATGCTCGGGATGAGGCGCATCGGCACTGCATCGGCCGTGCTCGTTCTGCTGACGCTCGCCGTCGTCGGGTCTCGCGCGCAGGCCAAGGACGAGGTGCGCGGCTTCTCGACGCCGTCGAAAAACATCGGCTGCGTCTATGCACGCTTCGACGCTCATCCGAACGCGCCCGCGTCCCCGGCCGAGCTGCGCTGCGACGTCGGCACCGGGCTCCGGCCCAAGCCGGCGAGACCGCGCCGCTGCGACCTCGACTGGGGCGACTCGCTCTCGATGGGAAAGACCGGTCGTGTGACCGTCGTCTGCCACGGCGACACGGCGCTCGGCGACAAGCACATCCTCGGGTACGGCAAGACCTGGCGTCACGACGGCTTCACGTGCGTCTCGCGGCTGACGGGATTGACGTGCCGCAACGTCAGCGGCCACGGCTTTTTCCTCAGCCGGCAACGGTCGCGGATCTTCTAGTTGGAAACCGGCTGCGGTCGGTGAGCGCCCTGGTCGAGGCGTTCGACCAAGGCACATTGGAGTTGGTTGAGCACTCGCCGCTTGCGAGACCACGCTCGACCTGCAGTACCATTGCGGCGTGCCCTCGGTTTTCGTCAAGGAGGGCCCTCTCGCCGGGCGGCATCTCAGCGTCGACTCGATGCTCGTTCTGGGTCGGGGGAACGCCGATGTCGTGATCGACGACCTGGAGATCTCTCGTCGACACGCGCTCATCCGCGCAGGCGACGACTTCTTCGAGGTCGTGGATCTCGACTCGCTGAACGGCACCTGGGTGAACGGACGACGGATCCACGAGGCTGCCCGAGTCGTGCCGGGTGACGTCATCAGGCTCGGAAAGACAGTGCTCGAGGTCGAGGCTGAGGCCGAGTTGCTTCCACCTCAGCCGCTGGCCGGGGGTCCCACGCTGGAACCCCGACTCGACTCGCCGAAGACGGCGCCGCCTGCGTCGCTTCCGGCCGTTGTCTCGATCGAGGAGGGGCGGTGCACGGAGTGCGGAACGGCGGTCCCGAGCCAAGCGCGGTTCTGCCCCTACTGCGGAGCTGCGCTCCGGCCCGACGAGGAAAGTGTCCTACCAGCCGAGCCGGTGGTGCCGGAGCCTGCAATCCGCGACGGCGCCGTTGCGTCATCGCAGGCCGGTGACGAGCTCCGGCCGGTGACGGCGCTTTTCGCGGACGTCGTCGGCTCAACGGCTCTCGGCGAACGCCTCGCTCCCGACGAGGTCAAGGCCCTGATCGGTGAGTGCGTCAACCGGATGGCGCGCGCCGTCGAGCAGTTCGGAGGAACGATCCAGGCCTACATGGGCGACGGCATTGCCGTGTTCTTCGGGATGCCGGCAGCGCACGAGGACGATCCAGAGCGCGCGGCGCACGCAGCGCTTCGCATCGTCGAGGTCGTGGCCGAGTACGCCGAGGACATCGCATTGGCATGGGATGTCAAGGACTTCCACGTTCGGGTTGGTGTGAACAGCGGCCAGACGGCAGTGGGCATCGTCGGGGGAGCGGACCAGCAAAAGGTCGCGCTGGGGGACACGACGAACGTCGCCGCCCGGCTTCAGTCGATCGCGGTTCCGGGCACGATCGTCGTCGGAGAATCGACGGCCCGCCGCCTCGCTCACCGCTTCGTGCTCGAGTCGCTCGGAGACGTGAGCGTCAAGGGACGGTCGCAGCCGGTTACGGCCTGGCGCCTCGTTCGCGAGCAGACGGGCACGCAAGCGCCCGCTCCTACGCCGCTCGTCGGGCGCGAGCCCGAGGTCGCGCGCCTACGGGTCGCCCTGGAGGAACTCATCGAAGGCCGCGGCCAGCTGCTCGTGCTCGTCGGCGAAGCCGGAATCGGGAAGACGCGGCTTCTCAGCGAGTTCCGGACGATCGCCGGCGACCGAACGTTCTGGCTCGACGGCCACTGCCGGGCGTACGGCGGTGCGCCGCTGTACTGGCCGTTCGTCGAGGCGCTCCGGCAATGGCTCGGCGTCGAGCCGGGAGAGGCCGAGGTCTCCGTGCGCACGAAGCTGCGCGCGAAGCTCACGTCGCTCGCGGCACTCGATCCCGTCCAGATCCTTCCTCAGCTCGGGCGCCTACTCTCGCTGCGCGTGGACACCGACGTTACGGACAGCCTGCGCGAGCTGAAGCCGGAAGAGCTCGTCGAGGAGATCCGCCGCGCTTACTGCACCTGGGTCGAGGCCCTGTGCGCCCAGCACCCTGTCGTCATGGCGATCGACGACCTGCACTGGGCCGATGCGCCGACTCGCGAGCTCGCAGAAGCACTGCTCGAGGTGACCGACCGCGCGCCGCTCCTCCTCGCGACGGCCTTCCGCGGTGATCTGCCGTCCGAAGGATCGCGCTTTCGGCTCCACGCCCTGGAGCACTACACGCACCGGGTCGCCGAGCTCGCCCTCGGGCCGCTGTCGGACTCGGTCGCCGAGGAGTTCCTCGGGATGCTCATGCCCGAGGGACTCGACGAAAGCGCGAAGCAAGAGCTCATCGCTCGGGCCGAGGGCAATCCGCTCTACCTCGAGGAGCTCCTCCGGTCCCTGATCGAGGGCGGTGCGCTCGAGCGGCGGCGGCACACGTGGGCGCTGACGATGACCCCGGCCGCAATCCTTCCGCCGGCGCTCGAGGGCCTCCTGATCGCTCGGATCGACGGCCTGCCGGATGAAACCGGGCGGCTCGCTCAGGTCGCCGCCGTGATCGGCCGCGTCTTCCCGGCACGGGTGCTCGAGCGCGTCGCCGGGAGCGAGGAGTGCGCGCGTGGCGTGTCCGTGTTGCTACGCGCGCAATACATCCGCGAATTGCGCCGCTACCCCGAACTGGTCTACACGTTCAAGCACGGCCTCCTCCAGGAGGCCGCGCTGTCGACGCTCACGCCGGCACGGCGCCAGGAGCTGTACGGAAGGGTGGCCGCTGTCTTCGAGGAGCTGTACGCGGCCTCGCGGGACGAGTACCTCGAGGTACTCGCCTATTACTACGCTCAGAGCCGGAATCTCTCCAAGGCGCTCGAGTACCTCGAGCAGGCTGGGTCGAGGGCGGCTTCGTTGAACGCGAACGGGCAGGCAATCGAGCTCTGGACCAAGGCAAGCAAGGTCGCGGCGAAACTGGAGGACACGGCCGCGGAGCGACGCATTACCGAGCAACTCGCTCGTCTGGGCTAGCGGCGCGGCGTTCGGGTTTCGGCGCCGCTCGACGCGGCTACTTCAGGCGGGCAACGCAGTCCGGCGCCGGGCACTTGCCGATCCGGTGGTGCCAGAACCGGTACCAGCTGAAGAGGTTGTAATGGTCACTGCCGCTGGCCCGAGCCATTCCGAGGGTGTCGACGTGACTCGCCTGACCGAGCCGCTCGTGCGTCCAGACGATCACAGCGAAGTTGCCGTCGAAGTAGCAGAACCGTCTCCCGCCCGGCTTGCCGGGGCCGTGGGCCCAGCCTCCCTCGCCGCCCCAGGCGATTCCGCTGCAATGGCCGTAGTCCTGACCGATGCCGTTCGCACGCCTGAGCCCGTTGTAAGCGTCGTGCAGCGCGGTCGCACTCGGATAGAGCGATATCTCCCAGCTGTTGGGAAGGAAGGTTGTGCCTGTCGTACCCGTCGGTCGGCAACTCGCAGTCTCCCCGGCACCCGCCCGTGGGGACACCGTGGTGCAGTACTTGAAGAGGTCGTTGGGCACGACGCCGGCGAGACCGATCGCCGCCGGAGCGGTGGCCGTCGTGGTCGGGTTCGTGCCGGGTGATCCTGCCTTCTTTCCTCCGCCGCCGCTCAGCAATACGGCGGCGACGACAGCACCTGCAATGATCGCTGCGAGCGCGGCCGCAGCCGCGAGCAGGCGGCCTCCCGAGAGTGTCAACGTGCGCGGCGTCTTTGGTGGAGCGGGTGGAGTGGACGGCCGCGGTGCGGCGGGCTCCGCGGGCGGCGGTAAGGCCTCGGTCGGTGGTGCTGCTGCCTCCGGCTGCGGTGAAACGACCTCCGACGGCGATGGGACGGCCTCGGTCTTTGGCGAGAACCCGCTGTCCGCCGGTGCCTGGACGGTAGCCGCAGCCGGAGAAGGTCTCCGTTCACCTGAGACTGTTCCGAGCGCGACTGCTCGCAGCGCTCGGATGAACTCGCCGCAACTGGAGTAGCGATCCTCCATTGCTTTCGCCATCGCGGTGGCGATCACGTCATTGATGGCGATCGGAAGATCGGGCCGCTTGGCGGTGAGCCTCGGCGGCGGCTCCGTCAGATGGGCGTGGATGACAGATCCTTCGGTTTCTGCCTTGAAGGGGGGCTCTCCACTCAGGCACTCATAGAGGACGCATCCGAGCGCATAGATGTCGGTGCGGGCATCAACCGCTCTGCCCTCGATCTGCTCCGGGGCTGCGTACTCGAACGTCCCGAGGAAGTAGCCGGTCTTCGTCAGGCCCTGAGAGGACGCCTGCTTGACCACGCCGAAGTCGGTCAAGAAGACCCGGTCGGACGGTCTCGCGATGAGGATGTTGGCGGGCTTGACGTCGCGGTGGATGAGCCCTTGCTCGTGGGCCTGGTCGAGAGCCCCGGCAACCTGCTCCATGTAGAAGAGCGTCTGTCCCAGCGGCAGCGGTCCTTCCTGTTCGAGCAGCGTCCCCAGGTCGTACCCCTCCACGTGGCGCATCGCGATGTAGAGGAACCCGTCTGCCTCACCCGCGTCGTAGATCGGGACGATGTTCGCGTGGTCGAGAGTCGCCGCCAGTCGCGATTCGCGGGTGAACCGCTCCCGGAAGCTCTGGTCCGCTGCGAGCGAAGCCGAAAGCAGCTTGAGGGCAACGGTGCGTCCCAGCCCGACGTGCTCGGCCGTGTACACAACGCTCATGCCTCCGCGCCCGAGGACGCTCGTGATCCGGTAACCCGCGAACTCCGTTCCGATCGGGATGTCCCAGCTCATCGAAGTCCCCAGGCCGCACGCCGCTTTCGAGGAACGCGAGGCAAATCTCTAGCGATCATAACGCTGCGGGTTCGTCACGACTGCTTGGTGTGGCGCGGCTCTGCCGTCGCGGGCCCCTGAACGGCGGGGGTGGGATTTGAACCCACGGAGCGCTTTGCGGCGCTCAGCGGTTTTCAAGACCGCCCCGTTCGACCGCTCCGGCACCCCGCCTGAGCGGACAGGGTAGCCTCGTAGGGGGTCGTCGTTGATTCCCTCGCGGATATTCGTCGCGACGGCAGTGCTCGTCGCGTTCGTCGTCTTCCTCGCGGATGGTCCGGCCGCGACGCGATCACCCGCATCGCCCGTGGCGACGACGCTGAGGCTCCAGCTGCAGCTGCCGAACCGCGCGCACCAGAGCTTTGGGCTGTTCACCGTTCGCGTTCGCGGTCGCGCGGCCCGCCTTCCGATTCGGCCGCTCGCGAAGATCCCGTCGTCCATGCGTGCGGCCGCGGCGATCTTCCGCGGCGCCGTGCGCGGGCGCGTTACCACGTTCACGGTCGCCGTGGCGGTCGACGACCTACGCGCCTCCGCCCGCTCGCTCACCGCAACCGGCGCCGCGCGGACCTTCGACCTCGAGGTGGGCGACAAGACCTTTCCTGCGCTCAGCGACCGGGGTGTCACGGGTCCATGCCCGCAGTCGGGATTCCCCCTCGCCGTCAAGGCCGCGTCGACCGGCCTGCGCGTCGGGTCGAGCGGATCGACCTGGCGCCGCATTGCGTTGCAGGCGATTGAGAGCTCGTATCGCTGGTGCACGACCGATCCGCTGCTTCGGTCACAGACGTTCACAGGGTTCTCCGCTGCGGGTGTCACCGTCGCCCGCCTCAACGACGACGCTCTCGCGGATCTCGTCGTGATCGAGCCGCCGCACACGGTTCTCGGCTTCCTCGGTCGGGGCAACGGGACGTTCAGGGCGCCGTTCACGATTCTCGCCCGCCCCGATCTCTCGCCGACGTCCGTGACGGCGGTGGCCGATGCGAATGGCCGCTCCGATCTCTACGTCACCGACGCAAACGGTCCCGTGCTGTTCGTCAACAACCAGGGCGGAAACACGTTCTCGTCGTCCAGCCTGGGCTTCTCGGCAATCGACGGAGCAGCGGCCAACTTCGACGGCAGCGGCGGCCTGAACGACGCAGTCTTCGTCGACGGCCACGAGTCGTCGTTCTTCGTCGTTCTGAACGAGAGCGCCTCTCCGTTCGCCGTCCCCGCCGACACGATCCCATTGCACGTGACCGCCGGTGACTTCAACGACGACGGCAAGTACGACGTCGCCGGCGCGGGGCCGGCCGGCGTGTCGATCGCCACGGGCGGCGGCTCCGGCTTCTTCACGCCGCACGGGCTTGCCGTTCAACAGCCGAACCTGTCCACGGCGCTCGAAGCCGCCCAGGTCGGACTCAATCCGAATCTGGTCGTGGGCACGACGAGCGGCGTCCTCGTCGTCGACTTCAGCGCCGACCTCAGCTACTCGGGCACGCCGCTGCAGGCAGGAACCGCACCAGTCGGCGTCGCCCTCGCGGACGTCACGGGGGATGGACGCGTCGACGTGATCGCGCTGGACCAGAACGCGGCCTCGATCAACACGTGGATCGCGACCAAGAGCGCCTACCGGACGCCGGTCTCGATCCCGCTCGCCGGGAGGCCCGCGGCGGCCGCGGTCGGCCGGTTCAACGGCGACACACGCGCCGACGTCGCCGTTGCGACGAACAAGGGCCTGACCATCCTGCTCGGAAGGCGTTCAGGCTAGGCCCGCGTCCGCTCCGCGCCGAGCTTTCGCGGAGCGCCCAGCTCTGCGAGCACTTCCGGCACGGCGACCGAGCCGTCCTCTTCCTGGAAGTTCTCCATGATCGCGAGCATCGCGCGCGCCGTCACCGCAGTGCCGTTCAGCGTGTGGACTTCCTCCGGCCCTTTCTCGCGCCGGACGCGGATCTTCAAGCGTCGCGACTGGTAGTCCGTCGTGTTCGACGTCGACGTGATCTCGCCGTAGCCGCCGCGCCCCGGGAACCAGGCTTCGATGTCGTACTTCTTCGACGCGCTCGCGCCGAGATCGCCGGCCGCGACGTTGACGACCCGATACGGAAGGTCGAGCTCCTGCACGAGCTCTTCCTCGATCTCGAGCAGTCGCTCGTGCTCGTCGCGCGACTGCTCCGGGAGGCAGAAGACGAACATCTCCACCTTGTCGAACTGGTGGACGCGGAACATGCCGCGCGTGTCCTTCCCGGCGGCGCCCGCCTCGCGGCGGAAACACGTCGAGTAGCCGGCGTAGCGGATCGGCAGCGCGTCCTCGTCGAAGATCTCGTCGGCGTGCATCGCCGCGATCGGAACCTCCGACGTCCCGACTAGGTAGAGCTCGTCGCGCTCGACGCCGTAGATGTTCACCTCGTCCGTCGGGAAGAAGCCCGTGCCGTACATCGCCTCCTCGCGAACGAGAACCGGCGGCAGCACCGGCGTGAAGCCACGCTGGACGAGCCGGTCGAGGGCGAACCGGTAGAGGGCGAGCTCGAGCAGCGCCACGTCGCCGAGGCGGTAGGCGAACCGTGAGCCGGAGACCTTCGCCGCGCGTTCCAGGTCGATCATCGGCCAGCCGTAGATCTCGGCGAGCTCGAGGTGGTCGCGCGTCGGGAAGTCGAATGACGGCGGGTCGCCGACGCGGCGGATCTCGACCGCATCCTCCTCCGTTTCGCCGTCGGGTGTCTCGTCGCTCGGCAGGTTCGGAATGCGGTCGAGGAGCTCTTTCCGACGGTTTTCGGCCGCCACCAGCTGCTGTTCGAGCGACTGTAGTTCTGCCTTGAGGTGCTCGAGCTCTGCCAGCTGCTCCGGCGTCGGCTTCCCCTTCACCTTCCGCTTCGCGCGCAGCTCCTCGACGCGCGGCTGAACGTCGCGGACGGCGCGGTCTGCCTCGAGCAGCTCGTCGAAGAGCTCCCCCGCCCCTTTGCGGGCGAGCGCGGCCCGGAAACGATCTGGATCGTTGCGGGCGGCGCGCAGGTCGATCATGCGCGGGAGTCTAGGTACGCCTCCAGAACCTGCGCCACGCCCTCCTCGTCCACGGGCGGGCACACGAGGTCGGCGACCGCTTTCACGCGGTCGTGGGCGTTCGCGACGGCGACGCCGTAGCCGGCCCAGTGAACGAGCTCGACGTCGTTCTCGCCGTCGCCGAACGCGACCGTCCGCGCGCGCGTCAAGCCGAGCCGCTGCGCCAGAAACTCGAGCCCCGCCGCCTTCGTCACGTCGGGCGCGGCGAATTCGAGGAAGAACGGGAGCGACTTCGAGATGTAGAGCCGCCCCTCGAAACGTGCCTTCATCCTCGCTTCGAGCTCGTCGAGCACCTCCGGGTCGTCGATCACGACGAGCTTCGTCGGCGGGTCCCGAAGCCACGCGAGGAGGTCGCCGACGGGGTGCAGCTCCAGTTCCTGAAAGTCCGCGTAGCGCCGGGCTTCCGGCGTGATCTCCGCGACGTACAGCTCGTCGTTGACGTAGCAGTTCATCCCGAACCCTTCGTCGCGCAGAGCGGCGATCGCCTCGCGCGCGAGGTCCAGCGGAATCGGGACGTGCCGGAGCCACGTTCCAGACTCGGGCTCTGCGACGACCGCGCCCTGGTAGCAGACCACCGGATCGTCGAGCCCGGCCTCGAGGGCGTACCGCCGGACCGACTGGAACATGCGGCCGGTCACGAGCACGACGTGGACGTTCGCGCGACGCATGCGCGCCAGCGCGTCGCGCGTCCGCGGTGGCAGACGTGCGTCCTCGCCGATCAGCGTCCGGTCGAGGTCGCACGCGACCGCCTCGACGTCCCGCGGGAAGTCCGCCGGGAGGTTCAGCCCTGTGGCTTCGTCAGGAAGTCGACGAGTGCCTGAAGGTCCGCGGCCGGCAGCTTGCTGTAGGTCTTGGGCATCAGGTTCTGGTAGCCCTTCTCGATGTACGCGCCCGGGTTCACGATCGACTCGTGCACGAACTTGGCGAGCGGCTGCTTCGCCTTCGTCGCGTACTGCGGCAGCTTGTCGAGGTCGGGGCCGATCGTCCCTTTCGAGCCCGCAGGCGTATACGTGTGACACGCGGTGCAGCCGTTGCTGACAAAGAGCCCTTTGCCCGGCGCCTCCTGCTTCAGCGTCCCGACGACCGTCACGGGCGTTGCGCGCACGACGCCCTGGCTGCCGCAGCCGGCGACCGCGAGGACGAGCAGTGACGACGCGAAGAGCACGACCGGGCCCGAACGGCGGCGCATGGCGCGCGAGTCTACTGTCTCCCAGCGGACGAGCGTCCAGCATCCCAGCGCGCCGATGAACGCAATGTCGACCGGCGTGTCGTTGACGAGAAACGAGACTGCGAGTCCGGCGAGCATCGCGTCGATCGTCGGCCCGCGACGGAAGAATGCGCCGATCGCGACAAGCGCACCTACCCCGCCGCCGAACGCGAGACCTTTCGGCCACGAGTCCGTGACCGAGAGATATGACAGGTGCAGGCGGCGTCCAAGGTCCCCGAGCAGGGAACCGGGGCCCGTACCGACTGCGTGCGTGACGTGACTCGAGCCGCCGAGTGCGGCGTCGATCCCGACGAGCGCGAACGCGAGCAGGATGACGCCGGCACCGGCGAGAGCGAGCCGGCGGGCGGTCACCGGCGCCGTACCCATCCGCAGCGCCAGCACGGCGAGCGCGGCCGCGTAGACGACGATCCCGCCGCCGTCGGCACCGGTCTTGCTCCAGCCGACGGTGACGATCGCGAGCAAACCGATCCCGAGCAGGCGCCCGAGCCCGCGCGAGCCCGCCGCGGCGAGCACCGGCGCGAGCAGCAATGTCTCGAGCTGGTTCGTGATCCCGTAGAAGCGTCCGCCGCCGTCGGGCCGCGCACCGAGCACGGCCAGCGAGTTCACGCGTGTGTCGAGCGCGAGGACGAACAGGAGTGCCACGAGGAACACGGCGACGAGCGCAGGAACGAGCCGTCGCACCGGGCCGGGGACCGCAAACACCATGGTGAGCCCCGCGACGCCGAGTACGAGGGACCAGAACCCGTCGACGCCGAACGCTGACAGGAGCAGTGAGGCGCCGACCGCTGCCACGCAGCCGAGCACTCCCGGCGATCCCAGCAGCGACAGTCCGAACACCGTCAGGATCGCGGCGAAGAGCGCCCAGCCGCGCGCGTCGTGCACGTGCCGGATCCGGCGATCGAGCGCGCGCAGCTCCGCCGGGGCATCGCGAGCTGCCTTCGCCCCGAGCGGAGAGACGTCGCAATGGTGCCGTCGCGCATGCTCGACGGCGGGGGCGATGTCCGCGATCGAGATCAGGCCCGGAATCCGAGTGGCGCTGGACGTCAGAAGCCCGTGCAGGCCGCAACCGACGACCGCAGCCGGGTACCGGCGGCGGTTGCCCGTGCGGCCCTGCGGAGGCAGTGCCACGTAGAACGTCAGCACGGTCCCGGGAGCCGCTGACGGCAGGACGATCACCCTGCCGTGGGGGATCCCGCCGAGCAGCGAGTGCTCGGTCTTGCCGCGTTCGAGCGAGGCGAGCGCACCCGCCCGCGTGACCGTCCCCCCGGCGCCTGGAACCACGAGCCCGACCGCGCCGCGTCCCGCGTACAGGGCCGGATCGAACGGCGGCACCACGCGTACGGCGATCGGCGCCGCCTGCGCTGTTGAGTTCAGGTTAAGCCCCGCCGTGAGGAGCAGTCCCGAAACTACAATGAGTCCCGTCCCCTTCAAGGAGCACGATTCTCGATGAAACGCAAGTCTTTTGGACGCGACGCGGGGCTTTCGCTGCGGATGCTCTTCACGAGCGCCCTGCTCGGCCTCCTGTACGTCGTGTTCGCAGTCGTCCTGTTCCAGGTGCTGAACGTCGGCCTTATTCCGATGATCCTGATCGTCGTCGCCCTGGGTTTCTTCCAGTACTACACGTCCGACAAGCTCGCCCTCGCCGCCTCGGGCGCGAAGGTCGTCGACCGCGACGCTGCGCCCGAGCTGCACGCGATGGTCGAGCGCCTGTGCGCGATGGCCGACCTGCCGAAGCCGAAGATCGCGATCGTCGACACCGACGTCCCGAACGCCTTCGCGACCGGCCGGAGCCCCAAGCACGCCGCCGTCGCGGTCACGACCGGCCTCTGGCGCCGCCTCGAGCCGAAGGAGATCGAGGGCGTCCTCGCGCACGAGCTGTCCCACATCGCGAACCGCGACGTGCTCGTGATGACGGTGGCGTCGTTCTTCGCGATGCTCGCCGGCGTCTTGACCCGGTTCGGGCTGTACGCCGGGATGTGGGGCGGGGGCAACCGGAACAACAACAACAACGCGGTGCCCGTGTGGCTGATCGTGGTCGGGGTCTCGATCGTGACGTACGTGATCAGCTGGATCCTGATCCGGACGATCTCCCGCTACCGCGAGTACGCGGCCGATCGTGGCTCGGCGCTGATCACAGGCGCCCCGGAGTACCTGATGAGTGCGCTGCAGAAGATCTCGAGCCAGATGGCGCTGATCCCGCAGCGCGACCTGCGCGAGGTGCAGGCGATGAACGCGTTCTTCATCATCCCGGCCTCCGTGAAGCAGGCGACGGCGGAGCTGTTCATGGATCACCCGCCGCTCGAGAAGCGCCTCGCTGCGCTGGAGCAGATCGCCCGGGAGATGGGCCGCCCGGTCTAACCTCCGGCACGTGGGACTGCGCGACGTCCTCTCCGGGCGAAAGAAGCTCCCCGCGCCGGCGCGCGAGCGCCTGTTCGCCCTGACGACCGCGGCGGTGACGCTGGACACCGAGCTCGGGCTGAAGACGGCGGGCGTGGGCGCGATCTGCTTCAAGCCGCTGTCAGCCGGCGAGTTCGTGCGCGCCCAGAGCGACGTCGAGCAGCTCCTCGACTCGATCGCGGGCGAGTACGGCGCCAAGCTCGAGCGGCGCGACGACTCGTTGGGCTTCAGCTGGGTGATCGTCCGCGATCCGCAGCTCGAGGATCAGGTCACGGCGGTGCACGCCGTGGCGCAAGGGCTGTCGGAGCAGGGCTTCGGCGAGCAGCTTCTCGCGGCCGCGTTCAAGTTCGACGGCGGGGAGCACCCGGTCTATTTCGTCTACGGCTACAAGCGCGGGGCGTTCTGGCCGTTCGTGCCGACCGGGAGGGATCAGGAGCGGGACAACGCCGAGGAGCTCGAGCTGAAGGCGAAGCTCGAGGGCGAGCTGCCGATCGAGCAGGACCTGACCCGCTGGTTCGGCTTGTTCGACGCGCCTCTGTAGCGGCCGCACCTTCGTCCAGGCTGGAAAATCGCCGCAAATTGCGGCCTTTGCGTCACGACGACGCAGAATGACACCAGACGGTTCTTGACATGACATCACGGTGATGTCATAGTGCCGCTCATGAACGTAGCGGCCTTCGTCGAGGCACTCCAGCGGGATCTCGAAGCCGTCGCCGCCATGGGCGACGACGCGGTTGCCGATGCCGCTCGCAGAATCGCGGCAGCCCTGGAGCCATCCCTCCGGCTCCGCCTGATGGACGTCCTCGGCGAGGCCGCTGCGGAGCTGACGAATCAGCTCCCCAACGGTCACATCGAAGTGCGAGTCACCGGCGGGGATCCCGAGCTTGTCTACGTCGAAGAGCAGGGCGCGCCGATGCCGTCGACGGACGACAGCCTCAGCGCCCGCGTCACCCTTCGCCTTCCGGAAACGCTGAAAGCGATCATCGACGCGGCCGCCCAGGACGCAGGGGTCTCCGCCAACACATGGCTCCTGCAGCAGATCTCGAAGAGCGCGAACCCACAACGCCGCGGTCGCGGCGGCCGGCGAATGACCGGCTACGGCCGCAGCTGAAAGGAGCAAGCGATGCACGTATTGCCACTCCCATTCGGACTTGCGCTCGCGGTGCTCCCGCGTCGCGAGGCCAACCTGATCCGCCCGAAGGACAAGCAGCCGATCGTCGTCCACCGCACCGCGGGCGTCCGCGAGCGAGTCCTCTCCGACCTCCGCTACGCCGACTCCCGGCAGCACATCGTCTGATGCCGACCTGGGACTTCGACACGCCGGGTCTGGTCCGTCTCGATCTCGAGATCCCGTTCGGGCGCGTCGAGATCGAGACGGGGGCGGACGGCTCCACGCACGTGTCCCTAGAAGGGGACGATTCGGTCACTCGTGAGCTCGTCGAGAACGCGCGTGTCGAAGCGCATCAGCGCGGCGAGAAGTCCGAGGTGATCGTGGAGGTCAAGCACCGCGGCTTCATGTTCTCGATCGGCCGCAGCCCGGAGATCCGCCTGCGCGTCATCTGCCCGGCCGGGGCCGAGCCGACGGTGCGCACGAAGTCGGCCGACGTCAGAGCACGCGGGACGTACGGCTCCTTCGAGGCGAAGACCGCGTCGGGCGACGTCCAGATCGAGGAGATCCAGGGCGACGCCCGCATCAAGACGGCGAGCGGCGATGTCTCGCTCGACTCCGTCGGGGGCCAGACGCAGATCCAGTCCACCTCCGGAGACGTCGCGCTCCAGCAGGCGCGCGGCGAGGTCGTCGTCCAGGCCGTCTCCGGCGACCTCTGGCTGCGCGACGCAGGAGCTGGGGTGCACGCGAACACCGTCTCGGGCGACCTTCGACTCGAGGCGGTCGTCGCGGGAGTTGTCGAGGCGCAGACCGTTTCCGGCGACGTCCACGTCGGCGTACGCCGCGGTTCGCGTGTCTACGTGGACGCGACCACGATCAGCGGCTCGACCGGATCGGAGTTCGACCTCTCGGATGCGCCGCAGGACGACGCTGACGCCGAGGCCGACGCGCCGCTCGTCGAGGTGCGCGCCAAGACCGTCAGCGGCGACATCACGATCGCGCGGGCCCCGGCCCAAGCTCAGCTGCCGGCGAGCTAGATGCGCAGTCCCGCCGCACTCTTCCCGCGCGGCGGTCTCTGGAGGCACGCCGACTTCCTGAAGCTCTGGACGGCCGAGAGCGTCAGCCAGTTCGGGTCGAACATCAGCCAGATCGCGCTGCCGCTCGTCGCCGTGCTCTCACTGCACGCGACCGCGTTCCAGGTGGCGGCGCTCGGAACGGTCGACTTTCTGCCCTTCCTGCTGTTCACGCTCCCGGCTGGCGTCTGGATCGACCGCTTGCGACGACGCCCGATCATGATCATCGCCGACTTCGGTCGCGCGCTCGCGCTCGGCTCGATCCCCGCGGCTGCGGCGTTCGGACACCTGACGCTCGCACAGCTGTACATCGCCGGCTTCATCACCGGCACGCTGACCGTCTTCTTCGACGTCTCGTACCAGTCGTTCCTCCCGTCGCTGGTCGACCGGTCACAGCTCGTGGAAGGAAACGCGAAGCTCGAGATCACCCGCTCCGCGGCGCAGATCGGCGGGCCGGGTCTGGGCGGATTGCTCGTGCGCGCCTTCACGGCGCCGTATGCGGTGCTCGCCGACTCGCTCAGTTACCTGTGGTCGGTCGCCTTCCTCTTCGCCATCAAGACGAAGGAGGTCGTTCCCGTCCGCACCGCGGATTCGCCGTCGATGGGCCGCGAGCTGATCGACGGGATCAAGTATCTCCTCGGGCATCGGTACTGGCGCGGCATCTCGATTTCGACCGCGACCTTCAACTTCTTCAACAACGTCGCGTTCGCGATCCTGATCGTCTACGCGGTGCGGCACCTGCACATGTCGGCGCTCGCGATCGGGATCACCTTCGCTCTCTCGAACGGCGGCGCGCTCATCGCCGCGTTCGTCGCGCAAAGGATCGGCAAGCGGTTCGGCGTCGGCCGCGCGATTCTGCTTGCGACCATCGTCGACGGCGTCCCGCTCGTGCTCGTTCCGCTCGCCCCGGTTTCCTTTCCGATCCCGTTCATCGTCGTCGCCTTCACGCTCGTCGGCTTCGGGGTCGTGCTCTACAACGTCAGCGCGATCAGCCTGACGCAGGCGCTGACGCCCGAGCGTCTCCTCGGCCGGGTCAATGCGTCGCGCCGATTCATCGTCTGGGGGACGATTCCGCTCGGCGCGCTCGTCAGCGGCGGTCTGGCATCGTGGATCGGTTTGCGCCCGACCATGTTCGTCGGGACGATCGGCTGTTCGCTCGCTGCAATTCCGATCGCGCTTTCGCCCGTGCGGCACGTCAAGGACATGCCCACCGAGCCTGAGCAGGTTCCGTTCGGAGACGAGGCGCTGCTTCCGACCGAGGCGGCCGGTCTGTCGCCGGAATCCCCGTCGGCCTGATGCGCCGCGTCCTCGCCATCCGTGACGCCCGCATCTTCCTCGCCGGCTGGACGCTGTCGGTGTTCGGCGACTGGGCGATGTTCATCGTCCTCGGTGTCTGGGCGAAGGACCTGACGGACAGCAACTCGGCTGCAGGCCTCGTCTTCTTTGCGCTCGCCGCGCCGTCGCTGTTCTCGCCGCTCGCGGGGTTCGTTGTCGACCGCCTTTCGCGGCGGCGCGTGATGATCTGGACGTACTCCGCCGAGGCGGTCGTGGTCCTCTCGCTCCTGTTCGTCCACGATCGCGGCGACATCTGGCTTCTCTACGCGGTGACGGTGTTCTACGGGACGGCCGGCCTGCTCGCGGGGTCGGCGCGCTCCGCGTTGATGACGGTGATCTGCCCGCGCGAGCTGCTCGGCGAGGCGAACGGGATGTTCCAGACGGTGCGCGAAGGTCTGCGACTGATCGCGCCGCTCATCGGCGCCGGGATCTATGCGGCGACCGGCGGCGGTGCGGTGGCGGTGCTCGACTCCGTGAGCTTCGTCGCGGTCGTGGCGGCGGTTCTGTTCCTCCGGACTCCCGAGCCCAAGTTCGCGCGCGAGGAACACCGCTTCCTCGCAGAGGTGCTCGCCGGCGCGCGCCACATCCTTCGAACGCCTGCTTTGAAGCAGATCGTGTTCACGTGCGGTGTCTGCCTGCTCGTGGTCGGTTTCTCCGAGACGGTGATCTTCGCCGTGCTCGACCAGGGCCTGCACCGGCCGACGTCCTTCTTCGGCGTGCTCTCGTCGCTCCAGGGCGCCGGTGCGATCGTCGGCGGCGTCACAGCTGCACGCCTCCTGCGCCGGCTCGGCGACGCCAAGCTCGTCGGGTTGGGGATGGCGCTGTTCGCGCTCGGCGACCTCACGTTCGTGTCCACGAACCTGCCTTTGATCCTCTTCGGGGTCGCGGTCGCCGGTGCCGGCATCGCGTGGCTGATCGTCGGGTTCGGCACGGCGATCCAGCTGCGCTCTCCCGACCGGCTGCAGGGACGCGTCTTCTCGGCCGCCGACGCGATCATCAGCACGCCGCAAACCGTGTCGATCGCGCTCGGCGCTGCGCTGATCGCCGCGGTCGACTACCGCGTGCTGATCGTCGTCGAGGCGATCGTGACGCTGCTGTGCGGGATCTACCTGGTGACGCGTCGCATCGAGGCAGTCGCTACTGCTCGATCTCCTTCTTCTCCGAGCCAGATCCCGAGCCCACCTCTGCCTTCATCTTCGCCAGCTCCTGATCCACCTGCGACTGGGACGACAGCTGCGCCAGCTCCCGGTCGAGCTGAGTCTGGTCGGAGGTGAGATCCTCGAGCTGGCCGGAGGAGACAAGCTCGTCGAGCGCAGCCGCGCGCGCCTGCATCTGATCGGTTTTGTCCTTCGCGCGCTGGATCGCGAGGCCGGTGTCCTCCATCTCACGTCCGATCCCGGTCGCGGCCTCGCCGATCCGCACCTGTGCCTCCGCGGCCGAGTACTGCGCCTTGATCACTTCCTTCTGCGACCGGAACTGCTCGATCTTCGCGGAAAGCTGCTGCTCGTTCGCGACGAGCTTCTGCTGCTGGTCGTCGAGCTGCTGCACCTGCCCGTCCAGTTGCTGGAGCTGCTGCTGGATACCCGACTTCCGCTCGAGCGCCGCCCGCGCGAGATCCTCGCGGTTCGCGCCGACCGCCTGGCGCGCCTGCGTGTCGAGCTTGACGACGTTCTGCTCGAGCTGCTGGGTCTGGAGCTGGAGCCGCTTCTTGGCCGTGACGACGTCCGCGATCCCGCGCTTGACATTCTGCAGAGACTCGAGCTGCTTCTCGTAGGAATAGTCGAGCGTCTCGCTCGGGTTCTCGGCCCTATTCAGAAGCGCCGAGAACTTCGCCTTGATGATCATCATCGTCCGGGACATCAATCCCGCCATTCCGTTCCTCCTCGTCGCAGGTGCCCCGGTAGCGTACCGTCGTGCTCGTCGCTCGGAGCATGCATCCGGACTGGCTGTCGAACGCCTACCTCGTCGCCGACGAGGAGGGCGGGACGGCCGTGTACGTCGACTCGGGCGCCCCGGTCGGGCCGCTGCGCGAGGCCGTCGAGCGCTGGCGCGTCGAGCCGGCCTTCATCCTCCGGACGCACGCGCACGGCGACCACGTCGAGCACGAGGGTGAGCTCGGACTCCCGGTGCGGACCGATTCGCTGTCTGCGGGCGGCCTGCGCGTCGACGCGATCCCCACTCCGGGCCACTCCGACGACATGGTCGCCTTCGTCGTCAACGGCGAGGCGGTATTCACCGGAGACACGCTGTTCAAGGACTCCGTCGGGGGCGGGAGCTTCGAGCAGATCCGCCGCTCGGTGATGGACGTCCTGCTGGCGTTGCCGCACGAGCTGCGCGTGCTGCCGGGTCACACCGACGAAACGACCCTGGCGCGCGAGTGGGAGCAGAACCCGTTCGTGCGCGTGTGGCGCGGTGTCGAGCCGGAGGGGACAGAGCCGTGCCGTGCCGGCGGGGAGGAGGCGACGCTCGTGGTGTGGTCGCCGGACTACGACGGCGGCGGCAAGGCGTGGGTGCGTTTTGCGGACGGCCGCGACGCGATCGTTGGCGGCTCGCGCGTCGAGCGTTTCTGAAATATCCTCGGCGGTGAGGGCCCATCGTCGGCCCGGCAGGCGACGCGGAAGGGAGTGGCCCGTGAGCGTCGAGCTGGAGTGGGTGGAGAGCGGTCGGCCGGTCGTCAAGGATCTGCCCGACCTCGGCGTGTCACTGTCGCACGATGAGCGCGCCTGCCTCTGCGTCGCCGGCGGCGGGCCGCAAGGGTGTGACATCGCGCCCGTGACGTCCCGGCCGGAAAGCCGGTGGCGGGCGCTCGTGGCCCCGAACGCGCTGCTGCTCGAGCGCCTCGACGAGCCGCTCGACCTCGCCGGCACGCGCCTGTGGGCCGCGACCGAGGCGGTGCGGAAAGCGTCGTCTGTCGAGGGCCCGATCCGGCTCGACGTCGAGCGCCGCGAGGGCGACAGCGTCCTCTTTCGCGGCGGCGCCGACGGTGCCGAGCCGCTGCACGTCTTGACGTTCCCGCTCCTGCTGACACACGGGCCGGACCGGGTGGTCGCGGTCGTCGTGACGCCCCACGAGGAGCCTGCAGTGCGCGCGGTCGCGGCGAACGATGCAATTGCGGCGGAGTACGGATACGACCCGGAGGCGTTCGAGATGACGATGACGGAGGCCGTCGGGCCGAACGGCCGGCCGATCGTCGCCTTCCGGTTCCCGGTCCCGTTTCGCGAGATCGCGAACCTCAGCCGCACCGCGTACTTCACCCACTACACCACGTGGATGGGCAGGGTGCGCGAATACGGAACGTTTCCGGTCAACGCCCAGCTCGAGGCCGAGTTGAGCAGCGGCCGCTGGGGGATGGTCAGCAACTACACCGAGACGCGGATCTTCCTGCCGCTGCAGGTCGAAGACGTCGTCGAGGCGCGCCTGTCGATGGAGGTCACCGAGTCCACGCAGGAGCTCTTGTTCGACTGGCACCGCGTGCTTGCCGGCGGCGGCACCGAGCGGGTCGCGTGGAGCAAGATGAAGACGACGTGGGTCGCGATCCTCGACCACGGAGTCGTCGAGGCGCGGCCGGCACCCGACTACTTCATGGAGTTCGCGGCGAAGATGGGCCCGCGGCCGGGCGCTGCGCCGTTCCCGCCGCCGGGCGAGCCGGTCGACCTCGGTCCCGTGGTCGCCCAGGTGCCTCCCGGGCCCGTCAACCGGGCGCTCCTCGCCGAGCGCGTCTTCGAGACATCGCTCGAGAACGCGAACGTCGTCGGCAACATCTACTTCGCGAACTACACCGAATGGCAAGGGCCGACGCGGGACCACTACTTCCACGATCTCGCGCCGGAGTACTACCGCGGCACCGGCGAGTTCGGGGAGCTGCGGTGCCTCTACTACCGGATCGACCATCTGCGCGAGGCGATGCCTTTCGACCGCATCGGCGTGCGGATGTCGGTCGACGCGGTGCACGAGCGTGGTGTCGTGCTCCGGTTCGACTACTTCCGCGTTCCGGCGGAGGGCGCGTGGGAGAAGCTCGGCGCGGGACGGCACGAGGCGGTTTGGTTCGTGCCCGTTCCGGACGGCGGCAACTGGGAGCCGGGGCCGCTCCCGGACGTCTTCCGGGAGCCGCTCGTCGCGGCGGTTCGCGCCGCCACTGCGTAGCGGTCGCACAGTTACCCCTGCGTCCATGCGCTTAGGATGGCGCCGTGCGCGAGTTGCAGACTGGCCTGTGGCACTGGCAGGCACCCCATCCGGACTGGCGCCCGAGCGAGCCGTGGGACCAGAACGTTTCGTCCTACGCGATCGACGACGAACGCCTGCTGCTGTTCGACCCGCTGGGCGTGCCGAGCGAGATCGAGGCGCGCGCGGCCGGCCGCGAGACGGCGATCGTGCTCACCGCGCCGTGGCATGAGCGGGACGCGCAGAGCCTGGTGGAGCGGCTCGGAGTGCCTGTCTACACGCCGCTGCCCGACTCTGCGCAGGACCTCATGGACATGTACGCCCTGACCGCCGAGCAGGCTGGCGACGGCAGTCCCGACCTCGTCTGGCTGCTCCGCGAGAAGAAAGGCGAGGCACGCCCGTACTCGTCCGGCGGCCGGCTGCCGTTCGGTGCCGACGTGTTCCCCGGGCAT
>JBASRJ010000186.1:0-3525 GCA_049273785.1 Gaiellaceae bacterium | reverse complement strand
CCCCAGCGCATTGCCGCGCGGGCGTAGCGACCCACGCGAGCGCGGTCAACCCACACGGCGGACGAACCCGTCGAGCAGCTTCGCCCAGCGATCATCGAGGCGCTCGTCAGCGTGCGCCTCGGCCGTCGGCCTGCCGCCGCCGCGCAGGTGCTCGCGGAGCGCAGCGTCGTCGTGGATGCGGGTGACGGCGCCGGCGAGCGCCTCGACGTCCTCCACGTCCGCGAGCAGACCGTTCTCTCCGTCGACCACGAGCTCAGGCGCCTGGCCCACGCGCGTCGTGACGATCGGCACCCCAGTCGCCATCGACTCGAGAACGGCCTTCGGCCCACCCTCCTGTCGCGACGCGACGAGCTGGACGTCGAGTGCGTGGTACGCGACCGCGAGCTCGTCCCGTGACGCAAGCTGGACGTGCCGGTAGGGGATGCCCACCCGCTCGAGCTCGCGGCGGACGAAGCCGCGTGCGGGTCCCGTCAGTAGCACGAACAGCTCCGGAATCGAGTCCCGAAGCCGCGTGACGCTCGCGACCAAGGTGTCAGGCCCTTTCACGAGCTTGGGCTCGAGCCCATCTTCCAGCCCGATGCCGTCCTTGAGGAACGAGCCGACGACGAAGGCCGACTCCGGGAGACCCAGCACCGTGCGCGCATTCGTACGCGTTGCGGCGTCGCCGAGCGGGAAACGCCTGATGTCGACACCGATGGGAATGCGGAACACCTTCTCCGGATCCACTCCGCCGGCGACCACCAGCTCGTGCATCTCCGCGTGGGTCACCTGCACGCGGTCGATCCGCGCGGCGTGTCTCCTCAGGGCTTCGTGTGCGCGGTCGAACTCGGGATACCCGGGCGTCCCGGGGCGGCCGTGGAAGTAGCTGAGCCCCAAGCGGTGGAACGAGTCCAGCCAGCGCGGTTGCAATGCGCTGAAGTGATCGTGGTGGAAGAGCGACTGGTTCCGGACGAACCGCGCCCAAGATGCGGGCGCGACGTCGTAGCCGAGCCGTCGCGCCGTTGCGGTCAGACGCGCGCGGTCGTCGTCGATCGACCAGCCGCGGTCGTCCCCAACGACGAACAGACGGGACGCCTCGGGCCACGAGGCGGTCCGCGCGGGAACGTACGCGCCGAGAACCACCCGCGACGGCGCCGACGTGAAGCGCCGGAGAGTCAACGTCACGGACGCAGCACCTCGAGGTAGCGGTCGGCGACGTCCGAAAGCACGGGAGCTCGAATCGCTGCTCGGTGCTGTTCGAGCTCGTCTCGCAGCCGCGCGAACACATCCGGGAGCTCGTCCGGATCGTCGAACCCGATTCCCGCTTCACCGACGAGCTCGGGATGACCACCGCTACGCAGGAACGCAGCGGGAAGTCCGCACGCGAGTGCCTCCAGGAGCGCGTTGGAGCACGGATCGTCGCGACTCGCAGCGAGGTACACGTCGTTTGCGCGCAACAGATCGGCAAGTGGCCCCGACGCGAGCGGCCCGACGGTGCGGATGCGCTCGAGCCTCGCTCCGGTGTTCCCGGCGAACGTGAACTCGAACGAATCCAAGTCGAGGTTCCGATCGAGCCAGGCAAGCACATCGGCGCCCTTGCGCGGGTTGTCCGACCAGCTCGTCGCAATCACTCGGAGGCGCGGGCCGCCGAGCGGCTCGCGTGTCGCAGGCGGACGGAAGATCGCGGGGTCGACCGCATTCGTGATCACAACCGGATCGCGAAGGTCGAGACCGAGCTCGCGATGCTTCTGGAGGCTGTAACGCGATTGCACGATCGTCGCATCGGCCAGCGCGCGGTTGACACGGAGGATGCGCCGGTCGGTGCCGTCGTCAAAACCGCGGTAAGCGCCGATCGGACCGTCGACGCGGTGCACCATGCGCACGCCGTCGCGCGCGAACCGGCTCAGCCGTGCGAAGTCAAAGTTAAAGGAGTTGTAAAGACACACGGTCGTGCCACGCGAGATCCGGTTCAGCTCGACGTTGAGGCCTCGGCTCCTCAGCTCCCCAACGAGCGCGAGCAGGAACTGATTGCCGCCGCCGTAGGGCGGCGGATGGAACTCGTGGAACACGGCGAGGTCGGCACCCCCTCGTCGCGACCGGAGCCAGTCGGCCTCCATGCGGCCTCGGCGGGCAAGCGCCCGCGCGGCCCGACGCGGCCGTCTTAACGGGACCTTTACGAACGCCTCAGCTCGCATCGCGGATGATTGTCGCGTCTGGCGGCAATGGCACGATTGTTCAAGATCCAGGCTACGATGCGCCGCCCTCAGACCGGGCCGTAGGCAAGTAGGCAACACGAAAAGGAGTCTCATGCGCTTCACCAAGGTTTTGCTCGTCGTTTCGCTGCTCGCGCTCGTCGTCACACCGATCGCTCTGGCGCTTCGGTTCACAGACGAGAGCTACAACCCGCCGGTCGGAGAGACCGGGAAGGCGTACAGCTGGAGCTTCACGGGCGCTGCCGGCTGCGGCCCGGCCCTGCCCTACCAGTACCGCGTCCTCGACGGCGCGCCGCCGCCCGGCCTGACGCTCGACTCGAGCGGTCTCGTTCACGGCGTGCCCACGCAGGCCGGCACGTACTCCTTCTGGGTCGAGATCAGCGACCAGGATCCGCCGTCACAGTCCTGGTGCGTGCCGTCGAAGGCCCAACGCGAGTTCACGTTCAAGGTCATCGAGGGGCTGAAGATCCAGCAGAACTCGCTCAGTCCCGCCGCGACGTTCCTGAACGAGCCGTACACCTTCCAGTTCACGACGAACGGCGGCGGCAGCTACACGTGGTCGGTCGACTCCGGCAATCTGCCTGCAGGGCTCAGCCTCAGCTCCACGGGCCAACTCTCGGGGACGCCCACCGCTGTCGGGGACTACACCTTCAAGATCAAGGTCACCGACGGTACGCGCACGGACATCCAGACCTTCACGCTGACCGTCGTCGAGCGGCTCAAGATCGCGCAGTCCGCGCTCCCGGCGGGAGAGGTGGGTCTGCCGTTCACGACAACGGTGAGTGCAACCGGCGGTCGTGCGCCGTACACGTGGTCGCTCGCGGAGGGCACCGCTCTGCCGGCCGGCCTGACGCTGGATCCCGCCACCGGCGTGATCAGCGGTCACCCGACGGTCGCCGGAGGCTTCGCGGTGAAGCTCTCCGTCAGGGACGCGCTCGGCCTAACGACGGCGGCCGCCGCCATGCTCGTCGTCGCGTCGCATCTCGCGATCGTGAAGACACCGCTGGCGCAGGCCAAGGTGGGCCAGAAGTACGGCATCCGCCTGAAGACGACCGGCGGTGTTCGTCCGCGCACGTGGACGATCCTCGCCGGGCGTGTGCTCCCGAAGGGACTGAGGCTCAACGCGAGGACGGGCCAGATCTCGGGAACGCCGACCAAGGCCGGGACGTTCCGGCTCAGGATCCAGGTGACGGACAAGCTCGGCGCGCACTCGAGCATGCGTCTCGTACTGAAGGTCAACGCTTAACGTCGGAGAGGATGTCCCAGAGCGCGTTCGTGTAGCGCTCCCAGGAGAAGCTCCGCTCCACCGTTTCGCGGGCGCGGGTGCCGAGAG
>JBASRJ010000184.1:0-13478 GCA_049273785.1 Gaiellaceae bacterium | reverse complement strand
GGACGTAATAGAGGTGCGCGTTGTGAATACAGTGATCCGGGACAACCGGTCGTCGGAGTCTGCCCTGCGCTTCGAGCGGCTCGAGCGCGTCGTGGTACGCCTCCCAGATCTCCAGCCGCCGGGCGGTCAGCTCTCTCGCCCGCTCGAGCTGCGCCCAGAGGAAGGCCGCATTGATCTCGCTCATCACGAACGACGAGCCGAGGTCGATCCATGTGTACTTGTCGATCTCCCCGCGGAAGAAACGGCTGCGGTCGGTCCCCTTCTCCTGTATGACCTCGGCCCGCTCGACCCAGTCTTGACGGTTGACGAGCAGCGCTCCGCCCTCGCCGCAGATGACGTTTTTCGTCTCGTGGAAGCTCAGGCAGCCCGCACCTCCGAGACTGCCGAGAGGTCGGCCTCGGTACGAGGCGAGCAGACCATGCGCAGCGTCCTCGAGAACAACGAGATCATGCTTCTGCGCGAGCTCGAGCAAGGCGTCCATCTCACAGCCGACGCCTGCGTAGTGGATCGGAGCAATCGCTCGCGTCCGTGGGGTGACCGCATCGGCCGCTCGCAACTCGTCTAGGGCGAGCGTGTCCGAGCGGATATCGACGAAGACCGGCGTCGCCCCTCGGAGTGCGAAGGCGTTTGCGAGCGAGGCGAACGCGAACGACGGAAGGATCACTTCGTCTCCGGGCCGGATGCCGGCGAGCAACGCGGCCATCTCTAGCGCGCCGGTACACGAGTGCGTCAGCAGCGCCTTGACGCAGCCGGTCCCCTGCTGGAGAAGGTTCGTGCACCGCGACGCGAACGGGCCGTTGCCCGAGAGGTGGGAGTTCGCGATCGCCTCTCGTATGTAGTCCAGCTCCGCGCCGGTCGCGTAGGGAGTGTTGAACGGGATCATGGGCTCCGTCACGGCTCGAGCACCGCCCAGCCGATGCCGGTCATCCCGTACCCATTGCCGTTGTACAACAGGTAGCGCTGTCCGCCGTCGTCGAACACGAAGGGGTATCCGACCATCTCCGAGTCCCAGCCGTCGGCGGAGACGTCGATTCCGGCTTCGGCGTCCTTGCGCGCCCACGAGAGCCCGTCGGGCGATTCGGCGTACCCCATCCTGTAGGCCTGTCCGCGATGGCAGAACCACATCCTGTAAGTGTCGCCTTCGCGGACGACGCAGGGACGCGCAATCGCATATTCGGTCTCGTCGGAGTAGTCGATGCTGACGCGGCCCTCGCGGCGCCACTCGATGCCGTCGTCCGACTCGGCATAACGGATGTGGTAGCGATGCTGCGGCCTGCTGCCAGCCTGTTCCCAGCCGGTCCCCGAGACGTACCACATGCGCCACGTTGCACCATCGACAAGAACCCAGGGCGTTGTCGTGAGGTAGGGGTCGGTCGAGCTGCGCGGCAGGATCGGAGCCTGCGACACGCGAGTGAACGTGCGGCCGCTGTCGTCGCTCACGGCGCAGCCGATGAAGGTGTAGAAGGGGACCGTGACCCCGAGGCTCCAGCCGATGTAGTAGAGGCGCTCAAGACCGCCGTGGCGGATGAGGCAGGAACCCATCGCACCGCTGTCGTCGAATGTGCCGAGCTCACCCGGGCTGAGCAGTGGCGACTGGCTGTAACCCTCGACGCAACCGCGTTCGACGTCGAGAGTCGCGGAGCCGATATGGGAGCGGTTTCGCTCGTCCCGGCTCGTGAAGAGGAGTCGAAGGTGCCTGTCCCCGGTTCGCTCCGCGATCGGCATCATCAGATGCGATACCGCCCACGGCACCGGCGGCGGCGCCTCCACAAGCAGGCCGAGTTTCCGCCAGCGCTGGGTCAAAAGTTCAGTTCCCAGCTCTTCCGCTCGCTCGGCTCAGTGCCGCGAACCGAGTAGACGGCACCTTCGGCGGTGTCTTTCATGATGAGCGCGCCGGCGCCGATGACGCAGCGGGGAGCCACGGTGATTCCGTCCCGCAGGGTCGCGTTTACGCCGATGAAGCAGGACTCGCCGATCTTCACGTTCCCCGAGACGACAACGTGGGAGGCAAGGAAGCAATGATCGCCGATCGTCGAGTCGTGCCCGATGTGGTTGCCACTCCAGAGGATCACGTCGTTCCCAAGGCGAACGTTCGGCTGGAGGACGTTCTCCTCGAAGACAAAGCAGTTGTCGCCGTGCTCGAGCTTGCCCCAGACCGCGGACTTGGAGTTCACGTAGCTGACGAGCTCGTAACCCTGTGCCTTGCCGCGCGAGTAGACCTCCGCCCGCAAGCGGTTGACGCCGGAGAACCCGATCGCGACGAAGAGGGCGTGCGTGTTCGGCGGATGCGTCTCCGGCAGCCGCTCGAACGGAATCACTGGTAGGCCTTCGAGCTCGGCCGCCTCGACGTAAGCCTCGTCGACCGTGAAGCCGACGACCTCGTAAGGACTGTCGGCCTCGAGGTACACGCGGGCGACCCGCGCGAAGTCGCCCGTGCCGAAGACGACGACCGGCTTCATCCCGGACGGACGATGACCGTGAACTCGTACAGGCCGTAGTCGTGCAGGAGCGCGACGTTCCTCGAGTAGTGGGTCTTGCAATGGTCGAACAGGAAGGCCGGATCCGCGTAGTAGAGGTCCGGTCGCATTCGCTCGGGATCCGAGTAACGCGTCAAGGCGTTAAACGCGAACCCGCGGCGGCTCAGCCCCGCGATTCGCTCGAGCGTCTCGAGCATGAGGCCCAGCCAAGCCCGGTCGTCAGTGTCGAGCTTCACGTTGAAGATCCCGCTTGCAACCGTGTAGTCCGTCGGCTCGAGCGTAGCCAGGGTCTCGGTGAACTCGATCCGCGGCGGGTCAGCATGGGTCGTGCGCGCGTATTCGAGCAGCGCCTGCGAGAAGTCGTACCCGTGATAGACAAAGTCGTGCCCGCAGCGCCTGAGGTAGGGAACAAGTGCCCCGTAGCCGCAGCCGTAGTCGGTGATCGAGAACGGCTCGTCGCCGCCGTCGCAGACCTTCAACAGTTGCCTGAACCGGAGCTCCTGGGACTCGACCGAGTTCCAGTCGACTCCCTGGGCTGTCGCCCCGTGTTCGGCAAACTTGCCGCTGTAGTAGCAGGCGACGTCCTCGAGGATCGTCATCCGCCCGCCCGCGTCCGGCCCGGCCGCCACAACCACCTCAGGCCGCAAAGCTCTTCATGTACTTCGGCGCGTCCGAACCGACGTTAAAGAGCAGGTCGATAACCGTCACTGTGTGCTCGAACGACCCATGAAGCTGGGGGTACTCGGGGTAGCCGTCATAGTCGATGTACTGGACCTCGATCCCACCGTCGGCGAAAATCCGCTCGTCGAGATACTCCTTCGCACGTGGTCCAGAAACGTAGCTTGATGCGCCCGCCTGACGGCAGAGACTAAGGAGGCGCTCGCTCCGGTCGCCCATGGATGCATAGTCGGTCGACCAGGTGAGCGTCGTCGCGATACCGAGGAGGGAGCAGACGGCCTCGAGCAGGCTGCGGTTGATCGAGCTCAGGCGGAGCTTGTCGAAAGAGCCGTACAACGACTCGAACACGTCGCGGTAGTCCTCGAAATGCGGAGCCGCTGCGTAGTTGTGGACGAGGGTCCTCCAGTGCTTCTCTGCCCACGCTGGATCGCTGACCACCGTCTCGTCGACCCGCTGGCTGTACCTCCCCTTTGTGACGACCGGAATCGTCAGCCACTGGACGCCCTGCGCGGTCTTAATCCGGTTCCGGTTCCGCCAGTCCCGGCGCGTGAACTGGCGGTCGTCGAAGAGGATGAACTCGTCTACGAGGTTGATCAGGTCGAAGTAGCCCTTCCACGGGATGTAGCACGACTGCACGATCGCGACCCGTTTGCCGTCGACGTCGGAATCTGCATCGAGCCTGGTGGTGTTGTTCGCACCTTCGACGAGCGTCACAGCGACGTCCCTCCGCGATCTGCGACGCCGACCTCAGCGCTGTGATGGTCCTCTGGAGCGTCCTGATCGAACATGACGTCTTCGTCGACGACGAAGAGCGGACGACTCTTCACCTGGCTGAAGACCTTCCCGATGTAGAGCCCGGTTACGCCGGTGCTGACGATGATGAAGCCGCCGATCAGGAGGATCAGCACCGCGATGCTCGTGAAGCCGGGCAGGGGGTCGGCGAAAACATAAAAAGCGACGAGGGCCGCCGCCAATCCGACGCCCGCGAGCGCGATCATGAATCCGAAATAGACGATCCACCTGAGCAGGATCGTCGTCTCGAAGAAGAACCCGTCTACGCCGAGGCGAACGAGTCGCCGGAGCGTGTACGACGACCGGCCCGCTGCGCGCTCGGCCTTCTCGACGTCGATCACCGCGCGCTCGAATCCGAGCCAGTGGAGGATGAGCATGTACTGCCGGTCCATGTCGCGCACCTGGAGGAAGGCGTTCACGACTTTGCGAGACAGGATGCTTAGCGTGCAAAAGTTCGGATCGACGTCCAGGCGTATGAAGTACCGCCTGAGTCGGTAGTACGTCGTGGACGCCAGCCGCCTCAGCCGCGATTGACCGTGCGTCCTCCGCCTGGCGAGGACAATGTCGAAGCCCTCACGGGCCTTAGCATAGAGGCGCGGAATCTCCTCCGGCGGGTCCTGGAGGTCGCAGTCCATGACGACCACCCAGCGACCAACTGCGTTCGCCAGGCCGGCTGTGATCGCCCTGTGTTGGCCGAAGTTCCGGCTTAGCCGGAGGATCCTGACGCTGGGGTTCGAGCGGGCGATCGTGGTCAGTACGTCCCACGCACCGTCGGGGCTTCGATCGTCGACGAAGACGAGCTCGTAGTCGGGGGTGATGCGCTCGACACTCGCTCGCAGGCGTTCATGCAGCAGGGGCAGACAATCTCTGCACCCGTAGACCGGCACGACAACGCTTAACTCGGCCAGACACAGCATGTTAGCGACCGCTCCTGTCGAGGCAGGACAAACCGAGCGCGCTCGATCGGACCGGGGGCCCCCGTAGAATCGCCGCCCATGCTCGGCCGACGCCGCACGGACGTCCTCGCCGGCATGGCGTCGATCGCTGCGGTCTGCGTCTTCGTTACCGCGTATTTCGCACAGCCGCTCCTCAGCCGAGAGACGGTCCAGGCGGTGACCGAACACGGAGGCGACCCAGACGTCGCGAACATCTTCCAGCCGCTCCACGAGTATCAGTACCGCTACGCCCGCCAGCACGGCGGCCTGCCGGAATGGATCGAGCCCATGGGCCTGGGAATGCCCGAGATCGAGCTGGCGACGACGACAAACGCCTACCTACCGAGACTCGCCGTCATGCGCGCGGCCCCGTCCGCTCAGTCGGCCGCCGATGTCCTGGCATGGGGTGCATCGATCGTCGGGGCGCTCGGGATCCTGGGCCTCGCTCGAATGTACCGGCTCGGTTGGGCCGCCGCCGTTCTCGCGGCCGCGTCGTATCCGCTGACGCACGCCGCAGTGAGGTGGCTCCCGTACTTCTCGCTCCCCGTCTTCGCGGCGGCGTTTCCGTACGTCCTGTTGGGGATCGAGCTCGTGTGGCGCCGCCGAAGAGTGCTCGGAACGGCTGTCACGGTTGCTGCGCTCGGCATTGGAGGACTCGGTGGGAGCGTGCTCTTCTCGAGCCTCGCTGTCCAGGTTGCAGCATTGCTGTGTGTCTATCGGCTCGCCGTTTCCCGCCTCCGCTTCCGCGAGCGGGCCCTTCGTGCGGCGGCGACAGGCGCCGCCCTTGGACTTGGTCTCATCGCGGCGTCTGCAGGCTGGCTTCCCTTCGCGCTCTCCCAGCATGACACCGTCCGAGCGGCGACCCCATATGCCGCGATTCAAGGGATCGACTGGCGCACTATGCATTCGCTGGTCGATCCGTCGGTTCAGCGGAGTTCGGACGGCATCAACGGCGACTTGTACGTGTCGCTCGTGGCACCGGTCCTGTTGGCCATCGGGATCGTGCAGAGCGCTCGCCGACGGCTCCTCGGCTTCGTACCTCTGTACGCGCTCTTGTTGCTCCTGATCGGGCTGAAGACGCCGGTGCTGCACGCGCTGATCGCGTTCGTGCCAGGATGGAAGTACGTCTCGAGTATCGAGCGATACGTCTCGTTGCTCGCGCCTTTGCCGCTTGCGTTGCTCGTAGGAGTCGGCGCGGACAGAGTCGGCGCCGCGGGGCGACGCGGCCTCGCGGCCGCGGGCGCGATCGTTGCGGTCTCGCTGTTGCTATGGGAGTTGACGATGCCCGACGCTGCAGCGAACTGGTGGGTGCTTGCGGCGGGACTAGTCGTAATCGTCGCACTGCTAGCCGGAGCCGCCTCCCGAACTCGGTGGCCAGCCATGGTCGCGGTTGCGCCGGTCGTATTGCTCTCGGTGGGAGTTCCTGCGTCTCTTGCGGAACGCAATCTCGGCTGGCACCCGGTGACCAACAAGCCCGATGCCATCTATCGGCCGTGGCTCCATCTTGTCACCGCCCAGAACGACAGCGGGGGCCGATGGATGTCGTATTGCCAGCCACTCGACTACTCCCTCGATCCGCGACAGAGTTTCACGTATCGCCCGAATACATTTCTCAATGCGCCCGGACTCTGGCTCGACACTTACGTCAGCTTCCCGAGGCCCGACTACTACGCGTACTGGCAACGGCTCACCGGGTCGCACCGCTACTTGGCACGAGCGTTTGGTGAGTGGTTTCAAGACACGCCCGAGGACCCGCCGCCGAATCTCAGCCTCGTTAATGCGGCCGGAATCTCGCGCATCCTCGGTTCGTCCGCGTGCCCTACGCAGACGCCCTCATCGTGGCATGCGGTTGCCTCGACGCGCGCCGCCCCCACCGATCGGACAGACACCGTGTACGCGAACACCGCGGCGTACCCCATGGCGTACGTCTCTCATCGCTGGAACGTGGCGCACAGCCGCGACGAAGCTCTCAGACGACTCGCAGCGCCTGCCAACGCCGACTTCGCTACGCACACCGATTACGTCCAGGCGGTCCGTGTACCCGCAAGCAGCGGCAGCCCGGCGGCCGCACGGCTCGAGCGGAAGAGCGCCACGCTGTTACGCATCTCTCTGCCGTCGTCGAGGCGCGCCGGGCTGCTTGTCGTCCTCGATCTGTACGACCACAACTGGCACGCGTACGTCGACGGACGCCGCTCTCGCCTCGTGCGCGTGAACGGCGTCTTTCGAGGCGTGAGCGTTCCCGCAGGCGCGCGCACAGTAACGCTTCGCTACAACCCCTGGTGGCCGCGATGGTTGTTCCCGCTTTGCTGGGCACTCATCGGCAGTGCGCTCGCGACGGTTGTCGTCGCAACAGTCGCCGGCGACCGGCTAACAGTGCCACTGCGATCCCGAGAATCGCGACTGCCACAGTCGCTCCCGACACGGCCACGCCCGCAGTGAACCCTCGTGGGCGGTACGTGAAACTCACGCGATGGGTCCCCGCCGGCACTCGCACGACACGCATCGTGTAATTCCCCGGCATCACGTCGACCGGTCGCGTGTCCAGTCTCGCGCCCCAGCCCGGGTCCCAGCTGTCGGCGACCACGAGCCATGACGCTCGGAAGGCGTGAATTGCGACGTCGAGAGTGTTGGTGGAGCTGTGCGTCACCGTCGCCGTTCCTGGGCTCCCGCCCGCGGCCGCTGTACATGGGGCCCCTGCCTGATCGAGGTAACGAGTCTCGAGGATTACCGTGCGCCGCGCGTCGAACGACGGCAACGAGAAGGCGCGCAGGCTGTCCAGCGCCTTCGAGGCTTCTCGACAGCCGGCAACGAGAGAGGCCCGCGGCAGTGCGTTCTGCACGCGGAGCACGCGCCCGTCGGAGCCGCGGTAGACGAGCTGGTAACCGGGAGACAAAGCTGCTGCCGTGGACGGCGGTGTGACGACATACTGGACGCCGGCGCGTGCAAGAAGGCTCGGTCGCAGTTGCGAAAGCTCAAATCGGGGGTAGTACGCGTACAGGAGCTTGTGTGACGCCAGCGCTGTCGGCTCGACGCCCTGTCCCACGACCCGCCAGAAGTTCTGGATCCTGATGGGCAACAGGCTCTCGTAGCCCGCAACGCTGTGCAGGCCGTAGATCATTGGGGTCGAGGCCGGGAGCGAGCTCGCTGTCGGCAGGAAACGCGCGTCCGGTCGCTGCTCGAGGTACCGAATCAGCGGCGTGGACGGGTAGAGGTAGCGCACCCTGTCCGGCTGATGCAGCATCACACTGCGTTTCCAGAGCCACTCCTGGGCGACGATCGAGCCCGCGACCGCGGTCACGAGCACGAGGCTGATTGTCCGCACCGGGAACCGGATTCGCGACGGACGTCGACGCGTCGCGTTTGAACTCCGCAGCCAGCCGACAGCCGCTTCGATCCCGAATGCGGCGAGCACGGCGAGTGCGAACTGGAGCAGAAACGCAGCTCGAGCCAGCGGCTTGAAGTTCGAGAGACCGGGAAGCGCGTGATCGACGACGAACGTGACCGGCGTATGGACCATGAACAGGATCGTCACGATGCCGAGGACGGCCGCGAACCGCGCAAACAGTTCGCGGCGCGCGAGCCCGACGAGCGCAAGGACCCCGACGGCAGCGCCGGCAAATAGGTCGCGGTCGTACGGATTGAATTGGTACGGATCTCGTGGCGGTGTGAAGACATTGGCCAGCGCATGCCACGGCAACGCGAACCTGCGGAGCTCGGCGTAGCTCAGCGACGCCCGGGCGCTCTCCGTCGCAAGGTCGAAGGTCGGAATGACGACGACAGCCGCCAGTCCGGCCGACAACGCGACGGCTGCGACGACGCGTGACGCGTTTCCGCCGAGCGTGAACCGCTCACGACGCGCGGCTCCGACCGCGAGAGCGACGGCAAGCGCGAAGATCGCAGCCGCCGAGAGCTCCGCGAACAGTACGTTGCCACCGAGAAAGGGCAGCGCGACAGCGATTGCAAGGCCGAACGCCGCTGGCCACGAGCGTCGCCGAACCATTATGTGCGCGAGCAGTACCCCGACCGGAAGCCAGACTTCGATCGAGACGTAGCTGTCAAGTGCCTGCCAGGCCAGCGCGAAGCTGTTGAGCATCCACGCCAGGCCGCCGATGAGCGACGCACCGAATGAAAGCCCGACGTAACGCAGCAGCAACAGCATCGCCATGCCGGCTAAGAAGAGATGAGTCACCAGCAAGACGTCGTGGACGCGCGTGGGTGAAAGGACGTAGGTGAGCGCAAGCCGCGGCGGGTAGAGCACGCCGCTCTGTCCGTTCGCGAAGAACGGCGCCCCCCCGAACGTGTGCGGGCTCCAGAGCGGGAACCGGCCGTCGAGGAGTACGCGGTTCATGAAGACTTGCCAGGGGTAAAACGAGTCGGCCTGGTCGACATGAAGCACTGGGAAGCTGGGGCCGTCCGCCGCCGCCCACGGGTAAAACTGATGCTGTCGGCCGGCGACGTCCAAGTAGGTGTCGCCTCGGACGAGCGGGAAGAAGAACGCAAGCGTGACGGCGGCGAAGACCGCCAGCGCGGCGACATGTTGGCGTCTCGTAAGACCGCACCATCGCCTGCTCGCGGGCGCCGGCTGGTCGGGGGCAGGAGTTCGGCTCTCGGAGACGGTCAAGACGGCTTCTGGCCGCGCGGCGGCAGACCCGGAGGATACGCCAGCGCCCAGCCGGGGCCGTTCGGAGCGTCTGGTAGCGTCCGGCCCGGCTTCGAGACCCTGCTCGCATGACCCTCCCGCTGATCGACCTCCACGCCCAGCATGCGTCGATCCGCGACGATCTCGACGCAGCGATCGCGCGGGTCATGGCCCACGGGCGGTTCGTCCAAGGCCCGGAAGTCGGGCAGTTCGAGAACGCGTTCGCGGCGTACTGCAAGGTCGGTTTCTGCATCGGCGCTGCGAACGGAACGGCGGCGATCGAGCTCGTGCTACGGGCGGCGGGGATCGGTAAGGGCGATGAGGTGATCACGACTCCGATGACGTTCATCGCGACGATCGAGCCGATCCTCCTCGCCGGCGCGCGACCCGTCTTCGTCGACGTCGACCCTCGGACGGCGCTGATCCGCGCGGACGCCGTCGAGGCCGCGATCACCCAACAGACCGCCGCGATCGTGCCCGTCCACCTGTACGGACAGCCGGTCGATCTGGATGCGTTTCGAGCACTCGCCGACCGGCATAAGCTCTTCCTGCTCGAAGACGCGGCCCAAGCGCACGGTGCGTCGTGGCGCGGGCGCCGCGCCGGCTCGGTCGGCGACGCCGCGACCTTCAGCTTCTTTCCCGGGAAGAACCTCGGCGCCTTGGGCGACGGCGGCTGCGTGACGACGAACGACGACGACCTCGCTCGTCGCGTCCGCAAACTGCGTGACCACGGTCGCATGGACAAGTACCGCCACGACGAGGTCGGAACGAATGCACGACTCGACACCCTGCAGGCGGCCGTGCTCGCTGCGAAGCTGCCCTATCTCGAGCGGTGGAACGAAGCTCGTCGGACACACGCCGCCGCTTACGACTCCGCGTTCGCGGACGTCGACGGTGCGGAGCCGATCCGCATCGAGCCCGGCGCGGTCTCGGTCTACCACCAGTACGTGGTCCGAGTCGCGGACGACCGCGACGGAGCGTGCGCCGCGCTCGCCGAGCGCGGCATCTCGAGCGGCGTCCACTATCCCGTTCCGCTCCACCGGCAGCCGGCGCTGGACGGCATCGTCGACGGCGAGTATCCGGCAGCCGAGGCGCTCGCCGACGAGGTCCTCTCGCTGCCGGTCTTCCCGGAGCTGTCGGCTGAGCAGCGCAGCGGTGTCGTCGAAGCCGTCGCGTCGTTCGTCGGGGCGCCGCGAGCGGTCGGCGCACAGGGCAGATGACCGTTCTGGTCACCGGCGGGGCGGGCCTCATCGGCTCGCACATCGTCGACCTCGTGCTCGAGCGTGGCCAGAGCGTCCGTATCCTCGACAACCTCGACGCGCAGACACATCCGAACGGGCGGCCGGCGTGGATACCTGCGGAGGCCGAGTTCGTCGAGGGTGACATCCGCGACCGCGACGTCCTCACCCGCGTTCTGGATGGCGTCGACGAGATCTACCATCAGGCCGCCTTCGGCGGCTTCACGACCGAGATCTCCACGTACTACGACGCCAACTCGACGGGCACTGCGCGCATCTTCGAGGTGATCGGAGAGCGTGGGCTCCCGGTGCGGAAGCTCGTCGCGGCGTCGTCACAGGCGATCTACGGAGAGGGGATGTACGTCTGTTCCGAGCACGGCGACGTCCAGCCCGAGATGCGAACGCTCGACCGACTGGTCGAGCAGCGCTGGGAGCCCACCTGCCCGATCTGTGGACGCGACGTGCGGCCGAAGCTCACGACGGAGGACGCGAGGTGGAAGGGCGAGACGCCCTACGCAGTAAGCAAGCTTGCCGAGGAGCGAACGGTCATCGGGCTCGGCAAGCGACTCGGGATTCCGACGGTCGCCCTACGGTACGCGGTGACCTTCGGTCCGCGCCAGTCCGTCTTCAATCCGTACACCGGCGTCGTCTCGGTCTTCTCGACGCTGCTGCTCAACGACATGCCCGCAGTCATCTACGAGGACGGCGCGCAAACGCGCGACTACATCTTCGTCACCGACATCGCTCGCGCCAATCTCCTGGCGATGGAGGACGGGCGCGCCGACGGGCGCGTCTTCAACGTCGGCCGCGGCGAGCCTGTGACGGTGATCGAGCTGATCGAGAAGCTGTCGGGCGCGTATGACCGCGAGCCGAACTACCACGTGGCCGGCGATTTCCGCGCGGGAGACGTTCGGCACATCGTCCACGACGCGACCCAGATCCGCAGTCTCGGCTGGGCACCGCAAGTCTCTCTCGAGGACGGGCTCCGCCGAGTTGCGGAATGGATCTCCGGTCAGGGCTCGTTGCAGGAGTACTACAGCGAGGCGCTCGAGAAGCTCCGCGAGCGAGGCGTCGTGCAGTCGGCTCGCAGCGCTTAGCCTGGATTCGGCACCCGGCCCAGGCCGCGCCACGAGTTTTCGTTCCGCCACGTGATCTCGACGTCGACGAGACCTGCGCGCTCGAACCAGCCCTCGAACTCCTCTCTGCGGATGTAGTGGCTCGTCGGTGCGACGAGATGGTCGAAGACCACGCCGTGCGTGAACGCAAAGTCGCGCTCGGCGAGGAAGCGGAAGTACACCGAGTACGGAAAGGACACTCCTGACTTCGCTACGCGCACGAGCGGCCACAGCAGCGCGGCGAGCGGAAGGGAGATGCCCCACTTCAGGAGGCCGCGCGGCAACTTGCTCAGGACGTGCTTGCGAAGCGGGTCGACCACCCGGCCAATCAGACCGTTGTTCTCGCGCCCATAGACCCAGGCGAAGACGAGGCCGCCCGGCTTCACGGTGTCGGCGACCGAGCGAAACCCCGCCTCGGGATCGGGCAGATGGTGGAGGACGCCGATCGAGTAGGCCAGATCGAAGCCGCCGCGCTCGAACGGCAGTGCGTAGATGTCGGCCTGGACGAGCTCGACGCTGTCTCCCAGTCGTTCGTGTGCGGCGTCGATGGCTGCGGACAGATCGACGCCGACGACGCGCGCCGCACCCCATGACCTGGCGTATTCCGCGAAGCCGCCGAGCCCGCATCCCGCGTCGAGCACGGACCTTCCCCGGAAGTCGGCGGGGGTCAGCGGCACGACCCAATCGCGCCACTGATCCTCCGTGTACGGGTTCTGCCGCGGGTAATGCGTCCAGGAGTAGCCGAAGGCGGCGGCCGTCCGCTGGCGCTCCGGATCCAGCTGCGCGTCGGGTGCCAGCCGCGGGATGCCGCGAACGACTGGGAAGGCGTGGCCGCCGGCACAGGTCAGCGTCTCTTCCTCGGAGGAGAAACCGCTTCGGCAAACCGGGCACCGGAGCACGTCGAGGAGCGTTTGCGGCATCGCGGCGGCGGCCACGGGCGACGGACTCTACCGGGGGGTCGGCTCTCTAGACTGTCGGGCTATGCCTCCCGGCAAGAGCGCGACGCCGGTTCTCAGCGCGCTCCGGCCGCGGGCGAGCAGGACCTCGGCGAGCGGCACCCGGCGAGCCGTGCTCCTTGCCGTGGGCGGCGTCATATCCGCCCTCTGCCTCTGGCTCGCCCTCCGCCATGTGTCGTTCGGGGACGTCTGGACGAGCCTGAGGGAGGCGCACTGGGTCTGGCTCGTGCCGTCGCTCGCGCTGACGTACCTGACGCTCGCCGTGAGAGCGGTGCGCTGGCGATACCTCTTCTGCGAGCCCGAGCGAGTCTCGACCTGGGAGAGTACGAAGGCGCTGAACATCGGCCTGATGTTCAACAACATCCTGCCCTCGCGCGCAGGCGAGGTGCCCCGAGCCCTTGCGCTCGCGCGCGCGACCGGCCTGTCGAAGGTCGAGGTGGGAACAACAGTCGTCGTCGAGCGACTGCTCGACGTGTTCTCGATCGCGGTCGCGGGAGTGATTGCGTGGACTTTCCTTCCACACGTGTCGTGGATCCACGCACTCGTGATCATCTGCGCCGTCATCCTCGTCGGTTTCGTCGCGGCCGCGGCCGTCACGTGGGCGTTACGCCGACAGGCCCGCGACCTCGCGGAGCGGTTGCTTCGGCG
>JBASRJ010000181.1:0-4788 GCA_049273785.1 Gaiellaceae bacterium | reverse complement strand
TATATCGCACGTGCGATCGTCGAAGCCCACGGCGGCCGGATCGAGGTCGAGAGCGAATCGGGACGCGGGACGAGGTTCCGGATCGAGCTGCCGCTCGCAGCGATGCCCGCGCGGTCGCCGGAGCTGGTCTCGTGACCGACGAGCGGCCGCTCGTTCTTGTCGCCGACGACGACGATGACATCGTGGCGTTGGTCAGCGCGGTCCTTTCGAGGGCCGGGTTCGACGTGATCCAGGCATCTGACGGGGCTCGGGCGCTCGAGCTCGTCCGGACGAAGCCGGTCCGCCTGGCGGTGCTCGACGTCTCGATGCCGGAGCTCGACGGGATGGAGGTCCTGCGGTTCGTCCGCGCCGATCCCGACCTTGCCGATCTGCCGGTGATCCTGTTGAGCGCCCGAGCCCAGGAAACGGACGTCCGGATCGGGTATGCGGAGGGTGCGTCGAAGTACGTGCGGAAGCCGTTCAGCCCGCGCGAGCTCGCCGGCATCGTCCGCGAGCTCGTGCCGTAGCTACCCGGGGGGTCTGTACCGGTATCCGAATCCCCGCACCGTCTCGATCGGGACGCCGTCCGGGGCAGCGGGGTCGAGCTTGCGACGCAGATAGCCAACGTAGAGCTTCACCTGGTCGCCGGAGACGCCGAACGCATCGCCCCAGACCAGTCGGAGCAGCTGGTCGCGGCTCAGGACCTGGCGCGGATGGCGGACGAACGCGGAGAGAAGCTTGAACTCGAGCGGCGTGAGCGCGACGTCGCGGCCTGAATACGTGACCGCGCGTTGCGCGAAGTCGATCGTCACCAGACCGTCTCCGTAGGTCTCGGCCGGCTCGTCTCCCGGGCGCGCCGCCGCCCGCCGGAGCAGTGCCTGCACGCGGGCGACGAGCTCCTGCCGGCCGAACGGCTTCGTCACATAGTCGTCGGCGCCCGCCTGGAGCCCGCGCACGCGCTCCAGCTCGTCGCCGCGGGCGGTGAGCATGATGACCGGGACGTCGCTCAGGTCGCGGATCCGCTCGAGCGTCTGCCACCCGTCCATGTCCGGCATCGAGACGTCGAGGAGGACGAGGTCGGGCGGCGAGGCGTGGAGCGCGCGGAGGCCCGACCGGCCGTCCTCAGCCTGCTCGACCTTGTGGCCGGCACGCTCTAGGAGCTGGACCACGAGGTTGCGGATGTCTGCGTCGTCGTCCACGACGAGGATCCGGGCTTCGTTCATACCTTCTTCATACCAACGCGGCGGCCGGTTCCCTACTCCGCGGGTCGACATTTCCAGTGTGGCACGAGTCCTGATCAGCGAACCGCACCCCGACTGCAGGGCTCTCCTGGCGCTCGTCGTCCAACGGGTTGGCCACGACCCCGTCGATCCTGGCGAGCTGGTCGGCGACGACGAGCTCGGGTTGATGATCCTCGAGCCGGCCTCTGCGGACGGGCTGGCGATGGCGACCCGGCTCCGTCGCCGGCTCGAGCATCTGCCCATCATCTGCACGAGCATCGGGCCGCCGAGCGCAGCGACGGAGACGCTGCGACCGGCGGCCTATCTCTTGAAGCCTTTTCGCCTCGCGGAGCTCGAGAACGCGCTCCGCACAGCGCTCGCGGTCTAGTTCTCGGCTTCCTTCGCTGGGAAGAGGACCGTCGGGACATCCTCGTCCGCCGGATCTCGGTTCCCACTGAGGACTTGTGCCCCGTGCGGCGAATCCGGCAACCCGTGGTCAGCGCAGCCGGCGAGGAGATCTGCATCGAGGAGCGACGGCACGCCGTTGTGCTCGTCGGCTCCTTCGTGCGCGCGTTTGCGCTCGCCGGGCCCGGAATCCTCGCCGTCGTGGTCGGCTGGCCGGCGACGATCGCCGGAGCATTGCTGCTCGCCGTCGCGGCAGCGATCGTGTTGCGTGCCGTCTGGCGATGGGAGCGGACGCTCGTCGTGCTGACGACGGACAAGCTGTTCGTCGTGCACGGGACGGTGCGTCGACGAGCCGCGGCGGTTCGGCTGGCTCGGGTCGGGCCGATTGAGATCGAGCAGAGCCTGCTCGGCCGCCTGCTCGGTTACGGGACGATCGTTGCCGGCGGGCTCGAGATCACGCACGTCCCCGAGCCGCGGCGGCTCGTCGATCGGCTCTCGATCTAGGATCCCCGCGTGATCGAGGTCGCCGACCTCCGCAAGCGTTACCGGAAGGCGACTGCGGTCGACGGTCTCAGCTTCCGCGTTCCCTCCGGCCGCATCACCGGGTTCCTCGGGCCGAACGGGGCAGGGAAGACGACCACGCTGCGGATCCTGCTCGGACTCGTGCGCGCGACTTCCGGCAGCGCGACGATCGAGGGCAAGGCGTACCGGGAGCTCGCGGAGCCGTTCCGACACGTCGGCGCGGTGCTCGAAGCATCGAACTACCACCCGAAGCGGTCGGGCCGCAGTCATCTGCGCGTCCTGTGCACGGCAACGGGCCTGCCGTGGTCACGGGTCGACGAGCTGCTCGAGTTCGTTGGGATCGCGAACGCTGCGGGGCGCGCGGTCGGCGGCTACTCGCTCGGGATGCGGCAGCGGTTGAGCGTGGCGGGCGCCTTGCTCGGGGATCCACAGCTGCTCCTGCTCGACGAGCCGGCCAACGGGCTCGATCCAGAGGGAATCCGCTGGCTGCGCGACTTCCTCCGTGCGTTCGCCGCGGGCGGGAAGACAGTGTTCATCTCCAGCCACGTGCTCGGAGAGGTGGAGCAGCTCGCCGACGAGGTCGTGATCATCCACCGCGGAAGGCTCGTCGCACACCAGAGCGTCGCAGACCTGCGCGCACGGGCGGTCGGCGCGACGCGCATTCGCTCGCCGGACGCCGCACGGTTGCGCGAGGCGCTCGGGCGCGAAGGAATCGATGCGGAGGGCGAGGGCGACCGGTTGTCGACCAGCGCGCCCGCCGAGCGCGTCGGCGAGGTCGCTGCAGCGGACGGGATCGTGCTGCACGAGCTGACCGCCGACGCTCCGTCGCTCGAGGAAGCGTTCCTCGAGCTCACGGCAGGGGAGAGCGGCCTGTGAACCGCCTCGTCCGCGCCGAGCTGATGAAGCTGCGCACGGTGCGCAGCCTCCTGTGGGTCACGCTCGGGATGGTCGCGCTCGTGGGCATCTCCGTCATCTCCGTCGTCGCGTCGTCCGGCGTGATCGAGAACGCCGGCGACGATCGAAGCGTCGCGCGGATCGCGGCGATCGCCGTCGTTTTCTCGTTGATCCTGGGGATCATCATCATGGGCGCGGAGGGGACGCACGGGACGATCACGCAGACGTTCCTCGTCGCCCCGGTGCGAGAGCGCGTCGTCGCCGCGAAGGCTGTCGTCGGTGTGGTGCTCGGCGTCGCGCTCGGCGTGCTCGCCGAGGCGTTGACGCTTCTCGTCGCCGTTCCGGGCGCGTCGCTGAGCGTGCACAACGCGCGTTATGTACTGATCGGCGTTCTGATCGCGTGTGGGGCAACGGGCGCGCTTGGCGTCGGCTTCGGCGCCCTGTACCACCGCCAGGGACCGGGGATCGTGGTGGCGCTGATTTGGCTGCTGATCGCAGAGAGCGTGCTGGCGATTGGATTGCACGACAACGTCAAGTACCTCCCGGGCCACGTCTTCGCGGCGACGGTGGCGGGTACGCGCGCCGGCTCGAGCAGCGATCTGGTCGGTGCCTGGCCGGGCGCCGCCGGCGCCGCGCTGTATGCCATCGGTTTCCTCGCCGCCGGCACCGCTCTGCTGTCCCGTCGAGACGTGTAATCCCCGAACCGGCTGAAAACACCACGGTCTGACCCTGGTGTGCCGAACGTGTGACGTTTCGTCCACATGGGCCGAAACGGACGGGGGGCGACGTCTACCGTCGGAGACGTGGCGCGGATTCTCCGAACGCAGTTGCCCGACGGCTTCTTTCACGTGCACACGCTCGGCGTCGCCGACACAGCCGTCTATCGCGACACCGAGGACCGGCGCTCGTGGCTGCAGATCTTTGGATCGGCGGTTCGCCGGTACCGCTGGGAGATCCACGCGCTCTGTCTCATGACCACGCACTACCACGTCGTGCTGGAAAGCAAGTGCGAACAACTCTCCAGCGGCATGCAGTGGCTCAACGGGCGCTATGCGCAGGACTTCAACCGCAGGTACAAGCGGAAGGGCCACCTGTTCGGCGATCGCTTCCGCTCCTGGGTGATCGAGGACGACGAATACCTGACCGCCGCGTGCCGTTACGCGGTCTACAACCCGGTCCGCGCCGGCCTCTGCGACCACCCCTGGGAATGGCCCTGGAATGCCTCCCGATACGACCTCCGAACCCTCTAACCGAACACTTGTTCGATCCGATCCGCCGGGCTAGACTGGGTCGGTTATGGCCGCGGAAGAGCTGGTGATTCACGGTGCCCGGGAGCACAACCTCAAGGACATCACCGTTCGCTTGCCGCGAAACCGGCTGATCTGCATCACCGGCCTCTCCGGGTCCGGAAAGTCTTCGCTCGCCTTCGACACGATCTACGCCGAGGGCCAGCGCCGCTACGTCGAGAGCCTCTCGGCCTATGCCCGCCAGTTCCTCCAGATGATGGAGAAGCCGGACGTCGACTCGATCGACGGCCTCTCGCCGGCGATCTCGATCGACCAGAAGACGACCTCCCGGAACCCGCGCTCGACCGTCGGGACGGTGACGGAGATCTACGACTACCTCCGGCTCCTGTACGCACGCGTCGGGCGGCCGCATTGCCCGGTCTGCGGGAAGCCGATCGCGGGCCAGAGCCAGGAGTCGATCGTCGACCAGATCCTCCAGCTGCCGGACGGGACGAAGTTCACCGTCAACGCGCCGGTCGTGC
>JBASRJ010000174.1:0-12558 GCA_049273785.1 Gaiellaceae bacterium | reverse complement strand
GCCCAGCGCCGGGCGGTCGTCGGTGCCGGGGCGCGCCTGATCGACGTCTACGACCGGCTGTGGCAGCACGGGCTGACCGTCCCCGCTGGAACGTGCCCGACGGTCGGGATCGCGGGTCTGACGCTCGGCGGCGGGATCGGCTTCGGAGCTCGAAAGTTCGGCCTCACCTGCGACAACCTCGTCGAGGCGACGGTTGTGACCGCTTCCAGCCGTGCGCTCGTCTGCAACGCACACGAGCACGCCGATCTGTACTGGGCGCTCCGCGGCGGCGGTGGCGGCAACTTCGGGATCGTGACGCGGTTCGTCTTCCGCACCCACCCTGTGGCCGGCGTCGCGACATTCGCGCTCGAATGGCCGTGGTCGGACGCGCGGCGTGTCGTCCAGGCGTGGCAGAAGTGGGCGCCGCACGCGCCGGACGGCCTCTTCTCGGTGTGCAACCTGAACTGCGCCGGCGGTGGTTCGCCGCGAATCACGTCGGCCGGACAGTTCTTCGGCACTGCGCAACAGCTCAAGACGCTGATCGCTCCGCTGACGTCGACCGGGTCGCCGACGCGCGTGTCCGTCGTCTCCCGAACGTACCTGGACGCAGCGCGCATGTGGGCAGGCTGCTCCGGGACGATCGCGGAGTGCCATCTGCAGCCGCAGGGCGCGCTCGGGCGCTCCACGTTCAAGGGGAAGTCGGACTACGCGAACAAGCCGTTCAGCGTCCGAGCGGTCGACACGCTCGTGCGCGGGATCGAGTCGCGGAAAACGGGGGGTTCCGGGAGCGCGATCGTGCTCCTCGACTCATCCGGCGGCGCGATCAACCGCGTTGCGAAGGGCGCCACTGCGTTCGTCCATCGCGACGCGCTCTTTTCGCTCCAGTACCTCGCGTACTGGCAGCCGACCGACCCGCCGGCGGTCGGCACGGCGAATCTCCGCTTCCTGCGGAACCTCTACGCGGCGATGCGTCCCTTTGTCTCGGGGTTCGCGTACCAGAACTACATCGATCCGGAGCTGTCGAGCTGGAAGCACGCGTACTACGGCTCGAACCTCGCGCGCCTCGTCAGCGTCAAGCGCAGCTACGACCCGGGCAACGTCTTCCACTTTCGCCAGAGCGTCCCGACGCGGCTTTAACACAGGTCTAACCTCGTTCTCAGCGGTTTCCCAGGCCGGGCTGGTTCTCTCTGACGCATGTCCGGTGCCGGATTCGCCGTCGAACGGTCTTCTGCGCCCGCCGCCAGGGGGCGTCCGCGGGGGGTACGCCGTGCCCTGACGATCGGCGCCCTCTGGGCGATCGTCGGCGGGAACACGGCCGTGATCGTCTGGCTCTGGGTGCACGGCGGGAATGTCTCCGAGCATCTGACGACCGGCGAGCTGCTGACGAGCCTGGGGCGCATCACGGGTCTCCTCGCCTCGTTCTCCGCGCTGCTCCAGGTGCTGCTGCTCGCGCGGCTTCCCTGGGCGGAGCGGCTCGTCGGCTTCGACCGCCTCACCGTCTGGCACCGCTGGAACGGCCACGCGTGCCTCGACCTCGTGCTCGCGCACGTCGTCCTGACCGTCTGGGGCTACGCGCTGATGGACAAGGTCTCGCTCCCGAAGGAGGTCTCGACCATGCTCGGCGGCGGCGTCTACCCGGGGATGATCACGGCGACGATCGGGACCGGCCTGCTGATCGCGGTCGTCTTCACATCGGTCGTCATCGTGCGGCGCAGGCTCCGCTACGAAACGTGGTACGCGGTGCACCTGGCCGCGTACGCCGGGATCGCGCTCGCCTGGTTCCACCAGATTCCGACCGGGAACGAGCTCGTGCTCGACCGCGTCGCCGCTGACTACTGGCGGGCGCTCTACCTCGTCACGCTCGCTCTGCTCGTTGCCTTCCGGGTCATCGCGCCAATTGTGCGGGCGCTCCGCCACCGGCTGCGCGTCGCTGAGGTCGTCGCGGAAGGAGCCGGCGTCGTGTCGCTGCGCATTACCGGCCGCCGCCTCGATCGGCTGAACGCGCAGGCCGGTCAGTTCTTCCTCTGGCGTTTCCTGAGCCGGAGCACGTGGTGGGCCTCGCATCCGTTCTCGCTGTCGGAGGCGCCCGACGGACGGTCGCTCCGGATCACCGTCAAGGCGCTCGGCGACTTTTCGAGCCGCATCCGCGAGATCCGCCCCGGGACGAGAGTCGTCGCCGAGGGTCCGTTCGGCGTGTTCACCGAGGCTGCGCGGCGACGGGAGAAGGTCGTTCTGATCGCCGGCGGCATCGGGATCACACCGATCCGCGCGCTAATGGAAGACATGTCCGGCGACGTGATCGTCGTCTACCGCGTCGTCGGCGAGGCCGACCTCATCTTCCGCGAAGAGCTCGAGCAGCTCGCGCACGAGCGCGGCATCGCACTCATGCTCGTCGTGGGCGATCACGCGACCCCCGAAGGCAGCGGGCTGCTGTCTCCGGACCATCTGCGCGAGCTCGTCCCGGACATCGCCGAGCGCCAGGTCTACGTCTGTGGGCCGCCTGCGATGACGGAGGTCCTCGAGCGAAACGTCCGTCGCGCGGATGTTCCCGCCCGATTCATCCACACCGAGAAGTTTGCCCTCTGAGAGAGAAGGAGAAGCCATGCGAAAAGCTGTCATGACGTTCCTGACCGCGGCGGTGATCGCCATGCCGGTCGTCGACGCGACCGCGGCGGGGAAGGCGACCGCCAAGAAGAAGGTCGTCATCCAGAGGTTCACCGGCTCGTCGGCCCAGGTCGACCGCTGGGGCACCGTCCAGGTGGCGATAGTCGTTCGCAGGACGACGACGACCACGGGGACGAAGAAGAGAGTGACGCGGAGGATCACCGCCGTGACGGTCCCCGTCTACCCGAATCACACGAGCCGTTCCTCCTACATCAGCGCCAACGCGATCCCGATCCTGCGCAGCGAGGTGCTGCAGGCGCAGAGCGCGAGCGTCGATCTGGTCTCGGGCGCGACCGACCTCAGCAACGCTTTCGTCGAGTCGCTCCAGTCCGCGATCCTGAAGGCGAAGCGAGCGTGAGCGCGGTCGCCGCCCCTCCCGGCGTCCGCCGCGTCGAGCACATCATGGGCATGCCGATCGTCGTCGATGTCCGCGACGACGAGATCGACGAGGCGGTGCTCGACCGGGTGTTCGACTGGTTCCGCCGCGTCGACGCGACGTTCAGCACCTACGAGGACGACAGCGAGATCAGCCGCCTCGGCCGCGGCGAGCTGGCGCTCGAGGACACGGATCAGGACGTTCGGCTCGTGCTCGACCGCTGCGAGCAGCTCCGCGAGGAGACGCGTGGCTACTTCGATGCCAACGCGACCGGCACGCTCGACCCCTCGGGCCTCGTCAAGGGCTGGTCGGTCGACCGCGCGATGGAGCTGCTCCATGAGGCAGACCTGCGGAACTTCGCCGTCAGCGCCGGCGGCGACATGCGCGTGTCCGGACGTGCCGTGCCGGAGCTCTGCTGGCACGTCGGCATCCAGCATCCGGGTGAGCGGCTCGAGGTCGCCGCCGTCGTCGAGGCGAACGACCTGGCGATCGCGACGTCGGGTGCGTACGCGCGCGGTGACCATGTCATCGACCCGCACACCCGGCGCCCCCCGGCCGGCGTCCTGTCAGTCACCGTCGTCGGCCCGGAACTTGCAACCGCAGACGCCTATGCGACCGCGGCTTTCGCGATGGGCCCGCACGCGGGCCCGCGCTGGACCTCACGGCTGCGCGGCTACGAGGCGATGACGATCTGCGCCGACGAGACCGTACTGACGACGGCGCGTTTTCCGGCTGCCTAGCGGTCATCAGGCGGCCTTGACGACGTACTCGCTGCGGCGCGCGGCGTCGACGACGATGTGGAGGATCGGCAAGCGGAACCGGCGCCGCGCGCGAGCGACGAGGCTCCGGGCCAGCCAGTTCGAGCGTCCCTCGGGATGGGTGGCGATGATCAGGCGGTCGGCGGGAAAGAAGTGCAGCGCGTCGTCGATCGCCTGAATCGGGTCGGCGTCGCCGACCCAGCCGTTCGCGGCGACGCCGTCGCGAACGAGCCGGGCGATCGAACGGGAGAGGCGGGCCCTGGCGGCGTGCCGAGCTTCGTCCTCGTCCGAGACCCAATGCCGCACGCGCGAGTTCAGCGCGGGTGCGACGACGAGGATCTCCGCGTTGTTCCGGTCCACGTCGGCGCGGATCGCGTCGTGGAGGATGCGGCTCTCGACGGTCTCGTTGGCGACGACGAGGATCCGTCGTGCGGATCGGTTCTCGTGCTGGTGCATCGGTCGCTCCTTTCGTGGGGTTCCCGTCGAGGGAACCAGCCGCGGTTTGGAACGCCCTGTGCACGCGCTTCCGAAGTCCTGAGAGGTGTGCGGGCGGACCGACGTGACGCCGGCCCACCCGCAGCGCAACGGGCTAGGGGACGGTCGGGAACTGTCCGGCGTCTTCCTGCGCTTCTCGCTGCGCGCTTTCGTTGGCCTCGTGTGTGGCGTTCTCGTTCGGCTTGAACGTGCCGCTCGGTGTGCTGCTGGAGCTGCCGTTGGCCGTTGTCGAGGTCGTGCTGCTCGTTTGAGCGTTACTCGAGGCCGAGTGGAGCAATGTCCCGCCCAGGGCGCCGCCGGCAATCGAGCCGACGAGGACGAGGGCGAGCACCCATTTCTTGGCGATGTTCACGTGTATCACCTCCTTCGTACGTGCTCCAGCGAGCGTCCTCGCGACGCCTAAGACGAGGCTGAAAGGGCGCTGAGAGGTTCGTAGAAGGTCGGTGTGAAACCCCTGTGAGCGACCGTGCGAGATTCTCAGCGAACTCACAGGAATTCGTGCCACCATGCTTGTCGTGGGCGCGAACGGAACGACGCAGTCGGAGAGCGGGACCGAGCACCGGATCCTCGTCGTCGACGACGAGCCCTCGATCGTCGACGCTGTGGCCACGGCGCTCCGCTACGAGGGCTACGAGGTCGACGAGGCCACGTCCGGCCGGGAGGCTCTGGCGGCGGTCGCGCGCGCCGAGCCCGACCTGATCGTCCTCGACTGGATGCTGCCCGACATCGAGGGGATCGAGGTGGGCCGGCGGCTCCGAACGCAAGGCTTCAAGAGCGCAGTGCTCTTCCTCACGGCGAAGGACGCCACCGAGAACAAGGTCGAGGCATTGCGCGCGGGCGGTGACGACTACGTCACGAAGCCCTTCAGCCTCGCGGAGGTCGTCGCGCGTGTGCAGGCGATTCTTCGCCGTTCGGCCGGCGAGCTTCCCGGCGACGTGCTCCGGTATGCCGATCTCGTCCTAGATGAGGGGCGGCACGAGGTGTTCCGAGGCAAGCAGCAGATCCCGTTGACCGGAACCGAGTTCTCGCTGCTGCGTTTCTTCCTGCTCAATCCGCGACGCGTCCTGTCGAAGACGCAGATTCTTCAGAACGTCTGGCACTACGACTTTGGCGGGAGCTCGAACGTGGTCGAGACGTACGTCAGCTACCTCCGCAAGAAGCTCGATGCCGCGGGGCCGCCGCTGATCAGGACGGTGCGCCAGGCGGGTTACATGCTCGACGCCAGGAAGGGCTAGATGCGGCGCCTGTCGCTGCGAGCCCGCCTCGTTCTCGGGGTGCTTGCGCTCGCGACCGTCGGGCTCGTCGCCGCCGACATCGCGACGTACACGTCGCTGCGCTCGTTCCTCTTCGACCGCACCGACGGCTCGCTCGAGTCCGCGCACCGCGAGGCCGAGGCCGAGCTGCTCGGGACCGGCCCGTCGGCCTCTGGCGGCCGCGCCGCGCCCACGCAGCGCAGCTCCGGATCGACGTCGCTTTCACGGCTCCAGGATTTGACCCGTGCCCTGCCCGGGTTGTTCATCGAGACCCGCAATAGCGCAGGGAAGATCACCTTCAGCGACCAGGTGCCCGAGTTCGCGCAGACCGGCACCCGCCCGTCGCCGCCGAAGTTGCCGAAGACGATCTCGCTAAAGCCGCCGTCCGGAGGCTCGCCGGACCGGGTCCGGTACCTCACCGTTCCGTCGATCAAGGGCGACGTGCGCTATCGCGTCCGCGCGTCGCTCGACCCCGGCTCGACGTCGCTGCTGATCCTCGCGACGACGCTGAGCGGTGTCGACGGGACGCTCCACCGGCTGACGCTGATCGAGCTGCTCGTCACCGGCGCGGTCCTGATCGCGATCGCCGTGCTCGGCCTCTGGGCAGTGCGCCTCGGGCTCCGCCCTCTGGACGCGATCGGCAGGACCGCCGCGGCGATCGCCGACGGCGATCTGTCGCACCGTGTGGAACGCGCAGAAGCGCGGACTGAGGTTGGGCGGCTGGGACTCGCCCTGAATGCGATGCTCGGGCAGATCGAGTCCGCGTTCAAGGCAAAGGACGCGTCCGAGCAGAAACTCAGGCGCTTTGTCGCTGACGCGTCGCACGAGCTCCGAACACCGCTCGCCGCCGTGCGCGCGTACGCGGACCTGTTCAAGCGCGGCGCCGACCGGCGGCCCGACGATCTCGAGCGGGCCATGACCGGCATCAGCCGGGAATCCGCGCGGATGACGATGCTCGTCGAAGACCTGCTGCTGCTCGCGCGACTCGACGAAGGGCTGCCGCTCGAGCGGAGGCGTGTCGAGCTGGCGGACCTCGTCGGCGAGGCCGTCGAGACCGCTCGTACGGTGGAGCCCGATCGCTCGATTGCACTCGACGCCAAGCCTGCGGTCGTCCTCGGCGATCCGCTCCGGTTGCGGCAGGTCGTCGACAACCTGCTCAGCAACACGCGTGCGCATACGCCTCCGGACGCGCCCGTGCACGTCACGGTCGGCGCGGTGAACGGCAGCGCACTCATCCGCGTGGAGGATTCCGGCCCCGGCATCGCGGACGTCGAAGCCGAGCGCGTCTTCGAGCGCTTCTACCGGGCGGATCCGTCCCGCTCGCGCGCGAGGGGTGGGGCCGGGCTCGGCCTCTCGATCGTCTCGGCCGTGGCCGAGGCGCACGGAGGCGCGGTCTCGGTCCGTTCGGAGGCCGGCCAGGGATCGACGTTCGAGATCTCCCTCCCGCTCTACGCGGGCTCCTAGGCGGCTCTCAGCCGGCTCACAGGGGCTGCGCGCAAGCTGGGGCGGTCAAGCCGCTACAGCAAAGGAGTCTCGAATGCACAGCACCACGTTTGCACCAACCGTTGTCCGCGACGCGATCGCCCGCGCCATCGCGGTCGTCGGCCTCTCCGGCGTCGCGCTCATCCATCTGCTCGACGCGCCCGGCACGTTCCAGAGCGCGCCGTACAAAGGCTGGCTCTACGTCGCACTGATCGTCGGCTGCCTCGCCGCCGCGGGCGCGCTGATCCGCAGCAGCGATCCGCGCGCCTGGGCGAGTGCCGCACTCCTGTCGTCCGGCGCGATCCTCGCGTTCGTGCTCTCTCGCACGGTGGGCCTCCCACAAGGAGCGGACGACATCGGCAACTGGACCGAACCGCTCGGGATGGCGTCGCTGTTCGTCGAGGGCGCGCTCGTTGCACTCGCCGCTGGGATGCTCAGCTCGCTCTCAGCGTTTTCTCATCGCCGGGCGCTAGTGTCGGCTCATGGCTGAGCCAAGGTTCACGCGCCGCAGCTCGCTCGTTCGGGTCGGCGGCGTGCTCGCCGCGGCTCTCGGCGCGGGAAGCTGGAAGGTTGCGACGTCGGACGGCGCTGGGCCGGCCGGCGTCGCCTCCGGCGCCGTGACGTGCGTGCTCACCCCGGAGCAGACGGAGGGGCCGTATTACATCGCGAACGAGCACGTCCGCCGCAACATAACCGAGGGACGACCGGGAACGCCGCTCGCGCTTCGAGCCTTCGTGGTCGACGCATCCACCTGCAAGGTGATCAAAGGCGCAGCAGTCGACATCTGGCACGCGGACGCCGGCGGCGTCTACTCGGGCTTCGGACAGGGAGCCGCGAACCGCACGTTCATGCGCGGGATCCAGCGGACGAATGCAAACGGCCTCGCGCTGTTCCGCACGGTCTATCCCGGCTGGTACCAGGGCCGCACGGTTCACATCCACGTCAAGGTCCACCTCGGCGACAACGTCGTGCATACTGGGCAGCTCTACTTTCCCGACGCCGTGACGGACGCCGCGTATCGGGCCGCGCCCTATTCCACCCGTCCCGGACGTGACGTCCGCAACGCGACCGACTCGGTCTACCGCAACGGCGGCAAGAAGTCGCTCGTGACTGTCCGCAAGACGGCCGCCGGATACGCCGCGACGATCACGATGGGCGTGCACCGGTCGTAGCGAACGAGCGCGCTACAGCTGGACGTCGAAGAAGCTGACCTTGTACTGATCCATCCCCACGCGCGTCACGCCGGCTCCGGCGGTTGTGAGTGCAGCCAGTTGGTCGGCCGCCGCCGCACTGTCGCGCATGTTCTGCTCGGTCGCCCAGAGCGTCACGGTGAGCACCCGCCCGCTCTCCGCGTCTGCGAGCCTGATCAGGCCGCGGAAGCCCGTGCTGTCCCGAAGCCACGGCATCAGTTCCTCCGTGACGATGCGCAGGCCTTCGTCGTGCTGCTCAGGTGTGGTCTCGAGCGTGTGAACTCGTGCGAACACTGCTCGGACATCCTGGCAGACCGTCTGACGCCGAGACGGTAGAGGTCTTTAGACTGTCGGCATGGCACTCGTGCCACGTCTCGCGGTCGCCTGGGCGATCAACGCGGCCGCGCTCTGGGCCGCGAATGCCCTCTGGGACGGCGTGCGCATCCACGGCTGGACCGCCTACTTGATTGGCGCCGCAGTGCTCGGCATCGCGAACACGGTGATCAAGCCGCTGCTCGCGATCCTGACGCTGCCGCTGATCATCGTCACGCTCGGCTTCTTCTACCTGCTGATCAACATCGGGATGCTTGCGCTGGCGGCGTGGATCACGCCGAACTTCTCCATCCACGGCTTCTGGACGTACGTCGGAACGGTCGTCGTCATCTGGGCCGTCAACTGGATCGCAGACCAGGTGCTGGAAGGCGCGCCGCGGCGCCCGCGCGTCACGTGGAACTAGCCCTTCGGCGCCACTCGTCATAGGTCTCGAACGTGCCGTTTGCTCGCGCCGCGGCGACGCACTCCGTGTGGGCGTGGCGGCGGCGGTTCGCGTCTCCCTCGGGAGCGATGACCACGTGCTCGCTCATCGCGTGCAGTAGCTGGTCGCAGAACGGGCAGCGATACGTCGCCGGCTTTTGACTCTGCGCGCGTCGCGCCGCCCACCAGCGAGCTTCATCCACGGCGGGTCAGTGGGTTCGCGTCGCGGGCTGCGGGGGCAGCGGACAGGAGACGAACGGCCGCCCGAGCAGGAGCGAGCCCAGCTTGTACGCCTCGCAGCCGGTGCAGAAGCCCGTCACGGCGGCCAGCAATGCGAGCCCGGCGACGAGCCCGCCGAGGACCGCGCCCGCGGTCGCAGAGCCGGTCGCATACGCCGCCGTCGCAGCAGTCAGGACCACCGCGCCGACGAGGTTGGCGAACCGCGGCGGACGTGCATCCTCGAGCGGTCCCTCACCGAACCGCGGCTGCGCGAGCTCGAAGTACGCGACGCACGGCAGACAGAACCGCCGGCCGAGCGTCAGCCCCACCAGAAGCTGCGCCGCGAGGATCCCGAGCAGCCACCACCAGCCAGTCGCGACGGCGAGGGCAGACAGCACGCCGATCGTGGCCTGGTTGAACCGGGGCGCCTGCGAGTCGATCACGTCGTGGTCGCGGTAGGGATCGGCGGCTCGCTTCATTTCGGAAAGTATCGCTGAGATGAGCCTGCCGGCGCCGGCCGCCCGTACGATCTGAGGCGACCGATACGTGATTCCGTGCACCCACTGACGCTCGAGCTGCTCGCCTGGATCTCGGATCGCCCGCGGACCTACAACGAGACGATCGAGGCCTGGCGGAGCAACTGCCCTCGCCATCCGGCCTGGGACGACGCCCTCACCGACGGCCTCGTCCAGGTCGTGAACGGGTCGGAGGTGGCTCTGACGTCGCGCGGCCGCGACGCGCTTACTGCTCGGCTCGCGGAGAGCCGGCCCTCGCCATGATCTCCGCGACCACGGCCGTCTTCGCGTCCGCGTAGTTCTGCCCGTACTTCCAGTTCTTCTGTGAGAGCTCACGCTTCGTTCGCTCGTAGAGAACCCGATCTGATTCGTTCGCGCGCAGCCAGTCGCGGAACACCAGCATCCGGTCGATCTCCTCGCAGCCGCGCGAGAGCACGTGGAGGTTCACGTTCGTGTCCCGCTCCCTGAACATCCGGTGCTCGAACCACTCGGGTTCCCGGACGCGAAGCACGTAGCCCGCGGCCTCGAGCGCAGGAACATAGGCGTCCTCGTCGGCCGAGTCGGCGACGGCGAGCACGATGTCGATGATCGGCTTGGCGGCGAGGCCCGGCACCGACGTCGACCCGGCATGCTCGATCTGCAGCGCCGTATCGCCGAGCGCCGCGCGGATCTTCTCTTCCTCCCGTCGAAAGCGAAGCGGCCACTCCGGGTCGTAGTCGACGATGACGATCGGCCCGCCGAGCGGTCGCAGCTCACCGACGACGGTTGCGCGAAGCTGCTCCTCCGTCATCGGTGTGTTGTCGCGGGGCTCGGCCACCTCGTCGAGGGTACCCCGGTAGGCTCGGCTGATGGCGGAGGCGCCGTTCGTTCCACTCGAATTCATCGTGCCGAGCGGGCTCGTGACGCCGCTCTTCACGCTCGAGCCGCTCGGTCCGGAACACAACGACCGGGATTACGAGGCGTGGTCGTCGTCCAAGGAGCACATCCGTTCGACGCCGGGCTGGGAGGACGGTCGTTGGCCCCGCGAGATGACACTCCAGGAGAACCATCGCGATCTCGAACGTCACGCGGACGACTTCGCGAACCGAACCGGCTTCACGTACACGGTGCTCGAGCCGGACGGCAATGAGGTCATCGGCTGCGTCTACATCTACCCGCACCGCGCCGACGTGCACGACGCGAAGGTGCTGTCGTGGGTGCGTGCAAGCCACGCCGAGTTGGACTTCTCGCTCTGGCAAGCCGTGACCGACTGGCTCGCGTCGGACTGGCCGTTCGAGCGAGTGAACTACGCCGAGCGCCGCGTTCGAAACGCATAATTGAGCCCGTGCCGACGTTCGAGGAGCTGCTCGAACGGTGGGACGGCGAGCAGGTGGTGATCCGTCGCGACTCGGAAAGCGGCGCATGGATCTTCATCTGCCTCCATTCCACCCGCCGCGGCCCCGCCGGTGGTGGCACGCGCATGAAGGTGTACGACACTCCCGCCGACGGCCTCGCGGACGCGATGCGCCTGTCGGCCGGCATGACCGCGAAGCTGGCCGTCGCGGGCCTCGAGCTCGGCGGCGGGAAGGCCGTGCTCGCGGTTCGGAAGATTCCGGAGGGCGACGAACGGCGCGCGCTGCTGCTCCGGTACGGCGACCTAGTGGCCTCGCTCGGCGGCAACTTCCTCACGAGCTCGGACATCAACACGGGCGAGCTCGACATGGACGTCATTTCCGAGCGGACGGAACACGTCTTCGGACGGTCGGAGTCGAAGGGAGGCGCGGGGAATCCGGGGCCGCACACGGCGATCGGCGTCTACCACGGGATCCGCGCGAGCCTCGCGGATGTGTTCGGCTCCAGCGAGGTCGACGGGCGCACGGTGCTCGTCCAAGGAGCGGGCAGCGTCGGCGCTCCACTTGCGGTCCTGCTCGGCCGCGACGGCGCGGTCGTGTGTGTCGCCGACGTCGACGCAGAGCGGGCTGGAGCTGTCGCCACGGCGGCTGGAGGCACGACGGTCCCGGCCGATGGGGCGCTCGCGACCGAGTGCGACGTCTACACGCCCTGCGCGATGGGCGGGACGTTGAGCGTCGACACCGTCCCCCAGCTCCGGTGCCGCATCGTCGCCGGCTCTGCGAACAACCAGCTCGCGCAGATGGAGGCTGCCGAGTCGCTTCGCGCACGCGGGATCCTGTACGCGCCCGATTACGTCATCAACGCCGGCGGCGCAATCGCAATCGTCGGGCTCGAATCATTGGGGTGGAGCACCGGCGAGGTCGATGCAGCCGTCGCTCGCATCGGCGACACGCTGACGGAGATCTACCGTCGCGCTGAGGCCGAAAGCATCAGCACGGCTGCCGCAGCCGACGCGGTCGCGGCAGCGCGGCTGGCCGCCGCGTAGTTGACCGTCGCGGACGTCCTCGAGATCCTCGACCGGCTCGACGCTGCGGACGTCGAGTGGTGGATCGACGGCGGCTGGGGCGTCGATGTGCTCCTGGGACGCAAGACGCGGCCGCACAACGATCTCGACTTCGCAGTCCGCGCGGAGGACATCGGGCGGCTGCGAACAGTTCTGCCCGAGTTCCGGCACGTCTACGAGGACCAGTGGCCGTCGGCGTACGTCCTGCGCGACGCCCGCGGGCGCGAGCTCGACTTCCATCCGCTGGAGCTCGACGCGGATGGGAACGGCTGGCAGCCCCAGGTCGGCGGCAGCCGTGCGCTCTGGCCGCGCGATGCGCTCGAGTCGACGGGAACGATCGGCGGCCGCGAGGTTCGCTGCACGTCACCCCAGTTCCAGATCGAGGCTCACCTGTACGAAGGTCACGACGACGTCGACTGGGCCGCGATCGTCGCGCTCGCCGAGAGGTTCGAGCTGGCTATCCCGGCCGGCGCCGGTCC
>JBASRJ010000159.1:0-5218 GCA_049273785.1 Gaiellaceae bacterium | reverse complement strand
GTGGATGTGATGGTTCGGCGGCAGCGGGCCGTTGAAGTAACCGGCCAATGCGACCGTCGCAAACGCGAGTGCGCCGGCGCCGCAGAGGAGCACAAGCATCTTTCTCATCGGGAGCGCCCTCTTCGATGCGACGGCGAGGGCCAAGGTGCGTCGATACGTCACCTACTGGTTGCTGACGCCGCGCTGAGAGCTCGCCGAAGGACTCGCGCACAAGCTGACGGTCGGGCCTGAGCCCGGTTCCGAGCCTTCCTAGGCGCGCACGCGCCGCCGTTCTAGGCTGGGAGCATGTCTGCGTTCGTCGGGAGGGATCAGGAGCTCCGCATCCTCGAGGATCTCGTGGCGGCAGCCGACGATGCGCCGGCCGCTGCCGTGGTCGTCGGCGACCCCGGGACCGGGAAGACACGCCTCCTCGACGAACTGTCCGAGCGAGCGGCGCTGGAGCATTGCTTCCGAGTGATCGGCTACGAGCCCGAGCGCCAGATACCGCTGTCGTCTGCGACGCCCTTTCTGCAGACGATCAGCCGTCGCTCGGTCGCCGGACGTCGCTTGGCCGCGATCGTCTTCGAGGACAGTGACCGGCTCGAGCCGATGCGCGTGTTCGAGGCGGCCCATCGGGCCGTCGAACCGCTCGAGCCGTCCCTCGTGCTCGTGGACGACCTGCAATGGGTCGACGAGCTCTCGCTGGCGCTCTGCCACTACCTCGTTCGAGCTGCCCAGGCGGCCGGCCAAGGGCTCGTGCTGGTCGCCGCCGCGCGGCCGTCCGGACAGGCGGGCACGTTCTCCGCCGCCCTGCGACACCTACTCCCGCCGGATTGCATGACCGAAGTCGCGCTCGGCCCGCTGTCGCCCGAGGAGTCGCAGGAGCTCGTCGCATCACTCGCACCTGAGCTCGATAGCGAGGTAGCGAAGAGCGTCACGGCGCGGGCGGAAGGATCGCCGTTCTGGCTCGAGGCGCTCGTACGCACGGCGGGCGGGGACGCCGACGCCGCTCAGCTCGTGACCGCTCGGCTACGCGGTGGCGGGGCCGATGCGGGCGCACTCGTGGCGCTGCTCGCGGTCGCTGCGCGTCCGCTCACGCTGACGGACGCGGCGGCGCTGCAGGGCTGGGCGCCGGAGCGCTTGGAGCATGCAGCCGCAGAGGTGGTCGGCCGTGGCGTGGCGGTCGAGAGCCCGACCGGAGTCCGGCTCGGACATGACCTGGTGCGTGAGGCCGCATACCGGGACGTTCCCGAGGCGACACGACGATCGCTCCATGGTCGTCTCGCCGACTGGCTCGAGTCGGCTGCTGGCGACGACCTCACCGGCCTGCGCGAGGCGCTGACACATCGTCATGCCGCTTCCCAGCCAGCGGTCGAGCTCGCGCTCCGGGTCGCAAGCGTTCCGCGGCGCACCCTCCTCGGCGAGGAGGGTCTGGCGCTCCTCGAGGAAATCGCAGACGGAAGCGATCGAGCCGACTCGGGCACATCGACGCTCCACGCCAGGGTCGCGGCCCTGGCGGCGGAGCTCGGGAACCACGCGGCCGCCGTCGACCGCTGGACTCGGATCGCCGAGCTCGCCGCCGATCAGCGCGAGCGCGGCGCCGCGCTGCTGGCCGCATCGAGATCCGCCGCAGCACTCGACCAGCGTGAGGCCGCATGGGCCTACCTGGAGCGGTCGGCCACTACCGGTGACGTCGACGAGCTCTTCGAGCTCGAGCGCGCGACTCAAGCGGCGACACTCGAGCTCTGGACACAGACGAGTGACCGCGCACCGGGCCGGGGACGCGCGTACGAGGTGGCCCACCGTGCGCACGCCTTGGCGGATGAAGCGGGCGGGGTCGATGCACTCGACGCTCGCGCGCGGCGCGCCTACGCCGAGGCTCTGCGAGTCGAGTACGACGCGGCGCACCAGGACGACGACGTCGAAGGTCTCCTCCGAACGGCGCAGGCTCGAGCCAGCGTTGTCCGCGGATTCGACGAAGACGCATATCTGAAAGCATCCGTAGACCTCGGCCGGGCTCTCCGCAGAGCCGCCCGCCTCGACGAGGCCGAGGAGCGCCTGCGGCATGTCTGGGAGGAAGCTCACCGGCGCGTCCTGCCGCAGCTGACGATCGACGCCGCCTACTGGCTGGGCACAGTGCTCGAGCAACAAGCTCGAATCGTCGAAGCCGAAGACGTCGTCGCTGAGGCGATCGAGCTCGCCGAGCGCGTCGGCGACGACGCGCGTGCGCGCCATCCGATCTCGCGTCTCGGCGTCAGGATCTCCTTTCACCGCGGCGAATGGCGGCGGGCCGTCACGTGTCTCCTCGACGCAGGGCGAGCGGCGAGCACGCACGCGAGCATCGAGTACCACCAGGAGGCGGCTCTATGGCTGGGGCTCGCCGGCGGTCGCGAAGTCGAGGCCGAAGTGGTCGCACAGGTCGCGGAAGCAACCCGGTGCGCCTTCGCCGCAGCGTGCCCGAGTTGTCGTAAAGCGGTTAGCCTCGCCGCAGCCGAGGCGTTTGCCCGCGTCGGCCGCTCCGACGACGCGGCGCGGTCGCTCGAGGAGTGGGAGCGACTGCAGCAAAGGCCTCAGCCACGTGACCGTGTGCTGCACCGGCGAGTCCAGGGTCTGCTCGCACGCAACGGGAACGGCGCGGCGATCCCACTCCTCGAGTCCGCGATCGACGACGCCGAGCGCATCGGCCTCGTCACCGATCGCCTGTGGACGCAGATCGACCTCGGGAGAACCATCGGTCCGGGCGACCCCGAACGGGCGGTGGAGTTGCTTCGAGCCGTGGCGACCGAGGCAGCCGAATTGGGCGCGTTGACGGAGCAGCAGTCCGCCGAGAAGGAGCTGCGTGTGCTCGGCGTCCGCACGTGGCGCCGTGGCGAAGCCGCGGAGAGGCTGACCGAGCGCGAGCAGGCAATCGTCTCGCTGATCGCGGGCGGCGCGAGCAACCCGGAGATCGCGCAGGAGCTCTTCCTCTCCCGCAAGACGGTCGAGCGGCACGTGTCGAACGTGCTGAGGAAGGTGGGCGTCCGGAATCGCGCCGAGCTCGCCGCGAAGGCAGCCGAGCTGAAAGTCGAGGGAGCTCCCCGATGATCCGGGAGGTGGCTCCGGCCTAGCTTCGCCACGGACTGTTCCGCAACCGAAGGAGCGGAGCGTGGCGATGATGGTGGTCCTGCTGGAGGCCTCGGACGCGGAGTTCTCCGTGCGTCCGGAGCAGGTCGCCCAGCTCGCACGGCTCGGCGTGAGCAACCTCGCGCTCGTCCGCGACGCAGACACGGTGGGGATCGTCCTCGAGGGGTGGCTGTTCGATCCGGCGCGCTCGGGCGCGGCGGCGATGTGCGGCCTCGCCGCGGACGGCCGGGCGCTCCACCCCGTCCTGCACATGGCGGTCTCGACCGCCGCGGCTCCGAGCGGAGCCGAGGCCTGAGGGAGGAGTGAAGATCATGCGCGTCAGGTTGGTCCTGGCCCTCGCGGCGCTGAGTGCGCTCGCGGTTGCGGGCATGGGGGTCGCAGCCGCCACTCAAGGAGGGTTGAGATAAAGAAGCTCATCGTCGGAGTGATCTCTTGTCGCAAAGACCTGTCGGTCGGCAGCGACTTCGTTCAATCGCCACCAACGGCCCTGGCCGCGTCGTCCAGACCTTGGAGAGACAACCGAAAAGGGGAAAGGAAGTGAGGACATGAAGAAACTTGTGATTCTCATAGCCGCGATTTCGCTAGCAGTTGCGATGCTCGCCGTCGTGCAACCTGCCGCTGCCGAGACCGCCACGGTCGTGGCGACTATCACTGGCGGGGGCACGGCCATCATGGACCCCAGCCGAAGCGATTTCGGTTTGGCAGGGACCACCTCGTTCGGAATTCGCGCCACGCTCTATTCCGACGGCACGGCCCAGGGGCACGTAAATTGTGTTGACCAGTTCGGTAGCACCTCTCCGGGGAACATCTTCGGCGAAGTTACGAGCTGGGAAGGGAACCTCGACGGCAGCATCACCCTGAACGTCGTCGGTAAGGTCGTCGGCTTTCCAGGTGGCCATCCTTCCGCCGTGTCGTTCAGCGTGACGATTCTGCACTTTGGAGGAGCAGGGGTAGGCCAGTGGACCCTGTTCGCTTTTGGTGGCACCGCCTGCTTTGAGACCATGCTCAGCGGGCAGATTGTCATGCGGCGCTCCTAGGAACGCCGAGCTAGCTATCGGACCCAGCGAGCCCCGCAAATAGCTGTGTCAGCGGGGAGAGAGGAGTAGCAATGCACAGGCTGCGTTCGAAGAAGTGGGCTGTTCTCGTCGCGTTTGTGGTCGGAGGTGGGATCGGCGCCGGCATCGCAATCGCCGCCACGACGACGACCCTGGTATCCGACACGAATGTTGTCCGCGAGCGGATCGCCCGTATCTCGACCGACGGCGGCTTCAACTCGGGCTGGCACATTCACCCTGGTCCGGTGATCGTTCAGGTACAGGAGGGTTACCTGAAGATCACACAGAACACGTGTAACCCGACTGTCGTCGGGCCAGGCGATACGTATGTCGAGACGCCCGGGCAACCGGTGATCGCCGAGGCGAATAACGCGGCGAAGTGGACGATCACGGAGATCTTGCCGGACAGTCATCCGGGCGATGCCGACCGCGTGTCGACGACGGATCCCTGCTCAAACCGGTGAACGAGCGTGCCGGTGCCCGGCGTATCGCCGGCACCGGTTTGCCCAGAGACCGTTCCACAACCGTCAGTACGTCCACGTCTGCCAGCGGAACGTGGACGGTGAGATCGTGCGCGGCACGAAGTCGACGCGCTACCCGGAGAAGGACGTCTATCTCCTCGCCCGACTACCCGCCACCATTGCGTGGCGGGCTAGACGGAGCAGCGCATCGCTGAGCTTGCCGCGGAGGGGCGCACGGACAAAGAGATCGCGGCCGTTCTGTTCTTGACCCGAAGACGGTCGGCACCCGGCGATTCTCCGGAGCAAGAGCGGCTGGTCTGCGATCGCCGGTAGCGGCGGCGGCTTCGCTTAGCTGCTCCCTCACGACCTGATCCGGCTCGCTCGCGGCAGACGCGATCATCCAAGACTCGGCCGCCCTTCGACGATAGCTCGGACCCCTTTCGCGCGACTCCGCCTACGCGGCTTCGAGATCTGAAAGCTCCATAATCGGCTCCATACCCGGTGCACGTTGCTGATCGTGCAAGTCGCGGCAAGAGAAAAACTCCCGATTTGCGGGACTTTCGCAGAGCCCTCTGACGGACTCGAACCGTCGACCCCCTC
>JBASRJ010000372.1:0-8305 GCA_049273785.1 Gaiellaceae bacterium | reverse complement strand
CCCCGCACGTCTCCTTCCCGGGTCGTAGAGAAGCACATGGCCGACGTCGACCGGGCATCCTTCGTCGCCGGCCTCCCCGACGACCGCTGCCAGTGCCCGCACTGGGGTACATAGTCCGGCGGAAGGTGATGTTCACCTGCGCGGACGGCCATTCCGAGACGTATGAGGTGGGCAACGCGTACCACGCACCGCCCGGGCATTCCCCTTCCCTCTTCGCCGGTACGGAGCTCGTGGAGTTCCATCCGACCGAGGAGCTTGCGAAGACGGTGGAGGTCGTCACCAAGAACATGGAGGCGGCCGCATAGGAGTCAGGGCACTCATCGGGGACGCGCACGGAGGCCATGTGCTGTAAGTTACTTCGAGCTGTTCGAAAACCACGCGAACGCCGCCAGCGGGTTTGCTGGCGGCTTTAGCCGTCGTTACGACGAGTCGCGGCTAGCGAGTCGCGGCTAGCCGAGGGGGAGGCCGACGAGGCGGCGGGCGGTGATGCCGCCGAGTGGGTTTTCGCCTGGTTTGCGGGCGCGGAGGAAGAAGACGTAGATGTTGCTGGCGCGGGTCTGTAGTCGGGAGGTGGCGCGCAGGACGAAGGTGGCGTAGCCGTCGGGGCCGGTGGGCTGCTCGATATGCCTTGGGGCTACCTGCCCTTCTGGGACTCCTTCGACGAAGACGAGCGCGCCGATGACGGAGTGGTTGCGGCTGTCGGAGACGTGGAAGCGTGCGATCAGCTGGCCGTGCTTGCGGAGGCGGTTGGGCTGGAATGAGTAGTGGTCGATGATCAGCCGGTTGGGGAGCGTGACGTCGTTGATCGAGATCGCCGACCCGGGGGGCGGGCTTGCTTTCGTGATCACGGCCGTCGGCGCTGAAGCCGCGGTCGCCGAGCCCTGACCGTTTTTCGCGGTGACGCGGACGCGGAGTGTGGTGGCGACGTCGACCGATTTGAGCAGGTAGGTGCTTGCGGTCGCGCCGCTGATCGAGGAGCAGCTGCCGCCGTTTGTGTCGCAGCGGCGCCACTGGTACGTGTAGCTGATCGTCTGGGCGCCGGTCCAGCTGCCCTTGTTCGCGGTCAGGGTGTTGTTCTCAGCCGGAGTGCCCGAGATCGTGGGCGGTTGCGCATTCTTCGGCGGGCCAGCGTTGGCTTTGACCACGCTGGTCGCGTTCGAGTTGAAGCTTGCCGTTCCGTCCTTGTTCGTGGCGATCACGCGCGAGCGGATCCGGTGCCCGACGTCCGCGCCTGTCAGCACGTAGCTCTTCCTCGTCTCGCCGGAAATGTTGGCGCAGTTGACGCCGTTGACGCCGCCGCCGCCCGTGTCACAGCGCAACCAGCGATACTCGAACGTGAACGGAGGCGTCCCCGACCAGTTCCCGTTCGAGGTGGTCAGCGTACTCCCCTGAACAGCGGAACCGGAGATCGTCGGCTGGCCCGTGTTCTTGGGCGGGGTCTGTGATCGCGCGGAGCCGCTCGAGGGGACGAGCAGTGCGGCAGCGACTGCCACCAGCAGCATCCCTCCCCAGAGCGAGCGGATGAGTTTCGAGCTCCGCGTCAGGCCTGCCTGATTCTCCATGTTGTACTCCTCCATTAAACGTGGTAGTTTCGTATCACGCCGATGATCGTATCACGAAACTAATCGGGATCCGAATTACTCATAACCTGGGAGCGAGATGCCCAAACATCGCGAGAACGCACGATCGAGAGAGAGGGATGCCGGCCCGACGGATAGGGAGTACGCCGAGGCCGCGTCACTGCGGGAGGCGCTACGCATCTTTCAACGCCGGAGCGAGCTCGTCGAGCGTGCGCACGGCTTGACTCCTCGCAGCTATCAGCTGCTCCTGATGATCAAGACCGCCCGCACCGGGAGCGGCAACGCTGGGTTACCCGAGCTCGAGGAGCGGCTTCAGCTTGGCAAAAGCACCGTCACCGAACTCGTGCTCAGAACCGAGGAACGCGGATTCGTGCGCCGCGACCTCGACCGCACGCGACCACGAGGTATCGCGGTCCAGCTCACACCCACCGGCGAGCGCCGGCTCGCGAAAGCCGTTCGGGCGCTCGGCGACGAACGCAGCCACCTCTTTGCCGCGCTGGCGGAGATCAAGCAATAGGAAAGGCGTTCTCTGCGTCCGGCCGTCGCTCTTTTAACCATTTCCGCGACGACGATCCTGGCGGTCGAAGTGGAAGTGGGCACGCTCGTGATCTCAACCGGTCTCTTCCCGGCTCGGCCAGCGCTCTAGGGCGCTTCGACCCACAAGACTCAATTGCGATGCCTCGCAAGGCCAAACAAGCTCGAACGCGTTCGGCGCGCTCGACGCGGAGGCGGTCATCCTCGACCGCATCGTCCAGCAACCAACGGCCGGTCCCGCTCTGAACGTGTGCGGACACTCCGCCCAGCGTCAGCCGCACGGGGCCGTGCGACGCTGTTGCTTTGCTCGGGAGCTGCTTCTCGACGTGCCCAGTGGCGAGCGGGTCCGCGAGTGAGGCGGCGGGTTAGTTTAGGACCTCTGGGGCTAGCGGGGGCTCAATGAGCTCCAGGGTTCCGCGTCGTTGGCCGCGCATGAGCTTGCGTGCGTAGAGCCGTTCACCCGCGACGCGGTAGAGAGCGAGCGCATTCGTCCCTTCGCGGGGGTGCATGGCCCAGCCGAAGGTGACGCGGCTGTCTTCCAGGTCGAGGTACGCCTGCAGTTGGGTTGCGTAGTTCGCCGCTTCCTCGGCTCTCGTGCAGGGGATCAATATCGCGAACTCGTCGTCTCCCACGCGAGCGATATCGCTGTGCGGGGGAAGCTTATGGTTGAGCCGCTCGGCAACGTTGCGCAAGAGATCGTTCCCTTCGTCGTAGCCGTTGGCGGCGTTGATCCGTTTGAGCCCGTCGACGTCGGCCACGAGGAGCGCAAACGTTTCTTCCTCGTCGATGCGACGGGTGATTGCAGGCTCGAAAGCGCGCGTGTTTGGCAGACCGGTCAGCACGTCGCGCTCGGCGAGCATCCGCAACTGGCTCGTCAGCTCGAGCAGGCGCCGGTTGAGTGTGCGGTTACGACTGGCGTACCAGCCAACGACAACGCCGACGGCGATGTAGGTGACGCCACGAATCGAGGTGGCGAGCGTTGGGATCGAGCCGACCGGGACGTGTGGGTTGATCCAGATTCCGATCGCATACAGAACGGTCGCGAGTACGCCCGCGCCGAGGCCGACCGTGGGGCCCGTGGCGAGCGAGACGAAGATCACGGCGAGATAGAAGCCGTGCCCGATTCCGAGGCCGGGGCGCTCGAAGATCAGAAACAGCCCGAAGACAGCCGCGTAGCTGACGGCGCCCGCGGCGAGGAACGCCTGACGGCGCGGGATTAGCGTTGTGGGCCGCATCACCGAAAGGATCGCCCGCGCCGTACACCGAGGCGCCCCTCATTCGAGGGATTCCGATCGCCGCTCACGCACGCGCTACTGCTCCGACTCGCGCGGTATCGGTGCCTCGAACAGCCGCCTCAGGGCAGGCGCGTCCGACGTCTCCGTCAAGACTTGCACCTCGTCGCCCGGGTCGAAGGCGTGCGATCCTCGCGTGTGCGTGCCGGAAACTCGGTTTCCCTCGCGTCACAGCCGAGCTCGATCTCGAGCGAATGGTCCACCTCGGTTTGAGAGCGAGCGCTCTGGTCGGCGAGTACCGCGGAGTGCGAGCTTGCGCCGCGGGCCGAAGGTCCGAGCGACCTCGGTCACCGGGCGGCGAGTGGCGCGACCGGCTACGCGGCGAGTTCGTATTCGTGGAGCAGCCCGCCGAGGCGGTCGCGACGGCGCAGGCGATCGAGCGGAAGCTGTTGACGGCTCGGCGCCGATTCGCCAATCGGCGGCGGCTTTTCGAGCGGCGGATGCTGGGAGAGCGAGCGGTGCGGCCTGTGCTCGTTGTAGTGCTTCACGTAGATGTGAACGATGCTCTCGAGGTGGCGGCGGCCGAGGATCAGGAGCCGGTCGAGGCATTCGCGGCGCAGGCTTGAGACCCAGCGCTCGGCATGCGCACGTGCGCGCGGCGCTCGCACGGGCGCCTTGATGATGCGAATGCCTTGGGAGCGGAAGATCTCGTCAAAGTCGCGCGTGAACTTGGCGTCGCGGTCGCGGATCAGGAAGCGCACCTGCACCCCGTCGTCGTCGAATCGCATTAGCAGGTTGCGTGCTTGCTGGGTCACCCAGGCACCATCGGGATTAGCGGTGATCCCGGCGAGATGGACGCGCCGGCTTGCAAGCTCGATGAAGAACAGGATGTAGAAGCGTTTTAGGAAGACGGTGTCGACGGTGAGGAAGTCGCACTCGAGGATGCTCGCCGCCTGCCGGCGCAAAAACTCGGCCCAGCTGGATTCGAGTCGCCGCGGCGCAGGTTCGATCCCCTCGCGCCGAAGGATTTCCCAGACGGTGCTGGCAGCGAGCGAGACGCCCAGCCCGACCAGTTCGCCTTGGATGCGCCGGTATCCCCAGCCCGGATTCTCCCGCGCCAGCCGCACCACCAACGCACGCACATCATCCGAGGTCGCCGGACGGCCCGGGCGACGACCCGGATACGTCCAGCGGCGCGCTACCAGCTCCCGATGCCAGCGCAGTAGCGTCGCCGGCGTCACCAGGAACGACGCCCACGCTCGCCGCGGCAGCGCCCGACTGAACGCGGCCAGCAGCGCCCGATCGCTCGGACGAAGCTGCGGACGAGCGACCTGGCGCTCCAGCACATGCAGCTGGTGGCGCAGGACGAGGATCTCGATCTCCTTCTCGCGTTCCGAGCGCATCCGCAGCACAAACAGCTCCAGCAGCCGCCGCAGCACCCAGTACAGAAACGACAACACCACGCCCCGAGAACGACCCACCTCGACCGCTGACCCTACAGACGCAGCACAAGCCGCGGCCCGCCTGCAGCGCGCAAGGCCAAGCTCGCGGCAGGCGATCTCAGTTTCCGGCACCCACACGCGCCGGGGTGGCGGGAGTGCGGTGCGATCGTAGGGTCCGGTTGTCGGGAGCCGGAGGCTTATCGCGATGGTCTGCGCTCGACGATTGTGCGGCTCACTCGAAGTCGTGCGTTCTCGAAGGTCCAGATCGTCTTCGCGACGCCGGAGGCGCAGCAGGTGCCGTCGTTTGGGCCATACCAGGCTTCGTGTGCGATCAGTTTGCCGCGGTGGATCTCGACCAGGCCGAGAATCGGGACGTGCATTGCGGTTGCCTTTATCGGTTGGCGCGGCGCGATGATGCCGAGCACGCGCAGCGAGTGCTTTTGGGCGGTGAAGATCACGCTCGCGAAGGCGAGCTGGCCCGCGGCCATTCCCCCGTCGTTGTTGCAGACGACGTCGATGGCGGCTTCGTCGTGGCCGTCACCGTTGAGGTCACCGTAGGAAACGGCGTGCCATCCCGTGCTGACGACAATCACCGACCACCAGGGCTGGAGGAGCGAGTGGACGAAGGCGTCGCCGTGGTGGAGTTCGACTGGTCGCGCCGTTCCGCAGACCGCACCCGGGACCGACACGTTTCGCCAGTCGAGTGTGTGGAGATTGTCGGACCGAAGGGGGAATGAATACGTGGTCGCAGGTCGGATCGGGCGCGCGCGATAGCCGAGGATCGCCCAGGCGTCCGGACAGAGCAGATCGCGGATTCCCTTCGGTGTGGCGGCGGTGCAAGCAAGAGGAAATGTCGTCGCAGGACCGGCAAGCAAGTCCCACGGGCGAAGGAAGTTCTCTGTCCTGTGTCCGACCCATTTGAAGACGACGACGGCAGTGCCGGGTCTCCAGCGTCCGCGTGCGTTCCACAACTCGACCGCCGCGCTTGCAAATCGGATCTGTTCGGGACACCCTGATGCTGACGACCTTCGGGTGAAGATCTGTCGGGAGGAGGGCGTCGCGGTACAAGGCCGGTTTGGCCCAGGTCGGCCGGCCGGAGGATTCGTACGCCCAAACCGCCCTGACTGCAGTAGCGATCGCGGCGCGCTCGTGCGGCGACGGACGGCGCACGCTCGGGGCGCCTAACCGTCGCGAGCCACGTCCGCGCGTCGGGCCCTCGCTTGCGCGTACCGGGCTCACACAGCGCGGCCATGTAGTCGAGGCCGATCGACTGATGGCGGAAGCTGTTGAATCGGGGTGCGCCGGGTGCGTCGATCTTCAACTTCGTATAGACAGGCTTCCCGTGGCAGGTCACTCGACCGCCGAAGCGCAGGCTCGCCCTCACGGGATGGAAAGTGCCTCCCGCGCATGAGTTAACGCAGTCGTCGACGAGCAGCGTTCCGCTCGCTTCAGTCTGTGGGTCGCCGTAGTTCTGGTAGCGGATGCGCGTGAGCAGCTCCGACCCGTCGCCTGCGACGATTAGGCGCTGCGGCTGGAAGGCAAGGAAGGACGCCTTCGGCTTGAGCACTGGAACGTAGGCCCGAACATGCGTCGAGCTCCCGCAAGCCGAGCCGGCGGCGGTGAGGCCGATGGCTAGGGCTGCGATTCGAAAGGTGTTGAGCACTCGCGGTAAGTATCGGCCCTGAGGAGAACGCGGCTGATATCGCTTCCGCGCGCCGAGGACGGCCGGACTCGTCGCCTCCCATGGAACGTAGCTTGTGCGGGTCATGCGATGCCGACGTTTGCTCTCGATCTCCGTTGCGATGCTGGTGGCGCTTGGCGTGGCCCTGGTCATTCCGAGCATCGCCGGCGCGGACCTCGGCCTCTTGTTTCCTTCGCCGCGGGCGCTTTGGGGGGAGCGGGTCACGGTGTCTTCGGCGGGTCGCTACGCGCCGTTCTCCGGTGTCCGCGTCTACCTCGTTCCCATGGCCTTGGCGCGCTCGTCACGGGTGCAGCGGCCTACCGGTCCGCCGCGGAACCCGCGCATCGTGACCCTCGGACCGCTCCGTCTCACCCATCCAGCGGTGGCGAGGTTGACCTTCGTCGTTCCGCGCGTGCCGCCCGGTGACTACACGATCGGGTTTTGGTGTAAACGCTGCTCACCGCCTGCTGGCGCATTCTTCACGACCGCACAACCGGGCGAGCGTTGGAAGCAAAGGCGTCCCGCCCGCATACTCCGCGTTAGCCGGTAGTGGTCGTGCGGCTCAGCAATGGAGCACACCGATTGGGACGCGGGCCCTACGCGCCCGTGTCTCGCGAATGACCCGAACTTGGATCGTGATGCAGCCGAGCTTGCGGAGGAGGAGGCCTCCGGCGTATTGCGTGTTGAGCGGCAGCTTCGATTTTGCGTCTCGGCAAAGCGTCACTCGGATGCTTCGAGGCACCTGCGAGAAGTCGTAGTGCCAGGCCGCCAGGCGCTGCAGCCAGCTGTGGCTGTAGACGAGCGCGGCGTTCTTCGCTCCGCCGATGAGCGTGATGATCACACCGCGCCCTGGCCGCGCGAGGATCGTTAGCGGCGATTTGACCGTGTAGTACGGCAAGCTCGTCGATGGTTTGTCTATCCCGCCCGCGCCCGTGAGGTGTGCCAGCGAGTTGAACACGGCAGGTCCGATCCTGACTGCGTGCACGGGTTTAGGCCGAGCGTCCGCAGGAGTTGTGTAGACCGCCTCCGCGCAGGACTCCGTCGCCAAGCCAGTTTGTGGGAGCAGGATCTGCGAGGTCGCTTGCGGCGTGACTGCGACGGCGTGCCAAGCGCTTGGTGTCGCGTATGGGCGCATGCCGGCCGTCAGGTGCCGGAGTACCGGAGCGGCTTCGCCGACGCTCCCCCACCTGGCGGGGCTTGGGGGATATCGGATCCGGACCAGTTTGGCCGCTGGCGCGTAGACATAGCGAGGGTAGGAGCTCGGCCACTGTCGCGTCGGGATCGGTGTGAACGTGAAGTAGGGAGCGGGGGAGGGCGGTTGCGCGGTCGATGCCCCGATGTAAGTCATCAGGATCTGCAGCGTCGTCATGTCCCGCACCGTCACACAGCTCGAGGCGCCGCAGAGCCGAAGGCGGGTGATGGCGTCTTTTGCGGTCGCGCTACCCAGCCCGGTAAGGAGCAGGACAGGCGCCAACAGTACCGCCATCAATATCCGCTTGGCCACGGACGATCCCTATACGGAACAATCGCAGCGGAAAGTCCCGCCCGCCAACAGGCAGCCGATGCCTTCGCGACCTCGCTGAGGAACAAGCTGTGGCAACGCGTGTTCCAAAATTGCTGCAACCCCCCGCAACTGGCGGTTCAACCGCCAATATGAGCTTGGACCTCGAGCTCGTGAAGCGTGTAAGACTGGAATGGTCCAGCGGAAGTGCGCAGTGATCCCGATGCGGGGACCGCGCGTCGGACGTGCGTATGCTCAGCGGGTGGCGCTCGGATCGGCACGCTCGCCGCTGTTGCGCCGGAGCGATCTGCGTCCGCCCCGGCGTGGGCGACGGC
>JBASRJ010000153.1:0-3306 GCA_049273785.1 Gaiellaceae bacterium | reverse complement strand
CGACGTCGCCGGCTGCCATGCCCTCGCCCGACTCAGGCCGCGCGCCGAGGTTGATCAATGCCTCACCCGTGTTCACCGCGATCCGCACCTGCACGCTCTGCTCCTCGCGCGCCCAGTCGCGGATCGCCAGCGCCGCCCGCACCGCGCGCTCCGGGTCGTCCTCGTGCGCAACCGGCGCGCCGAACAGCGCCATCACGGCGTCGCCGATGAACTTCTCCACCGTACCGCCGAAGCGCTCCAGCTCGCCGCGCAACCGCTCGTGGTACGGACGCAGGATCGCCTCCACATCCTCCGGGTCGAGCTGCTCGGCACGCGCCGTGAAGCCGACCAGATCGGCGAACAGCACCGTGACAACCTTGCGCTCTCGACGCGACTCGCTCATCCGGTCGCGGCGAGCAGCGCCTCGGTTTCGCGCACGTAGTGTGTCGCGCCCACGTGTCGGTAGAACTTCAGCGCTTGTCGGAGCTGCAGGTCCGCCTCCGTGCGCCGGCCGCCCTGCGCAAGGGCTTCTGCCGCGGCCTGGCGGATGCGGGCCTCCCAGAAGAGAGCACCAATCTCAGCGCATCTATCCGCGGCCGCAACTAGATCGCCGTGGAGAAGATCGAAGGCGGTGTCCACCCATCGTGTTCGCGGTCGTGTCCGCGACAACTCTTCGATCAAAGCGAGCGCCTCGTCCTCGCGCCCGAGCGCATGGGCTAGATAGGCGATGTAGATGTGGAAAAGGTGGTGGAGGTAGCCACCGACCGACATCTGATTCGCCATCCGGAAGATCTCGTCGAGGACGGAACTCGCTCGGCCCGCCGCACCGATCTCGAGCAGCATGTATGCGCGCGAGGCCAGTTGGTCTGTCAACTCGGCCTCTCCCGCGCGCGCGAGTTCGACGGCACGTTCGCTATCCGCAAGAGCCCCCGTCTCGTAGCCGCGAGCGAGTCGAATCTCGCCGCGCACGCGTCGACACGTGTCCTCCCGCCAGTGGGGTTCGCCCGCCTCAACCTCTGCGATTAACTCTTCCGCGAGCCGGAGGGCGTCATCCCACTCTCCGAGCACAAAGTACCCGGCCATCGCATCGGAAAGGGTCGTTCGCGACAGCACTCGTGTACCAAGCCTCTCAGTGACACGCAAGCTCTCGACACTGGACTCCTGGGAACGGCGCACGTCACCGAGCAATTCCCACACGTATGCGAGGCTGTTGTAGCCGCGGAGGATGTCGAACACGAATGTGCCACTCAATGCCAGCGCGAGGCTCGCCTCGAGATCCGCGATGCCCTCCTCATCTCCGAGATTGACACGTGCGACACCGCGGGTATTCAAAGCAGACGCGCGCACCTGGTCGAGACCGAGCGGTTCGGCGACCACGAGCACTTCAGCTGCCAACCTTGCTGCGTCCTCGAACGCTCTCGCGACCAGGTAGAAGCGCGCGACCTGGCTCAAGACGGAGGCCTTAGCCGCCGACGGAGGCAGCTCTCGAACCAGGCCGGCGGCGTGAGTGATGTGCTCGCCTGCAGTGGCAAACTCACCGCGTTGATACGCAAGATCGGCAAGCAAGATCGCGGTTTCCGCAGCCGTCTCGTGGTCGCCCAGAGCGAGCAGACGCTCAAGCGCATCGGCCAAGACGTCTGAACCCGTTTCGTCGGTCATACGCAGCCCGCGCCCGAGCTTGAAGAGGAGGTACGGCCGTTGCGGATCGTCGTTCGCCGAGAGATCGAGCGCGTCTCGGTAGTGCGGAACTGCTTGGCCGAAGGCATTGAGCGCCGCGGCGCGGTCTGCTGCGGCAACCAGCGCTACGCGGGCGCGGTGCTCGAGGTCAGTCGCATCGCTCCCGGCGGCGCGTGCAAGCTCGAGCGCGCTCACGTAGTGATGCGCGACCGTCTCGGCGTGATCCTCGGGCCGGCCCAGCGATTCGAGCCAATGGGCGACACGTCGATGTTTCGCGCTTCGATCGCTGCGTGGAATCTGGCCGTACACGACATCTCGGACGAGCACATGGCGGAACCCGTACTCCACAGAGCCGGCAACGGATGACCGATGGGCGCGCTCAATGAGGTCCTTCCGCTCGAGCCCATGCAGGTGGTCTCCCAGGTCGCGTTCGTCTGCGCCGAGCGAAGCCAGTGCGCTGCTCCAGAACACTTTCCCGACCACGGATGCGTCCTGCAGCAGCGCCTTTTCCGACGGCGACAGCTCGTCGAGCCGAGCGGCGATGATGCCTTGCACATTCTCGGGCACAGTCCCGTTCGCGAGGCCACCGCTTTCGGCGGCCATGCGGGCGTATTGCTCAGCGTAAAGCGGGTTCCCCCCGGCTCGATCGAGGACCAGGACCTCGTCCGCAGGGTCGAGGCTCAGCCTCTCGAGGAGTGAATGGATCAACTCCGTTATCTGTTTCTCGGCGAGTGGCGAGAGCGCGATGGTCGTTGCGTTGAGTTTGCCTCCTCCCCAGGCCTGCCGCCGCTCGAGCAGCTCGGGTCGCGCAGTGCCGATGAGGAGCAACGGTACGCGTGCCGTCCACTCGGCGAGATGGTCGATGAAGTCGAGGAGCGACTCGTCGGCCCAGTGGAGGTCCTCGAACACCAGCACGGCAGGACGACGCTCGGCAAGGCTCTCGAAGAACCGCCGCCACGCAGCAAAACGTTCACTTTGCTCAGCTGCGCCGCGGTTGTCATCGGGACCGAGCCCGACCAGGGGACGCAAGTGGCGGAGCACCCACTCCCGCTCGTCAGTGACCAGCTCGTCGACCGCGCGAAGGAGCTTCGCGGCCGCGTCGTCGTTGGAATCCCCGTCGAGAATTCCTGCTTGCGCCTTCACCATCTCTGAAAGCGCCCAGTAGGTGACGCCTTCGCCGTACGGGAGCGAGCGGCCCTGGCGCCAGTAGGTGAGCACGCCGCCCTGCTCGACGAACTGCATGAGCTCGTAGACCAGGCGGCTCTTGCCGATTCCGGGCACGCCGACGAGCGTGACGAGCTGCGGAGAGCGTTCTTCACGGACTCGTACGAGCGTCTCCCGAAGCAGAGCGAGCTCACGTTCGCGGCCAACGAGGGGCGAGCGGACCTGGCGGAGGAGATCGACACCGAACCTCGAGCGTGCATTCAGGGCTTCCCAGACGCGGATTGGCTCGGCCTTGCCTTTCGCACCGACGGGCTCGAGCTCGCCGTAATCGATCACGTGCTGTGTGGCCCGTTGCGTTGTCTCGCCGACCAGAACGCCGTTCACCGGCGCCGCCGACTGCAACCGGGCAGTCGTGTTGACGACGTCGCCGGCTGCCATGCCCTCGCCCGACTCAGGCCGCGCGCCGAGGTTGATCAATGCCTCACC
>JBASRJ010000146.1:0-21626 GCA_049273785.1 Gaiellaceae bacterium | reverse complement strand
GGCGAATCGAGCTCGGCGGATTCGGCGGTCGAGGGCGGTGCGGCGGCCGCGCGGACGTCGTCACGGCGACGATGCAGCGGCGACAACTGCTCCCAGAAGCGCGGATGGTCTTTGCGCCAGCGGCGCCCGAGCGCAAAGTCGAGGTTGGCGGGCTGGAGGTCGCGCGATGCGGCCCTCGCGCGCGTGCGCGAGCGCGCGCTGCAGCCCCGGGCGGTCGAGCTTGGTGCCGCTGGCCTGGTCTTGCTCGTGGGCGACGATCCGCCACTCCTCCTGCGCGTTACAGAACGCTTCGAGTCGCTCGCGTTGCGAGTGCAGTGAGGTGGGTTGTTTGTCCTCGTCGGTGGGTCGTAGCACCGTCTGTTCGAGCTTCGCTTGCGGCAGGCGTTCGCCTTGGCAGGCTTTCTGTCCGTACTTTTGCCGGCCGGTGCAGGCGTAGTAGTGGTAGGTGCCGCCGTTGCCGCGCGCGCTCATGCCGATGTAGGCACGGCCGCAGCGCCCGCAGCGGACGAGGCCGGAGAGCAGGAAGTCGGAGGCGTTGCCGCGACGACGGGAGACGTCGTCGCCGCGCTCACGCAGGATCGCCTGCGCGCGGGCGAACGTGACTTCGTCGACGAGCGGCTTGTGTTGTCCGTCGAAGGTTTTGTCGCGCCAGCGGATCTTGCCGGTGTAGGTGGGGTTGGTGAGGATGAAGTGCACCGCCGGATGTCCCCAGCCGGCCGAGGGTGCCGGTGCCTGTTCGGCGCGCAGTTGTGCGGCGATCGCGATCGTTCCCAGCCGCTCGCGCGCGTAGAGGTGGAAGATGCGCTGCACGACGGGTGCCTTGACCGCGTCGGGGATGAGCAAGCGCTCTTCGTTCGAGAACGTGTAGCCGAAGGGTGGTCGGCCGCCGAACCAGCGTCCTTCTTTCGCTCGGCGTTCGATGCCGGCGGAGATGCGGTCGACGATCGTCGCATGCTCGAACTCGGCGAACACGCCTAGCATCTGCAACATCATTCGCCCGGCCGCGGAGCCGGTGTCGAACGGCTCGGTCGCCGAGCGCAGCACGACCTTGTAGGAGTCGAGCTCCTCGGCGAGCTGGGCGAGCTGGCGCACCTTGCGCGAGAGCCGATCGACGCGGTAGCAGAGCAGCAGATCGTTCCCGTTTCGGTTCCAAGTCCTCGTACGCGCGGCGCAGCGTCGCGATCCGGCCCGCGCCGGGAACGACGAAGACCACGTTGCACGACTGCTTCGCCTCGTAGTGCAGTCGTCCCTCGGCCAGGCGGTAGCCGTCCAGCTTGCGCATCAGCGCCTGCCGTGTCTCCGTGCCGCGGTCCCATTCCAGGTAGCCCTCGATCGCCCCGGCTGCTGTGTCGAGGATGAAGGCCGCGTCCGGGCGCACGAACTCGCGAACGCCGAGTCGTTCCGCGGCGTCCCGGCTCGAGTACCAGGCGCTCACACCGATGCTCGGGTCGGGCAGGGTGGCCGCGATCAGATCGGTGACGAAGCGGTTCGCCTGCAGCCGGTGCACGAGCTGCGGATGCGAGGCCCAGTCGTCACGGCGCCGCCAGCCGAGCTGCTTGCGCTCGAGCCCGAGCATCGCGCAGACGAGGATCGCGCCCGCCTCGTCCAGCAGCCAGTGCGCCTGCGGCTTGCCGGCACCGAATGGCGAGGGCGGATAGAAGCGATCGACGACGCGATTGCGATGCAGGAACAGCAGCCGATCCTGCGCACGACGCCTCGACGAGAAAAAGAGCAGCTGCAGCTGATCCGTGGTCAGCAGCTGCTGGTCGTAGAGAACGAGTGCGATCTCGCGGTCACGCTCGGTCAGATGGGGCGCCAGTTCGAACACACGCTCCGCGCTCACACCCAGTCGCCGACCAGACCGGCTTGACGTTGCAGAACTCCCCTTCGACCATCTATGTCGGGGCTGCCCCGAAGCGCGAATCACGCCGCTTTGCGCGCCTTTCCACGACCGACCGGCAGCGGGATGGCGCCGCCGATAGCGCTGCCCGATCCGCCGCCGAAGGCGCCGCCGGAAACGCCGCCCCGGCGCTTCCGGGCGACGTCGAGCCAGACAACTCCGCCAGCAGCACGACCGCCTCGCGCTCTTGCTCGGCGCCCAAGGGCACCAGCCGCGGCCGAAGAAACTTCAACTCAGTCCTCTTGTTCACGCCTGACGATGGTCCTCCGGAGAGCGGACCAGCCGTCGACTGCACTGACAGGTTTGCCGAAACATCATTCCCATAAGACCAATGCGGTTTTCGGGCCTCGTTCCTAACAGCCGCGTGGCAGGATTTACAGAGTCCGAGCATCCGGGTAGAGGAACGCGTCACGGCAAAACTCCTTACGCGGGCGGCGCTGTGAACCGTTTGTGCCGTTGCTTTTTCCCGCGGGGCGCATGAATGGTTCGTACTCAGACGGAAGCCGGGTGCCGGTAGGCACGAATCGTCCCTCCATCTATACAAAGGTCCTTTTGACCCCCGAAGAGGCACACGGCGCGGGAAGGATTTACAGAACCCGAGCAAAGTCACGCCGCGTGTCAGCAGCGTGTCAGCCGACAGTCAGAGCGTGCACCGGCGGTGCGGCGACACGGTCTGGGAGGTCAGCGTACTGCCGCTCACGAATCGAGTGCGCGCTCGAGCTGCGGTCGCGCCACGAAGACGAGGCGGCCGGCCGTTATCTCAACGGCTGGCATCACGGAGACGAAGGCCAAGTCAAGGGGGGAAAGCGCTCAGCGCTCTTCTCGGCAGGACGCTCGCCGCTTGGGATTACACGCGAGGATGAGGTTGAAACGAAGACCGGGTGCCGCCTCGGGATGACGCCCTGGCGCCCGTATCTTGGCGGGTCACTCCGGAGCCGAGCCTCCATTCCCAGTCTCTAGAGCCCGGTCGCCTCCAACTCCTCGCGGAGCGTGTTCAGGGCACTCACGGTCTGCTTGGAAACGGACTGCCAGCTGGCGTACCAGTCAACCGGCGGATAGGTGAGGCCGAGCTCACGATGCGCGGAGATCGCTCGCTCACTGGCAGCCTCGTGCTGGCCAGCATCGCGGAGAGCGACGACGCTCTCGAGGACGCTGACCGCTTCACTGATCCGCGGGCCTGCGTCGGTGTCGGCGAGTTTGATGACGTCGGCTTCAAGCCGAGCGAGCGGGCGGTTGCGCCCACGCTTTGCCGGCTCGACCTGGGCCCTCTTGTTTGCGCTCCGGAGAATCTCGGCGAGGGCGCTCAAGTGAGCAGCGAACTCCTCGGCGGTCTGCAAGTCGAAGGCGAGCCGGGTTGTCCGCTCCGCGCTCGGGAGCTCGAAGAGACGCTGGCGGTTGTGGGTCAGCCGCCAAACAATGTCGAGGTAATCGAGAGCGGCGGCGAGAGTCAAGGGCGAGGAGATGAGGGGCTGTACTGGCGCGGCTGGCTCGACGAGGTATCCCTCAAGCCGAGCGACGTAGTCAGTGATGTCAGTGATCCCGGAGAACTCGAGAAGCTCACGGGCGACGCCGCGTGTCCAGCTCCCATCACTCTGATAGCCACCTCCGCCGGCGCGGGCCGGCGGCTCATGCTCGAGCAACTGGTGGGTGAGCCGTGGGGAGATGTCTAGATGACGGCTCGCCCGCCAATGCTCAGCGAATTCGTCGCTGCTGACGGTGAGCTTCCGCGCCACGCGCGGCTGTGGGCCTGTCTGCAGACGACAAACGCATAGGAAGTCGACGACCTCGAAGAAGACACTGACGTACTCGCGCAGCGCTGGCGCGTGCGAAAAACCAACGATTGTGAGCTCGACCTCGCTTTCAGCAGAAGGCTTCGCCCCTCCGCTGCGGCTCCAAGAGAGAGCGCTGTACCGCCAACGACCGAGTTCAGGGAACGTCTCCAGAATCGTCCAGGCGTCTCGGCCCTCAAGATCGAGCATGCCTTCGATGTAGTCGAAGAATGGCCACTGGTAGTCCTCGCGCAGAAACGCCTCCGCGACCAGATCAACGAGGCTTTGCTGATCAGCGTCAAGAGGGGCAAGAAGATCGCTCACGGATCAGATACTGCCCGCGCGCGTGGATCGACCGGCGTCGGCGACATCATGCGTCCGGGCAACCCGGACCCGTTATGCATGAAGAGAGGCCGCTTCCCGGCCCCAAGAGTCACCGCCCGCGAAGCTGCCTGTGGCCTGCGACGACTGCGCCGCAGTCCGTGCCAGTGAAACTATTCGCCCAGCTCGAACGCGCCTCTGCTTCCGAGGACGATCACTCGTGGAAGCCGAAAACGCCACGCGAACTTGTCGACGGCGGAGCGACCCTTTGTACGGATTCCCTCACTCGTTTCATCCGGTAGCAGCGCTTCAGGCAGCGACGCAGCTGTCCCAGACAGTCTCACCTCAACCCGCGCACGATCGTTTCCGCGCTCCGCCGCGATCCATCAAGCCTCCGTAACGTCGGCCCCGGGCGCCGGACGTCCATGGCGCGCTCGCACAACTCGCCACCAGGGAAGCTCTTCGAGGCCGCTTATTGGGACACGCACCGAGGTTGAACCAACTTCATCGCCGGCGTGTCGAGGAGAGAAATGGTTCGCGTCGCCGTCAGGCGTCGGCTCGGGCGAGGCGTTCGACTCGTTGTGCCTTCAGCTGCTCGTAGCTGAGCTTCGGCCGGTTGTAGATCAGTTCGTCGCGAGCGTTGTGGAGAGCTTCCCAGATGCTCGCCGCCCAGGCGATCTCCGTCTCGTAGGGCGAGAAGCGGGCGCCCCGTTCGCTTTCGTAGGCGTGAAGGAAGGCTTCGGAGCTTTCGAGCGGCGCGAGTGCTGTCCTGCCGTGGCTCGCGAAGATCCCAGCCGCGCTTCCGGCGATCGCCGCTTCGGGCAACCAGGCGAGGCCGTCCCAGTCGTGGACGGCGTGTGCCTCTCCGTGCCGCCAGCGCATGTTCTGCGCTTCCCAGTCGGCGTGACCGAGTACGGGTGGCAGGTCGCATCCGGCCAGCTTTGCCTGCACGCGCCGGGTGGCGTCCTCGATCCAGGTGGGCACGCCTGCGGCCCCGTGGCGCTCGGGCATCGCGTCCCATCGCACCCACTCCGGGTTTGGCAGCGGCGGATCGAGGTCAAGGGCCGCCAGGCGGCGGACAAGGTCGGCCAGAAGCCGACCCGATCTTGCGGCTGCCTCGGGTGTGTCCTTCGTCTCAAGCTCGCCGCCTCCGACGAACCGCTCCGCATGCACCGCGACGCCGTCGCTGACGATCACGTCGGTCAGCGGCATCGGACAGGGAAAGCCTTGCTCGGCGAGCAGTCTCTGCACCGTAACGCAACGGCGCGCCCGACCTGATTCATCGACGCGACGCTTCACCACAACCTCGCGTCCATCGGCAAGTCGAACACCGACAACCTCGGACAGATGCGACACGCAGAAGAGGACGGCCACCGGTCTCGCTCCCAGAAAGGCTTGGCACCACTCATCTGCCCAGACCGGTAGATCTGGCATCAGCTCGAACCGCGCAAACCAGACCTCAACTCCCACACGAGTCGCCGATCATGACACTGGCATGGGCCAGTGTTGCTCCTATGTCAAGAGAGGGCTCGCTTTCAGTGTGTTGAAGACGACGCGTGCGAGTTGTCGTTTGAGGCAGCGGATCGATTCGCGGCGGCTTTTGCCTTCTGCGCGTTTGCGTTCTAGGTAGGCGCGCGCACCGGGGTGATAGCGGGACTGCGTGATCGCGATTCGGTAGAGCGCGGCGTTGAGTTGCCGGTTGCCGCCGCGGTCAAGCCGATGTCGTTGGACGCGGCCGGAGCTGGCTTCGAGCGGCGCGACGCCACCGTGGCGGGCGAGCTGGGCGTCGGTCTTGAAGCGGTCGATCGGGCCGATCTCGGCGAGCAGCTTGGCGGCGGTGACTGCGGCACAGCCGGGCAGTTCGAGCAGCGCCGGCGCGATCGCCGCAGCGTGTTGCTCGAGTTCCTGGTCGAGCTCGGCGATCGCGCGGTTCAGCGAGCGGCAGCGAGACACGAGCTCGCGCGCGAGCCGCACCTGCAGCTCCTGCTCCTGTCTCGCGAGCCAACGGCTCACGCGCTCCAGATGCGATGAACGGCCGAGCATTCGTAGCGGCACGACGAAAGTCGGGTCGAGTTGATGAAGATGCCAACGCAGCCGCTGCTGCGTCCTTCGCCGTTGGTCGACGACGTCGTCGCGGTGGTCGACCAGCAGCTTCAGATCACGGTAGACCTGCTCGTCCGGTCGTGGGCGGCTCAGGTCCGGCTCTCGGATCGCCGCCCGCGCGATCGCGAGCGCATCGATTGGGTCCGACTTGCCGCGCGTCCGGCCTGCCCGCCGCTCGGGCACGGTCAGCTTCGGCGGCACCCGCACCAACTCCTCACTGACGCCGAGCAACTGCCGCTCGAGCCAGCGCGTCAGCTGCCGGCAGTCCTCGACCGCCCACAACCGCTCGCTGCTGAGCGCCGACGCCCAGGCGAGCAACTCGTCGCTGCCGACGGGGATCGTCTTCTCGTCGAGCGGCCTGCCAGCCTCGTCGACGGCGACCGCGGTGACTGAGTGCTTGTGCACGTCCACTCCGATCACGATCATCTAGATCGCCTCCTCAACCGTTGGGGGCGACCGGCGAGCGGACAGACCTCAATCGAGGCGAAAGCCACGCTCCTATCAGGTCACGCTCGGCGGTCTCGGGACGGCGGCGGCGACACAACGCTGGACGGTCAGCCCTCGGGCGACATTCGGAATCGAGTCAGCCGCCGCCGCCCGAGTCTGCGCCAGCTACCGGACGCTGCCACCCGCCGAGAATGACATTGAGTTTGCCAATGTCACCCGAGGCTCAAAACGGAGCGCGACGGACTCGGAAGCTATTCGCGGGGTCGTCACGCTAGCCCAGCTAGACGGCCGACCGATCTACGAAGGGCGTGCGAAATGGCCGTCGTCCAGATGAACCCGCGGACAGGAACGCTCAACAGCCCGAACTCGTCGTGAAGGTCGCGACGCAGCTCCGCATGCACATGTTTCATTAGGCGGTCGTAGCTCCGGCGGTCATCCTTCCGGAGACTCGTCGCCCTCGTGGCGAACTCGGTGGGGTTGTGATCCAAGAAGCGGCCACCCCATACAAGCCATTCGGCAGAGTCTCTGCGGGGCTCGGCTTCATTAAAGGACTTAGGCTCGCTCATGCCCGGATCGTAAGTGCGCCGCGCTGCGGTGACGCTCCCCTGGGCGGAGTTCCGCACTCTGGGCGAGTGTCGGGAATGACCCCTGAAGGACTAAAGGCGAACTCGCCGGCAGCGCTAGGATCGCGATGTGCGCAGTTCGGTTGCCTGCGCTTTACTTGCCACCGCCGTCGTCGTGGCTGTGAGCGTGACGCCCGCGTTTGCGAACGCTCATTCTCCGCCTGGCACCTTTAGTGGTTGCCCCCACGATGCGCTGCCGCTGTCAGCCCGTCCGCTTGACAGCTACCAGCGGGCGGTTCGGATTGCGGCACTCCAGTTCGTGAGGACATCGTTCGTCCACATCTCGCGGTCCCCTAGCAAGCTCGTCGGCGCGCGAACTACCAGCGTCTTCCTGGTCAGGCATTGGCTGCCCAGCGGGTGGATTAAGACCGAGTGCGGGATCCGTGTCTGGAGCCGTTCAGTTGGCGTTGATGTCTATTTCCCGAAGATGGATCTTCCTCACAACCCGGTCGGTCGCTGCAACGACTGTTCTCACATCACGTTCCTGGCATCGCGAACACTTGGCGGCTGGACGATCTGGGGCGACCGCTAGGCCGCTGACGCTCGACTGCGCGAGTGTTCCGCATGTGCCGTGAGCGAGCGTGCGGATGGATCGGGTGAGCGGGTCTCGGTGTCCGCGTGTCTGCAACGCCGCGGTCAGCTGATTGGTGTCGGAAGCTGATCGAGGGCAGTGCGGAGGAACGCGTCGCGGCGCTCCGTGACGGCCGCGGCGTCCAGCGGGCTGCCGTCGCCGGCGAACCCTGGAAGCCACTCGCCGTGTATCACGGTCGGCGTGTTGAGCGCGGCGACGGCATCCCAGTATGGCACCGCGATCGCCGCCCGCCCGGCCTGTCGCTGCCAGCCCTCCAACACATGGGCTGGCGCGTCCTGGCCGTACTGAAGTGCCATCTGCATCCGAAGGCTGCCAAGATCGACTCCCGGATCACCAACCCCGGCTCCCTTCCAGTCGATCAGCGCGACGCAACGGTCGCCCTCCCACAGCATGTTGCCGCCCCAGACGTCGCCATGCAGGAACACCGACGCGGCCGCGGGCACGCCATGCGACCTGACCCGCTCGTCGGCCTGCTGCAACAGAGGTGTCGTCGGCATCCGGCCCCGCCGGCGGTCGGCGGCTCGGTCGTCAGCGGCGCACGGCCGGGGCCGGTGCGGCAGGTCGGCCTGTGGCGCCAAGACGACGGCGTTGACCCTCGCGATTGCGGCTCCGGCTTCCCGGAGGCGGGCGGCAGAAACCATCGGCGGGAGATCGCTGCTGCCGGACAGGAAGGTCTCCAGGCTAGCCACGGTTCCGCTGGCGCTCCCGTCGAGATCGGCGGCGATCAGGCGCGGCGCGGCCAGGCCATGGGTCTCGGCCAGTCGAAGGGCTCGGGCGTTGGTGATCACCATGCCGTCGGTGATCCAGCGCGGTACCGAGAGCTTCAGGATTAGGTCAGTGGCGCCGGTCGATGTTCCTTCGACTTTGAGGCGGAATGTGCCGGGGGACGGTGAGGGGTTCTCGACCGAAAGGACGCGCATCCCGCCGACCGCTCCGGCCACCCAGCGCAGAACCTGCTCGCTGGGCAACGCTGCTGTGTGCGCTCCCCCATCGCCACCCATGAGACGCTCAATCGCAGCAGAGCTTATCCGCGATGAGCCAACCACCAACAAGCGGTGCGCTGACGACATTGCATGCGCCAGGGTTCATAAGTGTCGCCGGAAGGCAGGAGCCTATCTCGGGTTAATTCGGCTCAACATCGTGATCGTTCCGGTCATCGCCACACCAAACGCCGACCGTCGACGGGCCGAAACGAACTCGCTTCACTTCAACCGCCGGTCTTCTCGATAATCGCAACATAGGTGTCGTCGGAGTCGAAGACGTGCGCGACATACCACCCTGTCCCGGCGATTATCTCGCGCAGTTGATCCGGCGACACCATCGGGTAATTCATCCACGGGCCAATGACGTCACGAAAACGGACGCGTATCCGGATCTGACCCGGTAGCCGCCCGCGCGCAATGTTGCGTTCTCGGTAGCGCCTATGCCACGGTGCGTCGGCGCCGCCGCGATGCTCGACGTCACGTGATTCGGCGATGATGCGGGCGTCGTTGCTGGTCATCCGGTGCAGACGGCGGAGCAATTGTTTCGCCTTTGTCGGGGTGCCGAACAGACCGAAGTTGTTTCCGAAGAGAACGATCGTGTTGAACGTGCCAAGTGATTCGTCGACCGCGTCGAAGGCGAGCACGCGCGCGTCTCGCACGCCCCGTCGGCGACATACCGCGATCGCGCCGGGAGAGTTGTCGATCGCAACGACGTCCTGACCGCGCTCCTGAAGGTGGAGGCTGACGCGACCCGCTCCTGCTCCCACATCGAGCACACGCCCTTTCGCATAGCGCATTGCGCGTCGGTGATGCGAAGGCCACCGTCGAAACGGCGCGAGGTACAGCTTCGGCCCCGTCACGCTGGCGCTGATGAAACCATCCTCGCGCTCAACGATCTCAACGACGTCGTCGCCTTCAAGCGCTGCGAGCAGCAGCTGCCCGTAGGCGTCGTGTTTCGGCTCGACGACCACCTCGTCAGCATTGCACGGGGCATGGCGCGCGAGCCGCCAGGCGTTGAGCAGGTCGATGTCCCGCGATGGCGTCTCTTCGGGGCGAGCAGAGGCCCGCTGATGGCGAATTTATCGCTCCATCCATGCGCTCGAAGCACCAGCGCAATCGCCTGCGCCGGTGATGCGGAATGTCCCCGAGCCGAGGCGTCGATTCGGCTAGAGGAGGTCCTCGACCGGCGCGGCGGCCGCGCGCATCGCGGGGATGCTGTGCGAATTGGCTGCGGCGATGACGATGCGCTCACCGTCCCGCGTCGTGCGGAGCTGCATGGTGTAGCCGGCCATCGTGCCGCCGTGGCCGTAAGCCGTGCCGCGCGGGTGGTCGTACGCGCGGACGCCCAGACCGCCTTCGACCATCTCGGGTCGCGTGCGGAAGAGCTGCCCGAAGAACGACGCGAGATCGATGACGTCGGCGGCGATCGAGCGGTCGGACCAGTACGCAGAGACGTCACGGGGCGAGTCAACAGCGGGGAACGTGCCAACCTTCAACGCATAACCGTGCGCGACGTCGGGCGGTAGGTCGAGCCCGGTTTGGAAGGTCGTTCGCCGCAGCCCGTAGACGTCGAAGACATGTCTCTGCAGGAGGTCAGCGAGTGACTCTCCAGTTGCGCGCTCGAGGATCAAATCGAGAGCGGCATAGTTCGAGCTCGAGTACGAAACCTCGCCGAAATTGCGCAGCGGATAGCGAAGCGCAGCCTGCAGAAACGCTTCCGGATTCGAGAGTGCAGGCGGGCCGAACGCAAGTCGCTCATACGTTTCGCCGTCGCCGATTGCGCCCGCGGCGATGATCGAGTCAGTCCACACCGGTTCTCAAGAAAACCTACCGGCGCCGCGCGGATTTAGGCTGTTGCGGGGTGCAGGCGATCCAACTCAGCGAGGCGCTTACCTTCTGGACGGCGCCCCATCCGGCCTGGAAGCCGAACCCGGCGTGGAGGGAAGACGTCGGCTTCGCGACCTGGTTAGGGCCGGATTCCTTTGTCTTGATCGACCCGTTGGTTCGGGAGGATCTTGACGGGGCGGCATGGGAGCCGTTCGATTTCGCGGTTTTCGTTTCCGGTCGCCCTGCTGCAGTGCTGCTCACGGCTCCGTGGCATGCGCGAAGTGCCAGAGCTGTTGCGGCGAGGTATGGAGCAGGCGTGTGGATTCATCCGCAAGGGCGTGGTCGCATCGCCGAATTGCCCGAACTGTTGGCATTGCCGGCCGGGATCGAGACGTTCGTGCCCGGTGGAATGGACGAAGGGCAAGTGGCGTTTCACATCGTTCCCGAACGGTCGCTCTTTGTTGCAGAGTTCTTCCTGGGAGTCAACGGCGGGCTGCGAGTCGTCCAGTCTCCGGCAACCGAAGACACGGCTGCGTTCGCTGCCTCCCTCGATCAGCTGAGGCAGATGGCGATCGATCGTGTTCTCGTTGCGCACGGCCCGCCGGTGTTAGTAGGGGGCGGCGAGGCAATCGCAACGGCCCTGGATGCCTTCGCTTCCGAGAGCGCACGCTAGTCGGACGCAAGCCAGCAAGGGGACGTCAGACTCGCCTGCGCGAGTGTTCTGGAATGACGCCAGAGCAGACGGCCAGTCGCTTCGACGGTCACGGTGAGCGAGGCGTCGCGCTATCGAAGCGGTGAGAGGCGAGGCCTCGCCGCTCTCTACAGCCGCTTTCTACCCGGCCGGGTGGTTGTGGACGCGTCGGTAGAGGGTCGTCACCGCCGCGAGCAAACTGGCGCGGGTGGGCGGAGTCTTGTCGGCGATCGACCAGCCTTGGCCGACCAAGTACAGGAACGGTCCGTCTGCGAAGAAGATGTTCTCCCCGACCGAGCCGCCGCCGGATACGCGGTAGCCCCGAGCGCCGGGGATCGCCGGTACGGCGAAGGCTGAGAAGGAGCCGCCGCCTTGAGCCTTGTTCTCGGCGAGGTCCACCTTCAGCTCGGCACGTGCCGATGCCGCCGACCCAAGCTGCATCACCCACGAGAGGCCGCTTCCACGCGCGGATCCCCGGTCGAGGAATTCTGACAGGACAGCCACAAAGCCCTCCCGGTGCAGACGAGCGATCTCGGCCGACATCTGCGCCGCCGACGGGTGCGGACCGCTGGCGACCCAGGCCTTCGCGGTCTTGAACGAATGCGTTGCGGACTCCGTGCGGAGACCTGCGAATTCGCCCTGCTTAATCAGGCGGTCGCGGAGCGGCAGGGGCTTCAGCGATCCGAGAGCTGCGCCCGTGCCGACCAAGAGGCCAGCAACGACTGCGACCGACAACGACAGGCGCATGTGACGAAGGACTCTCTATGAGCCGAACTGGTAGGTCAAGAGGTCATTCCTTCTCGGTGCCCGGAAGGACGGGCTCGTCTGCGCCAGCGTTGCGGAATGTCCCCGAAGCGAATCAGCGGAGTCGGCCGCGGATCTCCTGGTGCCATCGCCGTTCTTCATCGAGCTGCGTCAGAACTTCGTTCGACCAACGTTCGGCTCGTCCCTTGGCTGCGAGCCTTGCGACCGCATTTTCGATTGCGTCGAGCAAGTCGGCGTCTACGTGGACTCCGTACGTCTCAGCCAGGATCGAAAGGCGTCGACGCTGATCCGCCACCGACAGCCCGTCGGCTACTAGGCGCAGTCCCTTCCAGGCGAAGTAACCCACATCTTCCAGCCGCTCGCCGGGCCGAGCCTCATCAAAGTCGATCGATGTTCTTGCTCGCCCATCTACCCACAGAATGTTCCACGGCCCGGCGTCGCCATGAATCACTGTCTCGTGGCCATCCAAGACCGCGTCTGGGATTGCCGCAGCGGCATCGTGGTAGCGCCGAAGCAACGTCGCCGCCGATTGAATCTCGCTGTCACTGAGGATCTCGGTTCCTGGAATCGGTGCTCCTGGAAGGAACGAGATGATCTCGCGTCCGACGTCGTCCACACCGAGGAACCTTGGCGCACCGTCGAAGCCAACACGCTCAAGGTGGACGAGCAGATCGTGGATGAAAGGAGCGCGCCCACCCATCGGTCGCCGCACTGTTTCGCCGACACGGACGACACCGGGGTTGACACGGCCGCCCGCGAGGGGAACCTCATCAGCCCGACCGCCCTCTCCCACCGAGCAAGCCTAGAACAGCCGGGGACTACCCCCCTCCGCCCGCACACTCCGTGAACCAACTGCGGATAAGCAACCCTCGCCTGGGCGAGTGCCCTCTCGCCTGACCTCCTAGGTCGTTACTCCAGACTAAGCAGTTCGGCTTGGAAAGCCTGGTTTGCGCAACGTCTGGTTCCGCCCATTCTCGCGATCACATATCGCCGCCGATGCCGGCTTTGCCGGCGTCGGCCGCAACGGCCGGCCGTCAGAAGGATCCGATCGAAGTCGTCATGGCTCGGCGAAGCCGAGCTGGACTTCGAACGGTCACGATCTCGGCTATGGTGGCTGAGCGCATAGGTTTAGTGCAGTAGCCGCTGAGGCTCTGGGTCTCCCTCTTCGTCTGTCACCTGGCCTGAGTGCATCAGGAGAGCTCAACCGGGTTCTCCAACCCTGTTCGATGACGTTAGGAGCAGCACATGCACGCCACGGTGAGACGCTACGAGGGTGTCGACGCGAGTCGGACCGACGAGCTCAAGAAGAAGGCCAACGAGAGCTTGATCCCGAACCTGAGCAAGTTGCCCGGGTTCGACGGCTACTTCCTGATCGAGGCCGGCGAGGGCGTCATGACGTCCATCAGCCTGTTCGACACCTCGGCGCACGCCGAAGAGTCGACCCGCGTCGCAACGAACTGGGTGCGCGACGAGAAGCTCGAGACTGCACTTCCGAATCCGCCGAAGATCACCATCGGCGAAGTGGTCGCGTCCAGGGCCGACGGAGTCGTTCGCGCATAAGCAGTCCCGCGCGGCTCTGATGGAGAAGGCCCGCACATGCGGGCCTTCTCCATTTCCTGTTACGATGACGACTAGCTAGGCGAACCCGGTGACGCTCCTGCGTCCTCCCGCTTTCGTGCGGGAGGTGAACGCAAGTGGAAGTGTCACGAAAGCATGGCCCGTTCGACACCCGCTGGCCGTGCGTACGCAAGAACGGTTCGGATGCAGTGCCAACGATGTCGCTTCCCGCCGAAGACGTGGCGGAAGCGCTTGATTGGGATGCCTTCTCCCACCGGTACTTTGGCGAGCGGAGTCGGCACGACTCGGAAGCTCGGTCCGCGTATGCCGCGTACAAGCGTGGCGAAGACTGGCGGAAGGGGGACCAGCCGGAGCCGCCACGGCTCCACCTCGTGCCGACCGGCCCTGTCCCGGCAGCGGAGGACGCGGAGTTGGAGGGCGTCGGAGTGCAGTCTCTCCTGGCCGCCGTGGCAGCAGTACAGACGTGGGAAGGCGAGGGCGGCTACACCCGCTGATCGCAGGAAGACCTCAAGGAGGGCGACATGACCGAGAATAAGTCGAAGGAACTGCGGGAGCGACGGAAGGCGCTCTCGGAGTCACTTCCGGCATTGAGCCAGAAGCGAACCGACACGTATCGACTGAACAGCGACGCGCTTGCACTCGATCGTGCGGGCGTGAAACTTCAGACGCCCCAACAGGGGGCGCAGCTGGGAGAAGACGAGGCGGCCGCCGACGCCGCGATTCGAGACGCTCAGCTCGAGATTCGTCACCTCGACGCGCAGATCCAGAGTGCGTCTGGCCTCGGAGCGAGAGTTGGCCGCGCTGCGCGGCGAGTCAGAGGCGGCTGATGAGCGCGCGGCGGTGATCGCCGCTTCCGCTGCACCGTTCGCGTTCGAGCGCAGGTATCGCTTCCTGGTCGGAGCGCTTGCGCGAATGCGTAGTTCGCGGCGCGGCAGGTGGATGCTTGCTGCGGGATCGGGCGCGGTCGTGGTCGTTCTGGTGTTGCTGGCCGCTCGCCATTTCGCAACGACCTCGTGGCCCCTCTCCAACGGACACCCCGGCTTGCTGGTGGCAGCGGGCTTGCTTCTTCTCGTCGCGCATGCGCTGAAGGCGTACGGGTGGGGTCGGCTGTTCGTGTCGAACGAGCGACCCAAGCTGCTCGCGCTCGCAGCCGGTAACGGCGGCGCCGCGCTGATCGGCGTCGTGCTCCCAGGCCGCTTCGACGACGCGATGCGGGTCGCCGTCGTCCGGCGCTACCGACCCTGTCCTGCGGGCGTGCGTGCGCTCTGCCTGTCGCTCGTCATGCTCGGCCTGATCGACAGCGCCGCCCTGGCGCCGCTCGCCTTGGCCGCCGCCGTGTCATCGGCCGGAGGGAACGGTGTCCGCGCCGGACTTGCCGTGGTAGCCGTCGGCGGTGTGGCTGCCGCGGCGTTGATCGTCGTTCTGCCGCGACTCGCCCGCAGCAGACGCGCAGTGCGCTTCCGGCTCGGCCGCTGGCTGGCCCCTCGCACGATCTCTGTACGCCGTGCGTCGCAAGCTTGGGTGCTCGTTTCCGCCTGCTGGCTCATGCGAGCGGCAGCGTTGTTCTTGCTTCTCGGTGCACTCGGGATCGGCTACTCGTTCCCCCTCGCGCTCCTCTTCCTGTGCGCCGGCGCGGCAGCGGCAGCGCTTCCGATCGGACCGGCGGGCGCTGCCACACAAGTTGGTGCCGGCACGGCTGCCCTCCTCGCCTCGGGTGTTGCTGCATCTCAGGCCCTCAGCGTTGCCGTCTCCGTCGGGATCCTCGGAATCCTCTCCGGGGCGATGATCTTTCTGGTCGCCGTCACCTGGCGTACGGGCCTGGCGCTCGCGCCAAGCCGGGCCGAAACATTTACTTTGCTGCGCCGGCGTGTGACAGTTGCGGCCCGATTCGGCTGAACCCGACGAGAGGCAGCCATCCCTGAATTGAATGACGACCTCCGGGCGCTGCTCGAGGAAACACGCTACGCCATCCTGGCGACAAACGGCCCGGACGGGACGATCCATCTCACGCCGGTCTGGTTCCTGTTCGACGACGGACGGTTTTACTTCGAGTCGTTCTCGGGAAGCAGGAAGGTCAAGAACATCCTCGAGAATCCCTCTGCATCCGTCGTCGTCGACGGGCGACAGCCGGGTCGAGAAAGCTGGGTCTCGGCGGCGGGCACGGCCGACGTCCTGACAGGGGACGAGTCGCGGACGATCAACGCCGACGTCAGGCGGCGGTACATGACGCAGGCCGCCCGCGATGACCCGCGCATCGAGCCGGTGTTCGCAGCGGCGGACGACGTCACGATCAGGCTCACCCCGACCCGATGGCGATCGTGGGCGGCGAAGGATCTCGACGCGCAGTTCTTCGGCGGCATCCTCGGCGGGACACCCGAGCAGTGGTTCCTGCCCGTCGAGGTCTAGGTCCTGCCTACGCCTTCGAGACGGTGGCGCGGGCGCGCCCGGAGCCCTTCGCCAGGCTCAGCTTGACGCTGTAGGTGCGCGAGCCGCACACCGTCGTCGTCAGCGACCGCGAGGAGTTGCCGGTGACGGCCGTGTGGGAAATGCGTGCACCGGTGTTGCTCAGCAGATCGACACCGACGCGCTCGCCCTTCGCCGCACGGATCGTGACGCGGAAGACTCCGTCGAGCGGCGTCGCAACGCTCAGCGTCCGCGTCTTCGCCCGCTTCGTCAGCGACGCGGACAACGTTGACTGCGAGTTGCCGTTCCAGGGAGTCAGAACGTCCTGCTGGAGCAGCGAGAGCGCGGTGTCGTCCGGATACAGCGCGTTCGACACGACTTGCCATGGTGATTCCGCAACGCCCAGCCGCCGCTGGTTCAGGACGCGGTAGCTCTCGGCGAAACCCTCGCCGGGATTGAGCCGGTAGCGGGCATCCTGCTCGGCTCCGGGGAAGAGCTCGCCCGCCACGGTCTTCGAACAGACCTGCATGTACGACGCCCAGCGTTTCGTCCCGTAGTCGATCGCCGCCCAAGGGGCGTCGCTGCGCGAGTTGGCGACATGGTGTCCGTACTCGTGCGTCACGACCGCCTCCGCGGAAAGGTCGCCGCTCGGATCGTCGCCCGGCGACACGAGGAGGTGCTGATTCGGGCTGTAACAGGCGAGCGCGTCCTGGCCGCAGAACTGCTGCACCTCGTCCAGCGGCGCGAGGAACACCTGAACGGTCGAGATCTCGGAGCCGTGGACGAGGCTTCCGAAGAAGTTAGCCCAGCGTTGCGCACGGGCGTTGTCGACCGGATACGTGTCGGAGACGTTGATCGTGATCGGCTCGCCGGTCGACGCGGTGAAGGTCCCGCCCCACGAGGCAACGGCCGCGAGCCGCCGCGTGGCGCTCGAAGTGAGGATGGAATCCCTGATCGGGCCGGATGCGACTCCGAGCTCGGACAGCCGCGGGCCCTTGAGCTCACTCGTAGCCGCCGCCGCGGGGCTGGCAGCAAGAACGGCGGCGGCTACGAGAAGGGGGAGGCCCCCGCAAAGCAGCCGCACACGGATATCGAGACGGTCCGGCTTGGCCACGCCTTCCAGGGTTTCGCCTGCGCCTAAGATCGTCTTAAGACCGCCGTTAGAAGTTCGTTAATCCCTCACGTCGTCGCGCTGCCGAAGTTCCGGAACCGCTCGAAGCCGCCGCGGAACGGAGCAGGGCCGCGGAAACGATCGAAGTGGCGGTCGAACCGAGGCAAGGTGCCGTTGACCTTACCGGTGATCCGCTGCTTCAGGTTCGCGAGGATCGTTTGCTCCTCGTCCTTCGTGAGCCGGCCGTCCGACACCGCCTGGTCGAGCTCCTTCTTCTCCGCGTTGTAGAGCGCACTGATCAGCCCGTCGACGGACTTCCCTTTGTCCTTCGCGAGCTGCGCAAGCGTCTTCCCGGCCTGAAGATCGGTTCGGAGCTGGTCCTCGGTGATGCCGAGGTACGACGCAGTGACCGCGAGGTCCGCGCCAAAGTGCCGGTATTCACCCGGGCCGCGGAAGCCGAAGAAGAGGGGCAGCGACCGCGCCTGAATCCGAGTCTTCAATGCATCGCCCTGCGCTTTCGTCAGCTTGCCGGCGGCAACCGCCGCGTCGACACGGTTCATCATCGCCTGCTTGAGCGCGTTGCTGAGTGCCGTGGGCGTGACGCCGAGCTGTTTCGCAGCGTCGTTGACGACCGCCTGGCTCTCCTCGCTCGGAGATCCGAGCTGGGTCGCCCCGATCGCAACGCCTCCACCGGCGACTGCGAGCGCCGCGGCTGCTCCGATGACGAGTTTGCCCTTGCGATCCATCGTCGAAAGCTCCTTTGTCGCGCTGCTGGTCACCACGCATGGGAGCAGGCGCGATTAAGAGAGACCTAAGAGCGGCCGTTCAGCCGCAGGATCATCCGCGTGCCGCCGCCCTCGGCCCGCTCGGCGACCACCTCGCCCCCGTGCGCCTCTGCGACCTGGCGCACGATCGCGAGCCCGAGGCCGGACCCGGGCAGGCCTCGATCCGATCGGGCGCGGTAGAAGCGGTCGAACACATACGGAAGGTCCTCGTCGGCGATTCCCGGCCCGTGGTCGCGCACCGTCAGCGTCGCGTCGCGGACTTCGACCTCGACCCGGCCGCCCGGCTGGCTCCATTTCGCCGCGTTGTCGAGCAGGTTCGCGACCGCGCGCTCGATCGTCGTCGGGACGCCGTGGACGATCGACTCCTCGAGGTCCGTGTTGAACGTCACGCCCGGGCGGTTCCGCCGCGTACGCTCGACGGCGTCGGTCGCGACGAGATCGAGCCGGACGTCCTCGGGCTCTTCGGGTCGCTGTTCCGCACGCGCGAGCTCGATCAACCCGGCGATCAGTGTGGTCATCTCGCCCAGCTGCTCGACGACGTCGCTGAGGAGGCGCTCACGTTCGCCCGCCGGCAATGTCCGCTCGCCTGCGAGGACCTCGATGTTCGTCCGAAGACTGGTGAGCGGCGTCCGCAACTCGTGGGACGCATCGGCGACCAGCTGCCGCTGTTTGCGCGTCGACTCCTCCAGCGCACCGAGCATCGTGTTGAAGCTGCCGGCGAGCTGGCTGAGCTCGTCGCTGCCGTGCGTCTCGATGCGCTCCGACAGGTCGCCGGTTTCCTTCACCTTCTCGGTTGCGGCGGTGAGCCGTCGCACCGGCGCGAGCGCCGCACGCGACACGAGCAACCCGAGCGCTGCAGCGATCGCAATCCCACCAAGTGTGACGCCGGTCAACCACCGCCTGATTCGGGACAGCGAGTGGTCGACCTCGGTGAGCGGCCGCGCCACTTGCAGGGCCCAACCCTCATTGCTGAGGTGAACCGTGTAGACACGAAAGTGCGTTCCCGCCACGTGTGCGTCCGAGAAGAACGACGGCTTCGTTCCGGCCCCGACGGAACGAACCCGGTTGGTGATCGGCAATGTCACATCCGTCTGGCGAGCGACTTGTCCTGTGTTCTTCGCGAGCTGGACGATTCCGGTCGCTTCACCGAACTGAGTAGCCGGGAGGTCTGCGAAGAACTGCCCGGGTTTGCCCGTTTCGAAGAGACGAATGGGGAAGTGCAGGTGCGAGATGCTCGCTGCACGCTCGCGCAACGCGCTGTCCACAGGTGCCCGCAGCTGGCTGCGGACGATGAAATAGATCACCACGGATGCAACGGCGATCGCCACCGCCACCGCCGCGGCGGCGACGAGCGTCAGCCGGAGGCGGAAGCTCACGTCGTTCGCAGGGCGTAACCCACGCCGCGAACGGTGTGGATGAGGCGGGGCCTGTCGCCCACTTCGGTCTTCCGCCGGAGATACCCGATGTACACGTCCAGGGAGTTTGACGCGAAACCGAAGTCGTATCCCCAGACGCGCTCGAAGATGATCGAGCGCGTCAGCACCTGGCGCGGATTTCGCATGAACAGCTCGAGGAGGGAGAACTCCGTCCGCGTCAGCTCGATCGGCTCCCCGGCGCGTCGAACTTCGCGCGTGCCGGGGTCGAGCTCGAGGTCGGCGAAGCGAAGCTTCTCGTCCGTTCCCTCGGTGCTGCGGCGGATGAGCGCGCGCACGCGGGCGAGCAGCTCCTCGAGCGCAAACGGCTTCGTCACGTAGTCGTCCGCGCCGGCGTCGAGACCCTCGACCCGGTTCTCGATCGCGTCCCGGGCCGTCAGCATCAGCACCGGAACCGCATTGCCGGTTGCTCGGATCCGTTTGCAGACCTCGAGCCCGTCGAGACCCGGCATGAGAACGTCGAGGATGATCGCGTCCGGCTGAGTTTCGCTGTCGAGGCGGTAGAGGGCTTCCCGCCCGTCGCCGGCGAGCTCGATCTCGTACCCCTCGAGCTCGAGCGCCCGCCGAAGCGAGTCCCGCACCGCCCGCTCGTCGTCGACAACGAGGATCCTCATCTACCCATTGTCGCCGGGCCGCCGGAGCTACGCGCGAAATCCCGCCACGGCCGCCGCCGGCGCTAGGGGGACGGCGACGGCGGCGGCACACCGGAGGAGCGGGCGGGAGGCAGATGTCACATGCCCCAGGCTGGCAGGCCCGCCTAAGAGGTCACTAAGAGACGTGTAAGAGATTTCTGAGATAGCCGGCGGTGGGGGCCGACGATTACGGTCGCTCGTGCCGTCCGCACCTCCTTCGCTCAGTGGATCGAGCGCGCTTTCATCGAGTTCTTATCCGACTCTCAGGCGCGTCTTAGAGAGCGATGGTCGAATTCATCTCGATGCACCTCCCCCGCACTCCGATCCTCGCCGCCCTCGCCGCCCTCGCCGCCGCGATCGCCGTCGGCGCGGGCGGCGGCGTCGCGATCTATGCGGCTGCCACGTCGCACACGAGGACCGTCGTCCGCCAGGTCACCGTGGACAACGCAAGCCCCGCGGCCAGTACGAGCTCGCTCAGCATCGGCCAGATCTACAAACGCTCGTACAAAGGCGTCGTCGAGATCACCGTCACGTCCACCCAGAACGCCGGACCGTTCGGCGGCGCGCAGACGCAGACAGCCCAGGGATCCGGGTTCGTCTACGACACCGCCGGCCACATCATCACCAACCAGCACGTCGTCGACGGCGCCAGTTCGATCTCGGTCAAGTTCTGGAACGGGGCGACGTACAAGGCAACGATCGTGGGCACCGACGCGTCGACCGATCTCGCGGTGATCAAGGTGAATCCGCCGAGCTCGTTGCTGGTACCACTCACCCTCGGTGACTCCGACAAGCTTGCCGTCGGCGACGGCGTCGTGGCAATCGGAAGCCCGTTCGGCCTCCAGGAAACCGTCACGAGCGGGATCGTCAGTGCCCTTCACCGTGAGATGACGTCTCCGAACAGGTTCACGATCCCCGACTCGATCCAAACGGACGCGGCCATCAATCACGGCAATTCCGGCGGACCGCTGCTCGACCTAAGCGGCCATGTCATCGGCGTCAACGCTCAGATCGAGAGCGACTCCGGCGGCAACGACGGCGTCGGCTTCGCGATTCCGTCGAAGACCGTCAAGTCAGTCGTCTCGGGCCTCCTGGCGAACGGGAAGGTTGAGCACGCCTTCCTCGGCGTCTCTTCCGTGACCATTCCCTCCTCGGTCGCGACCGGCCTCAACCTGGCTGCGGGCGCCGAGGTGGCGACCGTCAGGAACGGGACGCCCGCCGCCAAGGCAGGGCTTCGCGCAGCCACCGGTATGCGGACGGTCAACGGCCAGGACTACCCGACCGGAGGCGACGTGATCACGGCGGTCGACGGCCAGAAGATCTCGACCGTCGAGGCGCTGATCGCGGCGGTGAGTGCGAAGAAGCCGGGTGACACGGTCTCGATCACGTACTTCCGCGGTGGCAAGAGCCACACGGCTCGCGTCACCCTGACGAGCCGCCCCTCCTAGTCCTCCGCCTGCCAACCGCGGCGGCCGTGTTCGCGCTGAGGCGATGATGCGCGCGTGCGCGCCTCCCTTCGACGCGTCGGCTATCCCCTGCGCCTCGCGTGGATCAGGCTTGCGCGCCGCGGTGAGCGCGTCGTGCTCGTCGCGCTCGGAATCGCGGCCGGCGCCGCCCTGCTCGCGTCCGTCCTCGCGGGCAGCCTCGTCGCGCAGGACAAGAG
>JBASRJ010000132.1:0-2855 GCA_049273785.1 Gaiellaceae bacterium | reverse complement strand
CCGAGCACCTGGGCGCGGAGCACGTCGGCCGCCGGAAGCTTCGCGAGCTCCTCGACCGCGGCTCCTTCGATCGGGCGCCCCTCGAGGATGCCGCCGCGGATCTTCAGGACGCGCGTCGTACGCGCGGCGTCGGCGAGCGCCTTCGCGACGGCTACGGGATCGCCGTTCGCCTCGAGGAACGCGATCGCCGTCGGCCCTTCGAGCAGCGCGAGCAGCGCGTCGGCGCCTGCGACCTCCGCGGCGCGGCGCGTGAGCGTGTTCTTCACGACGGCGAAGCGCGCACCGTGCTCCAGGAGCTTGCCGCGGAGCTCGTCGATCTGCGGCATCGTCAGCCCGCGGTAGTCCGCGACGATCAGCGTCTCCGAGGTGCGCAGCCGCTCCGCGAGCTCGGCGACGACCTTTTCCTTGTCCTCTTTCTTCACCTGCTCACCTCCTCTTCACGAATCAAGCCCGCACACAGGCGGGCTCGCAGAAGGGAGCTGAGCTCCGTTCTCCGGTCCGCCTCGGGAGGGCTTCTGCGCGTGGTAGGCGCTGGGTGAACCTCCCGGTTCCCCCAGACCCCTCCACCGGTCCGCTTCGCGGACGAGCACTGTGCGCTGCCTCCTGTCTCGGGCGACGGGCGTTATGCGGGGACTGCTTCTGCCTGCTCCTCCAGTTCCTCGACGATCCCGCGCGTCCTCTGCGGGTCGACGTGAATGCCGGGGCCCATCGTACTGGCCACCGTGATCTGCCGGATGTACCGACCCTTCGCCGCCGACGGCTTCGCGCGCACGATCTCGTCGATCAGCGCGGCGTAGTTCTCGACCAGCTGGCGCTCGCCGAAGCTCTTCTTGCCGATCGCGACGTGGACACACGCGCCACGATCCGTGCGGTACTCGAGCTTGCCCGCCTTCGCGTCGTTGACCGCCTTCGACACGTCCATCGTGACCGTGCCGGTCTTCGGGTTCGGCATCAGGCCGCGCGGGCCGAGGATGCGGCCCAGCTTGCCGACGTTGCCCATCTGATCCGGGGTCGCGATCGCCACGTCGAAATCGGTGAACCCTTCCTCGACGCGCTTCGCGAGGTCGGCGGAGCCGACGACGTCCGCGCCTGCCTCCTGCGCCTCCTTCGCCTTCTCGCCCTCGGCGAACACGGCGACGCGGACGGACTTGCCGGTGCCGTGCGGCAGCATCAGCGTGCCGCGGAGCTGCTCGTCCGCATGGCGGACGTTCAGCCCGAGCCGGAAGTGGACCTCGACGGTCTCGTCGAACTTCGCCGTCTGCATCGCCTTCAAGAGGCGGACCGCCTGCACCGGCGAGTACTCCTGCTCGCGGTCGAACAGCGCGCGCGCGTTCCGGTAGTTCTTGCCGTGCGTGGTCACCGGTCACCTCGCGTGCGGATCGTGCTCGCCAGCCGCGAAACGCCCGTGTCGCAAGGACGCAGGGAGCGTTCGTAGCCGGAGGCTACGGGCGCGACTGAGGACGCGGCGAGACGGAGCGTTGCAGCGCCCTGGCGAGTGCGAGACGTGCGTGAGGGGGCCGGGTTCACAGGATGTCCGTTTCGACGCCCATCGACTGCGCGGTGCCGGCGATGACGCGCATCGCCTGCTCGACGTCGCGCGCGTTCAGGTCCGGCATCTTCGTCTCCGCGATCTGGCGGACCTGGTCCCGCGTCAGGCGACCGACCTTCTCCCGGTTGGGCTCCGGGGAGCCCTTCTCGATCCGCAGCGCTTCCTTGATCAGGACCGCAGCCGGCGGCGTCTTCGTGATGAAGTCGAAGGAGCGATCCTCGTAGACCGTGATCTCGACGGGGATGATGCGGCCGTTCTCCTGTGCCGTCTGCGCGTTGAACGCTTTGCAGAACTCCATGATGTTGACGCCGTGCTGGCCGAGCGCAGGGCCGACCGGCGGCGCCGGGTTCGCCTGCCCGCCGGGAATCTGCAGCTTGATGAGTGTCAGAACTTTCTTGGCCATCGGATGGTGGTTGCCATTTAGTCGAGTTTCTTCACCTGGTCGAAGGTCAGCTCCACCGGGACCTGCCGCTCGAAGATGTCGACCAGCACCTTCAGCTTCTGCTGGTCCGCATTGACGTCCACCACTTCGCCGTCGAAGTCGGACAGCGGGCCGGAGGTTACCTTGACGGACTCGCCGAGCGAGAACTCCACCTGGGCGCGGGGGCGGTCGCCGCCGTCGCGGCCCGTGTGGAGGATGCGATCCACTTCGCTCTGGGCGAGCGGAACCGGCTTCGCGCCGGCGCCGACGAAGCCCGTCACGCCGGGCGTGTTCTTCACGACCGTCCAGGCCTCGTCGGTCATGTCCATGTTCACGAGAACGTAGCCCGGGAGCACGCGCTTCTCGGTCTGGACCTTCTGGCCCTCCTTCGTCTCGATCACCTGCTCCGTCGGGACGACGACCCGGCGAAACCGCGGCGCCTGGTTCATGGACATGATCCGATGCTCGAGATTGGTCTTCACCTTGTTCTCGTGCCCGGAGTACGTGTTGATCACATACCAGCGAAACATGGATGTCCTCTAAGGCACCGCTTGCGGTGCCGTCTCCAGGACGCGCGGGCTTTGCCCGTGCGTCCGTCTGAAATGACCGGTCGATGCGATGGAACTCATACCGAAGCCGCTCATCGGAGCAGAACCTGCTGAACGAAGCGTTTCCAGATCAGGTCGGCGCCGTAGAGATACACGCCGACGACGATGCAGGCGACGAGGACGACGACGACGCCCTGGATCAACTGGCTCTGGCCGGGCCACTCGACCTTCTTCAACTCGCCCCACGACTCGGCGACGAAGTTCTTGAATCCCCTGCCGGGGATCGCGCGGGGCTCACGGGCGGGTTCGGGCTGAGCGCCTGCGCGCGCCGTCGGCC
>JBASRJ010000126.1:0-3041 GCA_049273785.1 Gaiellaceae bacterium | reverse complement strand
TCCTAGGACTCAGAATCTCTGCGCCTGGGTCCCAGCGCACTCCCCCGGGCGGGGGATAGTGAACCACCCGGATGAACCACCTGAAAGGGGACGAGTCAACTACCCACGCTGGGCGATAGTGATGGGGTACCACCTGTCCTCATGGCCCCTAACTGCGGGGGGGCCGGACATTTCAAAGAGGGGCGGAACCTATGCGGCGGGTTTCGCCCCTCGTGCTTTCGACGATCCGTCGTCAGGGAGAGCGAAGCCGAACCGAGCTCGGTCGGCTTCGGCCGGTCCCAGGGCGATCTGGCGGATCGCGTTGACGGGAACGATCACCTGCTCCGGATCCCGGTCGTCCTCGCGATGGACCGCGAGCGTCACGAACCCGTAGCCCGGCTCGGCCGACAGCGCCTGGAGTGTCAGCTTCCGGCCGTCGGCGAGCTCGACCTCGACCTCGGTCCGGTCGGCGCCGTGCGACGCGGTGTAGCGCTCGATCTGCTTGAGGACCCGCGCAACGAAGTCGTCGAGCGACGGCTCGGCGACGCCGGGAATCCACAGCTCGGGCACCTCGGCAGCCTACTCCGTAGGATCGGCGGGTCCGACAGGAGGAACGACACGGAACGGTGGACGATGACGGGGTCGATCTTCGGTTCCTGTAACTGCGACTGGGGCTGCCCGTGCATCTTCGACGTCGCACCGAGCTACGGACACTGCGACGGGGTGTACGTGTTCTCGGTGCGCGGCGGTCGTTACGGGAACGAATCGCTGGACGGCCTCCAGTTCGCCTGGGCGGCGCATTCACCGGGCGCGCTGCACGAGGCGAAGGCAACGGCGGTCCTGATCGTCGACGAACGGGCGACGCCAGGACAGCGGGAGGCGCTCGAACAGCTCTGGCGCAGCGGCGGGGCCGGCCTGCCCTTCGACATTCTCAACTCCGTCACGGCCACATGGCTGGAGACCATCTACGCGCCGTTCGAGCTGGAGCTTGCCGGAATCGACAGCCGCGTGAAGATCGGTGCGAACGGCGCGATCTACGACCTCGCGCAGGCGCGCATCAAGAACCCGGTCACGGGCGACGACGAAGAGCTCTATCTCGACAAGCCGACCGGCTTCACGAGCAAGCGCAGCGAGCTCGGCATGTCGCAGCGGGCCGTCTTCTCCTGCAACGGGCTGTCGTGGGACACGAGCGGCAAGAACGCGGAGTACGGTGAGTTCGAGTACGCCGGCGGTGGCTAGAAGAGCTGATCGCCCGTCGCGGCAGCGCCGACGTGCGCGCGACCCAGCTCCGTCACGATGCGACCGCGCGGCGTTCGCTGGAGAAAGCCGAGCTGCAGGAGGTACGGCTCGTAGACGTCCTCGATCGTGTCCGGCTCCTCGCCGAGGGCCACGGCGAGGGTCGAGAGACCGACGGGCCCACCACCGAACTTGTGGACGACCGCGGCGAGCAGCGAGCGGTCGATCCGCTCGAGGCCCTGGTGGTCGACCTCCAGAAGCGCGAGCGCTTCGCGCGCGACATCGGTCGTGATTGCACCGTCGTGCTTCACCTGCGCGACGTCGCGCACGCGCCGAAGGATCCGGTTCGCGATCCGGGGCGTCCCGCGCGAGCGCCGCGCGATCTCGTCGGCCGCGTCGTCCGCGATCTCGACCTCGAGGATCCGCGCGCTGCGCCGCACGATCGTGCCGAGGTCGTGCGGCTCGTAGTAGTCGAGGCGGAAGGTCATCCCGAAGCGGTCGCGGAGCGGTGTCGTCAGCAGGCCCGTGCGCGTCGTCGCGCCGACGAGCGTGAACTCCGGCAGGTCGAGCGTCAGCGTGCGGGCTGCGGGCCCCTGCCCGACGACGATGTCGAGCCGGAAGTCCTCGAGTGCCGGATACAGGATCTCCTCGATCGCGCGGTTCAGCCGGTGGATCTCGTCGACGAACAGCACGTCGTGCCGTTCGAGCCCGGTCAGGATCGCGGCCATGTCGCCCTTCCGCTCGAGGGCAGGGCCGGCGATGCAGCGAATCCCGACGCCGAGCTCCTCACGGACGATGTAGGCGAGGCTCGTCTTCCCGAGGCCCGGCGGCCCGACGAGCAGCACGTGATCGAGCGCTTCGTCGCGCGCCTTCGCAGCCTGCAGCGCGATCGCAAGCTGCTCCTTGACGCGTTCCTGCCCGACGAAGTCGGCAAGTCGCCGCGGGCGGAGCGTTTGCTCGAGCTCTTCCTCCTCGACGGCAACGGCAGCCGTCATCACCTGCGGCGCAGCGCTCATGCAGCTCTCTTCAACGCCTGCCGGACCCGCTCCTCCGGCGGGGCGTCGGGATCGGTCTGCGCAAGCGCCTGCTCGGCCTCGACGGCCGACCAGCCGAGCTCGACGAGCGCCTCCCTTGCAACGACGTGCGGCGCGCTCCCTCCCCCGGTCGCGGCCACGGGCACGCCCTCCGCAATTTTTTCTTTGAGCTCGAGCACGATGCGCTCGGCGGTCTTCTTGCCGATCCCCGGGATCGCCTGAAAGCGAGACGTATCCTCGAGGGCGATCGCCCGCTGCAACTCCGCAACCGGCGAGCCGGAGACGATCGCGAGCGCGACCTTCGGTCCCACTCCGTTGACCGACAGGAGCTGGACGAACAGCTCGCGCTCGGGAGCGTCGGCGAACCCGTACAGCTGCAGTGTGTCCTCGCGTACGTGCATGTACGTGTGCAGCGAGACCTCGTCCGCGCCGTCGGCCTTCCGCACCGCCGTCGGCGTCGCCGCGACCAGGTAGCCGACACCGCCGACGTCGAGAACCAGACCGTCACGCGTGTTCGCGACCGCGCGGCCGCGCAGCCGTGCGATCAACCGGCCACCACTCTCAAGAGCGGCGGCGCGAGCGCGTGGCAGATCGCAACCGCGAGCGCGTCCGCGGCATGCGACGACGACGGCGCCTCTTTCATCCCCAGGATCGCCTTCACCATCTTCTGCACCTGGACCTTCTCGGCCCGCCCGTAGCCGCACACCACCTGTTTCACACGAGCCGGGGCATATTCAGCGCACTCGACGCCGGCGAGCGCGGAGGCGACGAGCACGGCGCCCCGTGCCTGTC
>JBASRJ010000123.1:0-1935 GCA_049273785.1 Gaiellaceae bacterium | reverse complement strand
TGGGCAACGCTGTGCAGGTGTCTGGTGCGGCTCGCGGCCAGCGTCGACAGCGCTGCGAGACCGAGCGCGCCGCCGACCTGCTGCGACGTGTTGAACAGCCCAGACGCGAGCCCGGCGTCCGAGGGCTCGATGTTCGTCGTCGCGATCAGCGTCACCGGCACGAACGTCAAGCCCATGCCGATCGACATCAGCATCAGCCCCGGCAACAGGTCGGACGCGTAGCTGCCGTGCGTCGGCAGCCGGCCGAGCAAGAACAGGCCCGCGGACGACATCGCGAGGCCGATCAGCGGGACGGAACGAACGCCGATCTCGCGGATCAGCTGCTGGGAAACACCTGCGCCGATCACGATCCCGGCCGTAATCGGCAAGAACGCGACTCCCGCCTTCAACGGGCTGTAACCGAGAATCTCCTGCACGTACAGCGACGCGAAATAGAACATCGCGAACAGACCGGAGACCACGAACAGCATCGAGACGTTCGCGCTCGTCAGCGAGCGGATGCGGAAGATGCCGAGGCGGATCAGCGGCTCCCTCGAGCGCAGCTCGATCACGGCGAACGCGGTCAGCAACGCGACGGCGAGCGCGCCCGTGCCGAGCGTCCGCGCGGACGTCCAGCCGTACTCCTGCGCCTTGACGATGCCGAAGACGAGCACGAGCAGACCTGCCGTCACCGAGATCGCTCCGCCGAGATCGACCGTCTCGGGCCGCCGCTCGGCGCGTGTGTTCGGCACGTAGCGGAGCGAGAGCAACGCCGCTGCAATCCCGATCGGCAGGTTGATGAAGAAGACCCAGCGCCAGGAGAGCGTGTCGGTCAGCAAGCCGCCGAGCACGAGGCCGACAGCACCGCCGCCCGCAGCGATTGCGCTCCAGATTCCAAGCGCCCTTGTCCGCTCGCGCCCCTCCGCGAAGGTCGTCATCACGATCGAGAGCGCCGCCGGGGAGACGAGCGCCGCGCCCAGGCCCTGGAGCGCCCGTCCGCCGATCAACACGCTTGACGACGGCGCGATTCCGTTCAGGAGCGAGGCTACGGTGAAGACCCCGATCCCCGCGATGAAGAGGCGTTGGCGCCCGAGGAGATCGGCGGCACGACCGCCGAGCAGGAGGAAACCGCCGAAAACGAGCGTGTACGCATTCACGATCCACTGCAGGCTCACCGGCGAGAAGTGAAGGCCTCGCTGGATCGACGGCAGCGCGACGTTCACGATCGTCGCGTCGAGCACGACCATGAACTGCGCGACGCACACGAGGACGAGCACGAGCCAGCGGTTGACGCCCTTCTCGGCGGCCTCGCGATTCGCAGGGACGGCTGCGGCTTCCTGCATCCCCTTCTCTTACCTGAACCGGTCAGCCCGCTGACGCGGTCCGTGCAGCCCTACTTGTGGCCGTTCCCGTTGCCCTTGTCGGGCTTGTCGCCCTTGTTCTTGTCCTGCTGGCCGGGAGCGTTGCTCGAATTCCCATGGTCGTCGGCCTGCGGTGCGGGAGCGGGTGCCGGAGCGGGCTGCTCCTGCGTCGCCGGCGGAGCCGGAGCGCTCTTGTCCTTGTGGCCCTTGCCGCTGCCGTGCTCGTCGCCGCTCTTGCCAGACTGTTCCTGCGCGGGCGGCGCCGCCGAAGCAGCAGGCGAATCGCGGGATGCGGCCGGCGTCTCCTGGGGCGGCGTCGGGGCGGATGCGGGAGCAGGAGCGGGCCGCGAAGTCTCGGCCGGCGGGGTGCTCGGAGCCGCTGCAGCCGGCGCAGGCGCGGACGGTCCGGCAGAAGCGCCACCCGACGAGTTCGGCCGAGGTGCAGGCTTCGTTCGCGCGGGCGCGCTCGAATGGTGTTTCGCCGGCGCAGCGAGCGTGTTCCGTGAAGCAGCGGCTGCGGCCGCATGGGTCGACTGCGTCGAGCGCAGAGCTGTCAGCGGGGACTTCGTCGGCGTGGGTGCCGCGTGACGGGCAT
>JBASRJ010000368.1:0-29090 GCA_049273785.1 Gaiellaceae bacterium | reverse complement strand
GAGAATCCCCGTGCGCTGCCCGAGCTGCGAGAACGCGAGCGCGAGATTCGCCGTCAACGTGGACTTGCCGACGCCGCCCTTGCCGCTGCAGACGGCGATCACGCGCGTGGACGCGTCGAGCGAGAGGCCCTTCGTGCGCTCGGTGATGCCGCCGCGCAGCTTCGTGGTCAGCGCCTGGCGCTCAGCCGGTGTCATGACATCGAATCCAAGCCCGACCCTCTCGACGCCCGGAACGTCACGCATCACCTCGCGCACCTGGTCCTCGAAGGAGGAGCGGAGGGGACAGCCGGCGACCGTGAGCGCGATCGTGATCGCCACGGTGCCGCCGTCGATCTCGACGCCGCGAACCATGTCGAGCTCCGTCACAGGCCGGCGAAGCTCAGGGTCGATCACGCGCTCGAGCGCCTTCAGGATCTGCTCGCGGCTCGGCTCCATCCCGAGTTGAGCCTAGCGATTCGTCAGTAGCCCGTGGATCTGCCGGGTGAGCGCAGCGACCTGCTCGGTCAGCTCCTTGTCCTACCGCGTCAAGTCGGTGTTCGACTCGAGGAGCTGGGTGAGCTTCTCCGTCTCGGCCTTGATCAGAGCCGCACGCTCGTCTACGAGGCGAGTCTGTTCCTCGTGGTGCCGCTCGATCCGTTCTTCGTGGTCCTTGTCGCGGTCCGCCTGGCAAGTCTGCGCGAGCAGGATCTGACGAGGATCGTCTGGCCGATGATGTACCTCGGAAAGCCGAAGAAGCGGGCGACACGCTCTGCCGCTCGACCGAATGTGTCGGTGCCGAACGCCCCGTGGCGCTGCTCTGACACGAGCCGAGCGTAGAGACGCACGCGGACGACGAGAGCGCGATCATTCCCGCGTGACGATGCTCACCCTAGTCACGCGGAACCTGCTGCGGCGGCCGGCTCGAACGCTCCTCACAGCTGCCGGTGTCGCGCTCGGAGTCGGCCTCATCGTCGCGTTGCTGTCCATCTCGACCGGGGTGCAGCGGACCGCCGACGAGCTCATCCACGTCGGCCACGCGGACTTCGGCTTGTTCCAGAGCGACGTGTCCGACTTCAGCCGCTCGCTTCTCCCGGAGACCCTGGCCTCGAAGGTTGCGCAAGAACAGGGTGTGCGAGCGGTCGCGCGATTGAAACTGTTTGCGAGCTCGGCGCCGGGGAATTCGTTCTTCCTCTTCGGGCTCGACCCCAGCGAGTTCGTCTGGCGACGCCTCGTGCTTCTCGACGGTCACGCGCCACGACAAGGGGAAGCGCTCGTCGGGGACCGCATGCACCTTCGCGTCGGCGACACCTTGCGTGTGACCCACGCGCGCAGCTTCCGGGTCGCGGGCATCTACCACAGCGGGGACGGGTTCGAGGACGCCGGCGCGGTCGTGCCACTGCGGGTCGCCGAGGACCTCGCGGCGCGGCCCGGCGAGGTCACGACCATCGCGGTCGCCGTTCAGGCCGGTCAGAGCACGGCGAACGTCGCGACGCGAATCGAGCAGCGCTATCCGGGCACCGTCGCCGTGACGGAGCCCAGCCAGGCGATCAAGGTCGACACGTCCTCGCGCCTGATCGTCGACACCGGCTGGATCATCTCGCTGCTCGCACTGATCGTCGGTGGCATCGGCGTCACGAACACGATGGCGATGTCCGTGTTCGAACGCGTACGCGAGATCGGGATTCTGCGCGCCGTCGGGTGGCGAACCTGGCGGATCGGCGCGCTGATCGTCGGCGAGGCACTCGGGATCGCGCTCGTCGCGCTCGGCGTCGGGCTCGCGCTCGGCGTCCTCGCCGCCCATCTCTTCACCGACCACACGAGCACGTCTGGTCTCGTACGGCCCGACTTCACGGCCGGTGTCTTCGCCTGGGGGCTCGCGTTCGCGCTCGGCGTCGCGCTGATCGGCGCGGCCTACCCGACGTGGCGCGCGGTCAGACTGACGCCGATCGAAGCGCTTCGTCGGGAGTAATACGGCCGTCGAGGAGGCGGAGCGTGCGATCCGCTGACGCGGCGACGTCGTCGTCGTTCGTCACGAGCAGCACCGTCATCCCGCGCTCGTCTCGCAGGCGCTGGAGCAGTGCGAGCACCTGCCCGCCGGTGTCCGAGTCGAGTGATCCCGTCGGCTCGTCGGCCAGGAGCAACCGCGGGTCGTTGGCGAGCGCGCGCGCAATCGCGACTCGTTGGCGCTCGCCGCCGGAGAGGGTCCCCGGAACGGAATGAGCCCGAGCAGCGAGCCCGACCTCGGCGAGCAGCATGCGCGCCTTCTCCTCGCGGGTCGAGCGGCCGGCGCCGCGGCCGAGCATCGGGACCTGGACGTTGTCGAGAGCCGACACGGTCGGAATCAAGTGGTGGAACTGGAAGACGAAGCCAACGGTCTCGGCGCGGTACGCGGTCGCGTCGACGGTGTCGAGGTCGAAACCGTCCACGGAGATCGTTCCCGCGTCCGGCCGGTCGAGCGCTCCGATCAGATTCAGCAGTGTGCTCTTGCCGCTCCCGGAGGGGCCGGTAAGCGCAACGAGCTCACTCGGGGCAAGGCGCAACGACGCGTTCGCCAGCGCCGTGATCCGGCCGTCCTCGAACGCCTTGCTGATCCGGTCGGCAACGACCTCTGCGCCGCTCACCGCGGCTGAACCCAGTAGTTCAGCTTGATCGTCGCGCGCCGCGCGGTGACCACAGCCTGAAACGTGAGCCGCTGGCCACGCGACGCGGGCGGGAATTCGATCTCCTGGCCCTTCTTCTCACGCCAGGCGCCCGTGAACGTGTACACGCGTCCGTTGTCGACCTTGCCGACGGCAATGCCGTTGTAGAGCAGGCGCATGGTCAGGCGGGCGCGAATCGGATGCCCGCCGAGGTCGGCGGCGCGGATCGTGATCGGCCAGGGACGGTTGACGCGCGGGCGATGCGTCGGTGCGCTGAGCGTCGCCTTGAAGGCCGCGGCGAGCGCGAGCTCGAGCATGGCTCAATCGTAAGCCCATTTCGGTATGACCACGCGCTGCCCGGGTGCGATGGGCGAGTGCGAGACAAGGACGCAGGGAGCGGCCATAGCAGCGCTATGGACGCGACTGAGGACGCAGGATCGTGCCGCCCAGCGCGGCCGGGCAGCCCGTGCTTCATGCTGAAAGGGGCTCTAACAGAGGGCGTCGAGGGCGCGTTGCGCGGATGTCAGCGGCCGCGGATCCTCGAGCACCGGGGCGAACAGGTCGCCGTGCTCGCGGACACGCCGAAGCGCCACGTCCATCGTGAAATCGCGCGGCCGGACGTTCGCGGTCAGCTCCTGCCAGTGGAGGGGCGTCGAGACCGGCGCGCCTGGCTTCGGCCGCACGGAGTACACGGAGGCGATCGTCTTGCCCCAACCGTTCTGGCGGTGGTCGACGAGTACTCCCTCCCGCTTCTTTTTCAGCCACTCCGTCGTCACCTGGCCGGGGTGGCGCTGCTCGAGCAGCCGCGATGCGCGCTCGGCGAAGTGGTACGTCTGCTCGAACGTCGACCGGCGGGTGATCGGCGCGACGACGTGGATCCCGTCCGCACCGCTCGTCTTTACGTATCCCGGCAGCCCGAGCTCGTCGAGCAGCTCCCGGATCAGATGCGCGACCTCGATCGCAAGCCCGAAACCGTCGTCTGGCGGATCGAGGTCGAAGAGGACGAAGTCGGGCCGGTGCGGCTTGTCGACGCGCGAGTACCACGCGTTCATGTCGATGCAGTTGTTCTGCACCATGAAAAGCACTGCTTGAGGCGAGTTCACGAGCGCGAAGTCGACGAGCCGCGAGCCGCCCTCGCGCGGGTGCGTTCGGAACTGCCGCGTCGGGATCCAGTTCGGTATGTGCTTGGGCGCCTGCTTCTGAAAGAACACCTCGCCGTAGATCCCGTGCGGATACCGCTTCATCGTGAACGGGCGATCCTTGAGATGCGGAACGATCGCGGGCGCGGCGCGGCGGTAGTACTCGAACAGGTCGCCCTTGGTGATCCCGTCGTCGGGAAAGAGGACGCGGTCGGCGCTGCTCAGTTCGACGGTGTCAGCGGCGGCCATGTCTGCGTACCGATATCAGCCTCGCCGCTTGACATCCTCCAGCAGATCTGGTCATATAACTTAGTCATTTGACTTAGTCATGCTGGGAGGACGATGTGAGGAAGCGAGATCTCTTCAGTGCAGCCGCCGGCGCGGTGGCTGCCTTCGCACTGGCCGGCGGGATTGCCTGGGCCGCGATTCCGGCCGCCGGCGGTGCGATCAACGGCTGCTACCAGAAGAACCAAGGTCAGCTCCGCGTGATTGATCCCGGCACCGACGATTGCCGACCGTCGGAGGTCGGGATCGTTTGGAACCAGCAAGGTGTCAAGGGCGACAGGGGCGAGAAGGGTGAGGCGGGAGCGCCGGGGAAGGACGGGCGCGACGGTCGTGACGGTCTCGACGGCACGAGCGCCGCGGTCGAGCCCGAAGCGCCCGGCGCGAACTGCGCCGCGGGCGGCGTGAAGATCACCGCCGCGAACGGCGCCGCCTACGTCTGCAACGCACTTCCACCGGATCCCGGAAAAGACTGATGAGAGAAAGAAGGAGGTAGACGATGGCCTATCAGCTGGAAGGAAGCCTGCTGGAGGTGTGCACGTGCAACATCCTGTGCCCCTGCTGGGTCGGCGAAAACCCGGACGGCGGCACGTGCGACGGCCTGTTTGCGTGGCACATCGACAAGGGCACAGTGAACGGCACGGACGTCTCGGGCCTGACTTTCGGGTTCGTCGCACACATCCCCGGCAACGTTCTCGACGGCAATTGGCGGATCGTAGTCTTCCTCGACGACGCCGCTTCCGAGGAGCAGCAGCAGGGCCTGCTCGACGTCTGGACCGGAAAGCTCGGCGGGCCGGTCGCCGACCTCGCGCAGCTCGTGGGCGAGATCATCGGGACCGAGCAGGTGCCGGTGACTTTCAAGGTCGAGGGGGCGAAGGGCACGATGAAGTACGGCGAGTACGCCTCGGCCCAGCTCGAGCCCTTCAAGGGTGCAACCGGGGAATCAACCGCGTTGCATGACACGATCTTCACGACGATTCCCGGCTCGGCCGCATACGTGGGGAAGGCGGAAAACTACAAGGTCGATCTGCCGAAGCATGGCTTCGAGATCGATCTGCACGATCACAACGCGGTCCAGGGGAGCTTTCGCTTCGCCGCCTGATGTGGCCGAGGGTTAGGGACGACCGCGTTCTGATCTCGGCACTCGCCGGGCTCTTCGCGCTGGCCTGGTTGAGCCTCTGGGCCTGGGGACGCTCACCGTACGGACACCTCGCGCACCAGCACGGAGGTGGGCACGGCTTCTGGACTGTCTACGTCTCGGTCGGCGGCTGGACCCTGATGCTGGTCGCGATGATGCTTCCAACGACCCTGCCGCTGCTGGCGCTGTTCCATTCGTTCGTGCGCAAGCGCCCCAGCCCGACCCGCCTCACGGGGATGGTCGTGGCCGGCTACCTGTTGATCTGGACGATGTTCGGCTTGGTCGTCCACGCCGCCAACCGGCTCGTCCACGACGCCGTCGGTCAAAGCCCGTGGCTCGGAGCGAACGTCTGGGCAATCGGAGCGGGGACGGTCCTGGCGGCGGGGCTGTACCAGTTCACGCCGCTCAAGCACAAATGCCTCGAGAAGTGCCGCTCGCCCCTGAGCTTCGTCATGGGACACTGGCACGGCGGGCGTGGAGACCAGGAGGCCTTCCGCCTCGGGATCCATCACGGCCTGTTCTGCATCGGCTGCTGCTGGTCGCTGATGCTCTTGATGTTCGTGGTCGGCGTCGGCAGTCTCGCCTGGATGTTTGCGCTCGCCGCGGTCATGGCCGTCGAGAAGAACGTCTCCTGGGGCCGCCGCCTCAGCGCCCCCCTCGGAGCGCTTCTCATCGGCGCAGCGGTCGTCGTTGCGACGATGCACTCGACATTCACGGTGTAGAGAGGAGTGAACGACGTAGCGAAGGTCTCGACGGCACGCACGTCCGCGGAGGGAGCGCTGCTCGACGCCGCCGAACGCCTGCTCGTCGACCTCGGCTACGCCGGCATCACGACGCGGCGACTGGCCGAGGAGGCAGGCATCAACCACGGGCTCGTTCACTACTACTTCGGCTCGATCGAGCAGGTTCTCGTCCGGACGCTGGAGCGATTCACCGAGCGCCTGATCGCGAGGCAGCGGGCGATGTACGCCGCGCCCGACGTCCCGTTCATCGAGAAGTGGCGCACCGCGATTCGTTACCTGGTTGCAGAGGATGTGGCGTACGAGAAGGTGTGGTCGGAGCTCCAGGCGCTCTCGTGGAACCGCCCGGACCTGCGCGAGCGCGTGGCTCATGTCAACGACGAGTGGCGTGCGGTCCTGACCGAAGCGTTCGCGGACCCGCACGAGCGCTACGGGATCGACATGCCGCTCGATGCCCTCGTCTCACTGGTGATGACGGTCAACGAGGGGATCATCCTCGAGCGTCTCTCGGGAATCGAAGCCGGTCATCGCGAGCTGCTCGACTGGATCGACGGTTGGATGGAGGAGAGGGAGAAGCGATGGCGGCGACGGAAGCGGTAACGCTCGCGCGCGAGCAGACACGCGCCCGTTATGCCGACGAGTCGGGCTTCGTCGAGCGCAACGGTGTCCGCATCTACTACGAGGTCTACGGCTCGGGTAAGCCGACCGTCCTTCTGCTGCCGACATGGTCACTCGTGCACTCGCGGCAGTGGAAGATGCAGATCCCGTACCTCGCTCGCCACTGTCGCGTCGTCACGTTCGACGGCCGCGGGAACGGACGGAGCGACCGACCGCAGGCGGCAGCGGCCTACGACGAGCGGGAGTTCGCGGCCGACGCGCTCGCGGTGCTGGACGCCACGGAGACCCAACGCACTGTGATCGTCGGCTTCTCGCTCGGCGGACAACGCGGCCTGATCCTCGCGGCGGAGCACCCCGATCGTGTCGACGGCGCTGTCTTCATCGGGCCGAACTTCCGCGGAGGCGGCGACGTACTACCCGAGCGAGTCGTCTTCGCCGACTTCGACCGCGAGTACGACAGCTACGAAGGCTGGGCGAAGTACAACCGGCATTACTGGCTGCGGGACTACCGCGACTTCGTCGAGTTCTTCATGTCGAAGATGTTCACGGAGCCGCACTCGACGAAGCAGATCGAGGACGCCGTCGGCTGGGGGCTCGAGACCGACGGCGAGACCCTGATCGCGACGCACGAGGGACCGGGACTCGAACCGGAAGAGGCCCAAGCCCTCTGTCGGCGCATCCGTTGCCCCGTGCTCGTCATCCACGGCGAGAACGACGCGATCACATCCTTCACACGAGGAGCGGCGCTCGCCGAGCAAACCGGAGGGGAGCTCGTCGTGCTCGAGGGATCGGGACATGCACCGCACCTCCGAGACCCGGTCAAGGTCAATCTCCTCCTCCGCGACTTCGTCGTCCCACCAAGGCCGTCGGCACGCTGGGTCCGGGGCAAATCGCGCCGCAAGCGCGCGCTCTACGTCTCGTCACCGATTGGGCTCGGCCACGCGCAACGCGACATCGCGATCGCGGACGAGCTGCGGAAGCTCCATCCCGAGCTCGAGATCGACTGGCTGGCGCAGCACCCGGTCACCGCGGTGCTCGGGGAGCGCGGTGAGCGCATCCACGCGGCGAGCGCCTACCTCGCGAACGAGTCCGGACACATCGAGAGCGAGTGCGCAGAGCACGACCTCCACTGCTTCCAGGCGATCCGGCGGATGGACGAGATCCTGCTCGCGAACTTCATGGTCTTCCACGACGTCGTGCGGGATGAGCAGTACGACCTGTGGATCGGCGACGAGGCGTGGGAGCTCGACTACTACCTCCACGAGAACCCAGAGCAGAAACGGGCCTCGTACGTCTGGCTGACCGACTTCGTCGGCTGGCTGCCGATGCCCGACGGCGGCGAGCGCGAGGCCTACGTGACCGCCGACTACAACGCGGAGATGATCGAGCACATCGCGCGCTTTCCGCGTGTGCGCGACCGCGCGATCTTCGTCGGCGATCCCGACGACATCGTTCCGGATGCGTTCGGTCCCGACCTGCCGCAGATCCGCGATTGGACGGAGGAGCACTACGACTTCGCGGGCTACGTGACCGGCTTCGACCCCGGCGACTTCGCCGACCGCGAGTCGCTGCGCGCGGAGCTCGGCTACGCGCCCGACGAGCAGGTCTGCATCGTCACGGTCGGCGGCTCCGGTGTCGGCGGGCATCTGCTCCGTCGCGTGATCGAGGCGTTTCCGGGCGCGAAGGAACGCATACCCGCGTTGCGCATGATCGTCGTCGCCGGACCGCGCATCGACCCGGCAACGTTGCCGCAGGTGGACGGGCTCGAAGTGCGGCGGTACGTACACGGGCTCTACCGCCATCTCGCCGCCTGCGATCTCGCAGTCGTCCAGGGCGGCCTGACGACGGCGATGGAGCTGACCGCGAATCGCCGGCCGTTCCTCTACTTCCCGCTCCGGCACCACTTCGAGCAGAACTTCCACGTGCGCCGGCGGCTGCAGCGGTACGGCGCGGGCCGGTGCATGGACTTCGACGAGTCGACTCCGGAGGCGATCGCGGACGCGATCGCGGCTGAGATCGGCCGTGAGGTCGACTACCGGCCCGTCGAGACCGCGGGCGCCGCCCGCGCCGCGGCCCGCATCGCCGAGTTGCTCTAGCGGCAGCGCCCGGCCGGATCGACGCGTTCACGACGACAGGGCGGCGAAGAGCTGCGCGCACAGCTCCGGCGTCCCCGCTGCGACCACACGTGAACGTCCTTCGAGGTCGAGCGGAGCCGCGTCGAACGGCGGCGCCTCCGGCAGGTCGATTGCCAGCCCTTGCTCGCGAACGAGGAGCTGCGCCGCGGCGATGTCGACGGAGCGCGCCGGTTTGAGCGAGCAGACCGCGTCGACGCGGCCCGCGGCCAGGTGGCAGAGCGACAGCGCGAGCGATCCCATGATCCGCAGCCGGTACGCGAGGTCGACGACCGCCGGCGCCTTCTCGGCAACGGATGCGGTGAGCGTCGCTTCGAACGCGAGGATCTCGATCCGCTCTTTCGGCCGCTCGCCGTCGAGCAGATGGCCGTTCAGGTACGCACCCTCGCCGCGTGTCGCGGTCCATTCCTCCTCGGTGCCGAAGTCGTGGACGAAACCGAATCCGACGTCGCCCATCGTCCCTCCGGCGGCGACCGCGACCGAAAGCGAGAAGAAGCCGATCCCGCGCTTCGCGTTCAGCGATCCGTCGATCGGATCCAGCACGACCCGGGTCGGACCGCCGTCGCCCAGCCGCAGCTCTCCGCGCTCTTCCGAGACGAGCATGCAGTCGACCCCGGCGGTCTCGAAGCGGCGAATGACCGCCGATTCCGCGGCCGCGTCGATCGCTGTCGTCTCGTCGCCGCCCGCACCCGAGCCGATGATCGGCTCGCGGTCGGCGCGCGTGGGGAGCTCTGCGAGCGCCAGGCGAACGTCCTCGACCGCGGCGCGGCAGAGGTCGAGCCACTCAGTCAAGTGGATGGAAGAGCAGGCCCGACGTCAGCTTGGGAAAGAAGTAGGTGCTCTTCTGCGGCATCACGTCGCCGCGGCGCGCAACCGCGAACACATCGTCGATCCGGGTCGGCCGCAGCAGGAACGCCGCTGCCGCCTTGCCCGCGTCGACCGCCCCGATCGCCTCCGCACGGTCCGGCGTGTACGTCACGCCCTGCGGTGCGAGCCGGTCGACGAGCACCACGTCTAGCTCGTCGCTGTCGAGCAGCTCGTACCGGCCGTCGCGGTAGAGCACGACGCCGGGCAGGTCGTCGCCCGGCTCGTCGATCGGCGTGCCGCGGATTCCGTCGACGTCCTGCGCGATACGATGCGTCGGAAAGATCGTCAAGCCGGGCTCGCGCGTCGAGACGAGCACGACCATCATCCAGGCGCTTGCCTCGGTGCCGTCCTCCTCGTGAAAGGCGAGCGCGGTCTCGTAGCGGTGGTGCCCGTCGGCGATCAGCAGCTGCAAGCCCGTCACGTCAGGGCCGGAGTCGACACGCCAAAGGCAGTCGCCGTCGACCTCGAGGTCGGGCGCGCGGCCGGGAATCTCGGCCCGCGGGCCGTCGTGGAGCAGGAAGATCGGCTCCAGCTGCGTCCGCGTCGCACGGAGAAGGCGCAGCCGGCCTTCCTTCGGGCCCGCGTGCGTGCGCTCGTGCGGAAGGACGATGCCGCGGTCGTACGGCTCGATCCGCAACGAGACGACGTAGCCGTTGCGCGTGCGCTCGACGCCGTCCGGCCCGACGTAGGTCTGCAAGAGCGCCCACAATGTCGGCTCGTCGTCGCGGACGAGCACACCTGATTCACGCCACTTTCGAAGGTCCTGCGCGGCCTGCTCCTCATTGTCCGGCAGCGTCAGGTGAACGACGTTGTACGGACTAACCGCCCGGTATTCCTGCCGCTCGGCTTCCGAGATCACGTCGTACGGCGGCGCGACGAGCCGCTCGAGTGGCCCCGCCTTCGTTTCGTCGTACCGCAACGCCCGGAACGGCCTGATCTCCGCCACTGCATGCGGAACCTAGCATCCGTCCCCGGACCTAGACTTGGCGCGTGAGCGCAATCGCAGAGCTCGCCGAGGAACGCGTCGTCGACGGCGTCTACGCGGTTGCGCGCAAGCGGCGGCTGCGCACGCGTGGCGGAGCTCCGTATCTCGCCCTCGAGCTCGTCGATGCGAGCGGGCGGATCGAGGCGCGTGTGTGGCACGACGTCGAGCTCCTCGACCCGCGGTTCGACGAGGGAGACGCGGTGCGCGTGCTCGGACGCGTCGAACGGTTCCGAGACCGGCTGCAGCTGGACGTGCGAACGCTCGAGCCGGCGCCGGAGGCGGATCCGGTCACGCTCGCACCGGCCCTGCGCCGCGACGCCGACGAGCTGGACGGCTTTCTCGAGTTCCTCGCCGGCGAGATCGTCCACCCGGGACTGCGCGCGACCGTCGCGCGATTCCTCGGCGACCGGGACGTGCGGCGGTTGTTCCGAGCGCTGCCCGCTACGCCGGAGGGGCATCACGGCTATGCAGGAGGCCTGCTCGAGCACACAGTCGGCGTGACGACGATCTGCCGCGAGACGGCCCAGTTGCATCCGCGGCTCCGCGCCGACCTCCTGCTCGCGGCAGCGATCCTGCACGACGTCGGGCGGACACTCGAGCTCCTGCCCGGGCCCGTGTTCGCGCAGACCTCAGAGGGAAAGCTGCTCGGCCACGTGCACCTCGGGCTGCGGCTGGTCGAAGGCCGCGCAGCCGCGCTGGAGCCCGAGGCCCGCACCGAGCTCCTGCATGCGATCGGCGCGCATCACGACGCACGTGCCTCGCGCACCGCCGAGGCGGCCGTGCTGTACCACGCGAATCAGCTCGACGCCGTCGCTGCGACGCGTCCCGTACCCGAATAGCTACCCGCCGAGCGCCGCAGCCGTTCTAGGTAGCGTCCTCCGATGGCAATCCTCCTCGCGCTGGGCGCGAGCCTGACGTGGGGGCTTTCCGATTTCTTCGGTCCGGTCAAAGCGCGCACGCTCGGAACGCTGCGCGTCCTCTTCTACGTGCAGATCGGCGGTCTCGTTGCGATCGCGTTGATCGTCGCGGTCCGCGGCAAGGGACCCGCAGACAGCACCGTCTTGCTCGCGATTCCGGCCGCGATCTCCGGCACGCTCGGGTTCTACGCCTACTACCGCGGGATGGCGGTGGGCGCGATGAGCGTCGTCGCGCCGATCGCGGGCGTTTCCGCGATCGTCCCCGTCACCGTCGGCGTCGCGACCGGCGACCGGCCGTCCGTCTGGCAACTGCTCGGAATCGCGTGCGCGCTCCTGGGCGTCTTCCTCGCTGCGCGCGAGCCCAGGCGCGGCGGTCCCAGGATCGCCGCCGGCGTCGGCCTGGCGCTCCTGGCCGCGATCGGCTTCGGTGGCTACTTCCCGCCGATGCACGCGGCCGGACATGCCGATTTCTGGTGGGCATCGCTGCTCTTCCGCATCACGTCGACCAGCGTGATCATGACGGCGATCGCGATCCGCCGGCCGTCGCTCAATGTCACGCCCGTGCAGGTGCCTCTGCTCCTCTTGATCGGGATCGGCGACATGCTCGGCAACATGCTCTTCGCGGCCGCATCGTCCAGCGGGCTGGTCAGCATCACGTCCGTGCTCGCCTCGCTCTATCCGATCGTCACGGTCGTGCTCGCGCGCATCGTGCTCGGCGAGCGCGTTGCACGCTCGCAGGAGGCCGGAGTCGCGCTCACGCTCGCCGGAGTCGCGTTGATCTCGGCCGGCTAGAGGGCCGCGATGTTCGCTTCGATCTCGGTACGCAGGTCGCGGACCTCAGCCACGGACATCGCCGCAGGATCGGCGAGGTTCCAGTCGACGTACTGCTTGCCGGGAATCACCGGGCAGGCATCGCCGCAGCCCATCAGCACGACGACGTCGGCCCACTCGACGTCCTCCTGCGTGATCGCCTTCGGCCCCCGGTCGGAGAGGTCGATCCCGATCTCCTTCATCGCCTCGATCACCTGCGGGTGCAACTCCTGCTCGGGACGCGAGCCTGCGGAGCGAGCCTCCCCGCCGCGACGCTCGTACAACGCCTGCGCCATCTGCGAGCGGCCGGCATTCCCGATGCAGACGAAGTAGGCCTTCTTCATCCGCCGAGCGCTCCGCGCAACGCGTCGACTGTTCCCGGCACGAGGCGATAGTAGGCCCAGGTCCCTCGCCGCGAGGACTCGACGAGTCCCGCCTCTTTGAGGATCTTCAGGTGGTGCGAGATCGTCGGCTGGGAGAGGTCGAACGCAGCGTTCAGGTCGCAGACACAGAGCTCATCCGCTCCAGAGAGACGGTTGACGATCGCGACGCGCGTGGGATCCGCAAGCGCGCGGAAGCGGTCGGCGAGCTCACCGGCGGCCTCTGTTTCGAGGGGCGGAGCGTCGGACCCGCAGCAGATGCATTGAAGGACTGGCAGAGCTTGCATCGACATGCTTCAATGTAGCAGCATCGAAGGACATCGATGAAAGGAGGGCGAGATGCGCGGCTGCTGCGACTGTCCCGATTGTCCGGACTGCTGCTCGACCGGCTGCTGCTAGACGTTGAATCGGACGTTGAGAACATCACCGTCCTGAACCTCGTAGGCCTTGCCTTCGAGCCGCTGGAGGCCGCGTCTTGCGGCCTCCGCGTGTGAACCGGACTCGACGAGATCGTTCCAGCGGACCACCTCGCAGCGGATGAATCCGCGCGCGATGTCGGAGTGAATGGCTTCCGCGGCCTCGAGCGCGGTCTGGCCCTTGTGCAGCGTCCAGGCACGGGTCTCCTTGTCCCCGGCGGTGAAGAACGTCAGCAGGTCGAGCTCGTCCTTCAGCCGGCGCACCACCTCGTCTAGCGCCGACGCGCCGTCCCGAAACGCGGCGGCTTCATCGGCAGGCATCTCCACCAGCTCCGCCTCCAGCTTCAGGTCGATCCCGCCGCCTCCGTTCTCGACCGCGATCAGTGGCTTCGCCGTCAGCGGCTCGAGCTCGGGCGGCAGCGCTCCCTCCCAGTCGGCGAGCGTCGCGCCGGCGTCGATGTGCGCGAGGATCCGCTCGAGCGCGGCAGCCTCCTGCTTGAGCTGCGCGTCGCCGGACTTCGCCTGCTTGGCGACCCGTTCGAGACGACGCTCGACATGGTCGCGATCGGCGACCAGCAGCTCGAGGCGCAGGGTCTCGAGATCGTCCGCCGGAACACGAGTGCCGGAGAACCCGTCGAGCACGACGAGCAGCGCGTCGACCTGCCGCAGGTTCCCGAGCAGCGCCGGACCCGTCCCGCGCACCTCGACGACCCGGATCGCGGCCGGCGTCACCTTGCGCGGACGAATGACCTCGGCGACCTGGGCAAGCCTCTCGTCCGGAATCGCCGCCATGCCGACGTCACCAGTCGCGCGCGATCCCGTCAGCGCGTGGAACAGCGTCGACTTGCCGGAGCTCGGCAGCCCGACGATTCCGACCTCGAGTGCCACCTACGTCTTGTCGCCTGCGATCTGCTTCTGCAGCGAGACGAGCGCGCGGTGCTGGAGCGACTTGATCGCACCCTCGGTCTTGCCGAGGATCGTCGCCACCTCGGCGTTTGGAAAGTTGAAGACGAACTTCAGCGTCAGCACCTGCTGCTGTTCCTGTGAGAGGTCCTCGATCAGCTCCAGCATGCTCTGCCGGCCGATCGACTGGAGCGCCTGCACCTCGGCCGACGGCTCCTCCTCGCCCACCGGCTCCGGCACCTCCTCCTCGGGCTGCCAGCGACGGGAGGCGCGGAAGTGATCCATCGCGAGGTTGTGCGCGATGCGAAAGAGCCACGCCGAGAACGGCGCCGACTGCCAGCGGAACCGCTTGATCGACTCGAGCATCTTCAAGAACGTCTGCGTCGTGAGGTCCTCGGCGTCATGCCGGTTGCCGACGCTCACGTGGAGATAGCTGTAGATGCGGTCGAAATGGATGAGATAGAGCTCTTCGAGCGCCACCCTGTCCCCGCGCTGGGCCCGGTCGACGAGGGCGCGGACGTGCTCCTGGGACTCGCGTGCAGGCCGCGCCGCAGCCGTGGTCTTCTCGGCCATCAGAAGGGGAATGCCCTGGTGTGGGACGCGTCTAACGCAGCAATCACGTGGGCGCTGCGCCGAAGCCGACCCGGCTCTCGCGGGCAAAGCGCTTGACGTAGACGACCCGGCGAAGGGCGATCGTATAGTGGGCGTCCTCGGCCTCGAGCGCGAAGGCCGCCTCGCCGGCGTCGGCGCGGACGTCCGCGGCTGCCAGCGCCTGCTCGAGCGCGTCGGCACTCGCCTGATTGACGATCGCGCCCATCACCTGCCCGCCGTCGAACGCCACCTCGATCCTGATCCGCTCGTCAGCCACGTGTCTGATTCTCCCAACCGCTACGAACCCAGATTCGGGTTAGGACGGCCGCACGGGCAAAGCCCGCACGGCCTTTCTGAGGCGCGGCCGAGGCGGACGCCTTAGCAACCAGGGGAGACCACCTCCGACAGGACGCCGTGAACGGAGTCCGGGTGCACGAACGCGACCTCGAGCCCGAACAGGCCCTCGCGTGGCCGCTCGTCGATCAGGTCGGCGCCTGCCTCTGCAAGCCGGGCGATCGCCGCCGCGACGTCGGGGACCTCGTAGGCGACGTGGTGCATCCCCGGCCCCCGCTTGGCGAGGAAACGCCCGACCGGCGTGTCTGCACCGAGAGGCTCGAGCAGCTCGACGCGTCCGTCGCCCACCCGCACGGAGGCCGCCTCGACGCCCTGGTCCGGAACCGTTGCGCGGTGTTCGACCTCGGCGCCGAAGAGGCGCTCGTACGTCGAGAGCGCGGCGTCGAGGTCTTCGACCGCTACACCGAGATGGTGGATCCCGCGTGCTTGCATCCGGCCGCCGACTCTATCGAGGCACACACGCGCGGGCGCGCGTGAACATGGGAACCCCGCCTCCCACCCCGCTTCGAGCGTATCGCCGAACCGCGCACCGATGGGATACGCGACCGTGCCGAAAGCGTGACGATCAGTCCGCGGCTTGTGACAGCGCGACCGGAGTACCGACCAGCTCGGACGCGCGTGACTCCGCCTGCAGGTCGCCGAGCAACTCGAGCACCTCGCCTCGCACGAGCGTCTCCTTCTCGAGCAGCGCCAGTGAGAGCCGGTCGAGTGAGCGCCGGTGCTTCGTCAGCAGGCGAAGGGCTTCGTGGAACGCCTCGTCCGTCAAGCGTGCCTGCTCGTTGTCGCGCAGCCGCTTCGTCTCCTCGGAGAGCGCGTAGTTGTCCGCGCGCATCGTCCGGGAGCTGGCGATGTCCGACATGCCGTACTCGAACACCATCGAGCGCGCGAGATCCGTCGCCTTCTCGAGGTCGTTGGCCGCACCGTTCGTGACACGCCCGAACACGATCTGCTCGGCGGCACGACCCGCGAGGAAGATCGTCATCATGTCGACAAGCTCGTCCTTCGTGTGCAGATAGCGGTCCTCTTCCGGCAGGTTGAGCGTGTAGCCGAGCGCCTGGCCGCGCGCGACGATCGTGACCTTCTGCACCGGCATCGTGTCGCCCATCAGGTGCGACATCAGCGCATGACCCGCCTCGTGATAGGCGAGGATCCGCTTCTCCTTCTCGGTCACGACACGCCGTTGCTGCAAGCCTGCGACGACGCGCTCCATTGCGCCCTCGAAGTCGACGTGCGTGACGTACTGGGCGTCGCGGCGGCCGGCGAAGATCGCAGCCTCGTTGGCGATGTTCGCGAGATCGGCGCCGGTCAGGCCGGCGGTCTGGCGCGCGATCAAGTCGAGGTCGACGTCCGCAGCGAGCGGCTTTGCGCGCGTATGGACGCGGAGGATCGACTCGCGGCCTCGCAAATCAGGCGCGCCGACGAGGACCTGGCGGTCGAAGCGGCCGGGTCGTAGGAGTGCGGGATCGAGATCCTGCAAGCGGTTCGAGGCCCCGAGGACGACGACGCGCGCACTCGTTCCGAAGCCGTCGAGCTCGACGAGCAGCTGATTGAGCGTCTGGTCCTGTTCGCGGTTGAACCCGTGGCCCGTGCGAGCCGCACCGACCGCGTCGAGCTCGTCGATGAAGATGATCGCCGGCGCGTGCTTGCGCGCTTCGGCGAAGAGCTTCCGAATTCTGGCGGCGCCGAGGCCGGCGAACATCTCGACGAACGCCGACGCGCTCTGTGAGTAGAACTTCGCGCCGGACTGATTCGCCGCGGCCTTCGCCAGCAGCGTCTTACCGGTCCCGGGCGGGCCGTACAGGAGGATCCCCTTCGGCACGTGAGCGCCGAGCCGTTCGAACCGGTCCGGGTCGCGAAGGAACTCCACGATCTCGAGCAGCTCCGCCTTCGCCTCGTCGGCGCCCGCAATCTCGTCCCACCCGATCGACGTGTTCTCGCTCGCGTCCACCGGCACGGGCTTCACGCGCGGCATCACCTGCAGGATGCGCCAGAACAGATAGAGCAGCGCGACGTAGAACGAGACGATCAGGAGCGGCCACCAATGAACCACGAACAGCCGCATCTGGACGAAGAATTCGCGCAGTGCCCCCATCACAGTGTCCACAGTGCCTCATCGGCAGTGGGACGCCTATCCCTTAACCGAGGGAGTGGGCGATCTCGTCCGCCGTCGTGAACTCGACACCCCGCTCACGCCAGGCCGCAATGGACGCCGCGACGCGCGCCTCGTCCAGACCCCGCGCGGCGTCCTCGACGAACTGCACGCGTCGCCCGCGCTCGAGGAAACCCCGGATCGCGGCGTCATCGCACACGTCCGTCGCAACGCCGAAGACGACGATCTCGTCCGGATCGAGCCCCGCGAGCAGACGGTCCGTGTTCGGATTCGTGAAGACGTCGAAGTTCTTCTTGAGGATCAGGAACTCGCGCCCACGGAAGTAGCGGTCGGGCACGAGCGCGTGGCCGATCGGCACCGGATCCTCCTGGTCCGTCTCGTCCACCTTGCGCGCGCCGCGCGTGCCGCGAAGGCAGTGAGGCGGATACGTCGTCTGGAAGTCAGGCTGCTCCGAGATCTCCGCGTCGGTGAGCTCGTGGTCGTCGGCGGACGCAACGTGGACGACCCCCGCTGCGCGAGCAGCCTCGACGAGCTGTCGCATCGCCGGCGCGACCTGTTCGGCTCCGGGGACGTAGAGCTTTCCGTGCGGAAGCATGAAGTCGACCTGCGTGTCGACGTCCCAGAGGATCGTGCCGCTCATCGTCGCTCGTCAGGCCACGAGCTCGAGCCGCGGGTTCGGCCGAAACCAGCGGCCGACCTTCGCCGTCGGGCGGCCGTCGGTCATCACGACGTCCGACGTGAAGTCGTTCGAGCCGCGAATCAGCGACGAACCGACGCCGTACGCGTCGACGGGAACACCCTGTTCCTCGAAGCCGTGGATCTTCTCCGCGGTGAAGCCCCCCGAAGCGACGATCTTGACGCGCTCGAACCCGTCGCGGTCGAGCGCATCTCGCACCTTGTGGACGAGCCGTTCGTTCACCCCACGCGGGTCGAAATCACCCATCTCGTCCCACAGCGAGCGGTCGACGAGCTGGCCCGCCGTGTCGAGGCGGACACCCCACAGCCGTGGCCCGAGCGCGCGCGCAACGGCGAGCGCCGTCGACACGGAGTCGTTCTCGAAGTCGACGAGGACGGTGATGTTCATGTCCGGCCGCGAATACTCGGCGAACTTGGTGGCGGCGAGCACGGTGTTCCCGCCGTACGACGCGATCAGCGAGTGCGGCACCGTCCCGACACCGCGACCGCCCCACCAGGAGGCCTGTGCGTCGGAGGTGACCCCGATGTCGACGTCGAGCATCGCGCCCGCGATGTACGCCGCGTATCCATCCCCGGTTTGCACGCGGTGATGGTCATGGCGCGCGGGCATAAAGATGATCGGCTTGCCGTTCGCGGCCTCGACGACGTGGGCGACATTCGTCGTGATCCTCGTGCGACGCGCGAGCACTCCGAGATACGCCGTCTCGAGATGGGCGAAGAGCGTGTAGTCGCCTTCGATGATCATCACCGTCTCCCACGGCTCGATCCTGTCGCCGTCGTAGACCGCGTGCACGGTCAGTGCGTCCCAGTCCTCGGAGCACAGCTTGAGGATCGCGATCGCCTCGTCGATCCCCCCGAGCATCGCGCGCCGGCGCTGGAAAACCTGCATCAGTACGCGCGGATGGCGGCCGTCCGCGAGCAACGTCGCGCGCGTGTGATTGAAGTACGCGTCCGAGTAGTAGCCCTCCGCCATCTTGTCGACGGGAAGGTCGAAGATCTCGGGCGGCAGGCGCTTACCGCGCGTGCGTTCTTCGACCGCCATCTACGCGGTCTCGAGTGCGAGGCACGCAGCGAGTGCGGCCTCCGCCACCTCGACCTGCGCGGGCGTCGGCTCGGCGGTGGCGAGGCGATGCTGAAGCTCGTGTCCGGGCTTTGCAAGTGCTCGGGCGAGCCGCTTCTCGGGATTGCGCACCATCCAGCCGAAGATCTCGGTCGAAGCAGCGAGGGCGCCGAGCTGTGCGGTCGCCCGTGCGGCCCCGCGCAGATGCGGGGGAGCCTTCGCCGCCAGCGTGTTGGCGACCGCCGTCGTCGCGAGCAGCGGTCCGAGGAGGTGCGATCCACACCGCTCGTGCTCCTTCGCCCGCTGCTCGCCGTGCTCGTAGCTGCCGATCGAGATGTGCTCGGCGCCGTGGTACGCGGCGAGGTCGGAGCTCCGCAGCGCGAGGGCGGCCGGGGCGACTGAGAGCACTCCCGCGAGGAGCTCCTGCGCTGCCGGCCGGAGCCGGCCCGACTCACGCGCGAGCTTGACGACCGTCGCGCTCCCGAGCATCGACGCAAGCACCGCGGGACGCTGGAAGGGCAGCTTCGCATCGGGTAGCGCGCGCCGTACTTCCGGGATGATCGCGATCGCTTCGAACAGGCGCGCGGGCCCTCGGAGCAGCGGGCGCTCGATCTCGGCGGCGCGAAAGCGCTTGCGGGCGGAGGCGACCTTCAGCTGCCCCTCGTCCGTGCGAATCGCGCAGGCCCAGGCCTTGGGTCCGTGCACGAGGACGCCGTTCGCCAGCGCCATCCCGCCGAGCCGGATCTTCTCGTCCGCCATCGCTCAGAGCGTAGCCGTCAGATCCTGGTCAAGACCCGAGCAGGTGGTGTGCGGCGTGGCGCAACCAGTCGACTCCGAGCTCCAGATCCTCGACCGGAACCCGCTCGTCCGCCGAGTGAATCAGCCGCGCCGCGACCTCGACGTCCATCACCCGCGCGGGGAAGAACCCGTACGCGACCGTCCCGAACGCGTCGCGGAACCAGTGGCTGTCGGTGAAGCCCGCGACACAGATCGGGACTGCGCGCGCGCCGGGGTCGACGCGTTCCACGAAGGACTCGACCGCGTCCCAGAGCGGGGACTCGAGCGGCGAGCGCGTGCCCCCGTGCGCTTCCAGCACCTCGAGCTCGTAGTCGCCGTCCCCCAGGATCCCGCGCACGATCTCCTGCGCCTCGCCGGGCGTCTGACCCGGCAGGAGGCGACAGTCGACTGTGATGTCGCAGACGGCCGGAATCACGTTCCGCTTCTGCGACGCCGTCGCCATCGTCGGCGACAACGTCATCGACACGAGCGGCTCGACCAGGTCCGCGAAGACGGGCGAGACCTCCCGGGCACGGCTGAGTGCCTCGTCGGCGGACGACGGCGCTTCCCCGACGACGGCCTGCGCCAGTGCGACCACCTCGGGAATCAGACGGCGCTCGGCACGGTAGGCGCCGAGCTTCTCGATCAGCGGCGCCGCCTTCACGAGCGCGTTGTCGGCGATGTTCGGCATCGACGCGTGGCCGCTGCGGCCGTGGACGCGCAGGCGGAACGGCGCACTCATCTTCTCGGCGGTGGAGCAGACCCAGTACGGATTTCCCCCGAGCTCGATGCGGTCGCCGGAGCCTTCGTTGATGCAGTAGTCGGCGCGCACGGCCTCGGGATGCGCCCCGCACAACCACTGCGCGCCGAATCCCGCGCCGACCTCCTCGTCAGCGGTGGCGGCGAAGATGAGATCGCCCGACGGCTCGAAGCCCTCGCGCGCGAGCGACGCGATCGCGACCGCCTCGGCCGCGACCTGCCCCTTCATGTCGAGTGCGCCGCGTCCCCAGACCTCGCCGTCTCGGAGCTCGCCGCCGAACGGGTCGGCCTGCCACTCCGCCGGATCCGCGAGCACCACGTCGGTGTGCGAGAGGAAGAGCACGCTCGGCCCATCGCCTCGTCCTGGAATGCGCGCCACGAGGTTCGCGCGCTCCGGAACCCGTGCATACAGCTCGCAGGTGACGCCGTGCGGTTCGAGATAGTCGCGCAGGAGCTCCGCGGCTCGTGTCTCGTTTCCGGGTGGATTCGTCGTGTCGACGCGGATGAGCTCCCGCAGGAGCTCCGTCACTTCCTCGCGGAGGGAGATAACCGCCATCAGCGACGAAACGCGACCGCTCCAGTTCCGCACGCGATGTCCAACCAGCGCTCGAACGGACCGTTGCCCCAGATCACCGCCTGCCGCTCCTTCAGCTCCTCGAACGCCACTATGTCTCCCCCTCCTCGTTCGCCCTGGTCGTCAGCTGGTTGCGCGCGCGCCACAGAGCCGGGAAGAAGTTGTGGTGGATCATCTTCCCGAGCACCTCGACCGGCGTGCCCTGCGTGCCGACGACCTGGTCGCCGATGATGCGCGCCACGACCTTGTAGTGGCGGATGCGCCACATGGTGATCCGCTCGTCCCACTCCACGAGCGCCTCGGCGAGCTGGTAGAGCTCCTCGTGCTCGCGGCCGCGCACGTACAGCTCGACGAGGTCGAGGCCCGCGGCGGCGAGCGCCGCGTCGAACGCCTCGCCGAGGGGAGGCGTCACGCGGCGCGCCTCGCGAAAGCCCGGCGAGTCGAAGCCGCTTCCGTGGCCGAGCACGCGGCGGATCGCCTGGTACTCCCACGGCGACATCTGCTCGAGCATGTCGAGCTGGCGCGTGACGAACTGCATGCACATCGCCGAACGCCGAAGCAATCGCAGCGCCGCAGCGATCTCGCCGTTCCGCACGTGTGCGGATGCACGCTCGACCTCCGACGTCGCGAGCTTGAGCCAGAGCTCCGACGACTGATGCACCGTCTGGAAGAGCAGCTCGTCCGGGTGCGTCTGCTCGCCGGGCGGTTTCTGGAGCGCCAGCAGCTCGTCCGTGCGCAGGTAGCGCTCGTAGTCGGACGCGCCCTTCCCCGGGAGAATCGGCTCGGCGAAGTCCTCGTGAGTCTCGGTCGCCACCGGGGCGGAGCATACTTCCGCCGTGGGGGACCTCTTCTCCGACGCCGCCTCCGTACGCCTCCCCGCGGTCTCGCCGCTCGCCCTGCGGATGCGCCCGCAGACGCTCGACGAGTTCGTCGGCCAGCGTCACGTCCTCGGCGAGGGCTCAGCGTTGCGGCTCGCGATCGAGGAGGACCGGATGCGCTCTGCGATCTTCTACGGGCCGCCCGGGAGCGGGAAGACGACGCTCGCACGGATCGTCGCCGGCGTCACCGGCTCTGAGTTCGAGGAGCTGTCCGCGGTGTCGGCGACGGTGGCACAGGTGCGCGAGGTGCTCGCACGCGCCCGCGAGCGGCTCGGCTCGACGGGTCAGCGGACGATCCTGTTCCTCGACGAGATCCACCGCTTCAACAAGGCACAGCAGGACGCTCTGCTGCCGGCGGTGGAGGAGGGCCTCGTGACGCTGATCGGCGCGACTACGGAGAACCCGTACTTCGAGGTCAACTCGGCACTGCTCTCCCGGACGCAGGTGTACGAGCTCGAGCCGCTGTCACACGAGGAGCTCGAGGTGGTCGTGCGGCGCGGTGCTGCCGAGCTCGCTGCGAGCGTGCCGGACGCGCTCGTCGACCTGATCGCGACGCGCGCAGGCGGGGATGCGCGGAACGCACTGAACATCCTCGAGCTGGCGTGGCAGACGGCTCGGGGAACGGGCGAAGAGCTTGCGGAGAGCCACGTCGAAGACGCAGCACGCAAGCGCCCGCTCGTGTACGACAAGGGAGGCGACGCGCATTACGACTTCATCTCCGCGTTCATCAAGTCGATGCGCGGATCCGATCCGGACGCGGCCGTGTACTACCTCGCCGCGATGCTCGAGAGTGGCGAGGACGCGCGCTACATCGCTCGGCGCATGATCGTGCTTGCATCAGAGGACGTCGGCAACGCGGATCCGCGTGCGCTGCTCGTCGCAGTCGCGGCGGCGCACGCGGTCGAGCACGTGGGACTGCCTGAGGCATCGCTGAACCTCGCGCAGGCGGCCATCTACCTCGCGAGCGCCCCGAAATCGAATGCGAGCTACCTGGCACTGAAGCGCGCATCGGCCGACGTGAGGGAGCACGGCAACATCCGCCCGCCGGCTCCTCTGCGCGACGCGTCGTACTACGGGCGCCGGCTCGGACACGGGGAGGGCTACATCTATCCGCACGACGACCCGGCGGGCTTCGAGGTCGACCACCTCCCGGACGAGCTCAAGGGCCGCCGCTACTACGAGCCCGGCACGAGCGGCGAAGAGCGACCCCGCGACGAGTGACCGGCCGGCGTTTTGGACACGTCTTGGGACTGTCACCAGACGTGGCACACCGAGGCGCGGCGCGAAGGGACTAGTCGGAACCGCGGCGGATGCGCTCCGCGGCCATCGTGCCGAACGTCCCGCCGAGCGCCTCGTACGCCGACGCGGCCCGCTCGACGTCGTACTCCACCCGCCGAAACTCGAACTGCCCGTCGTCACGGCGCAGCGCGTAGGCGGCGCGCACGTCGCCGTCGAGCGGCATCCCAACGCTTCCCGGGTTCAGCAGATCGGTCCCGTTCGGGCCCGTGCGCCGGAACTGGAAGTGACTGTGTCCGAACACGACGGTCCGGCCGCGGACGCCCGCGAGCATCCGCTCGTCGCCGGCACTCGGCCCGGCCGGGAAGCTGTCGACGTCCGACAACGGAGAACCGTGGACGTAGAGGACGCCGTCGAGCTCGACCTGCGCCTGCAACGAGTAGAGCCAGCCCTCCTCGGTGCCGTAGCCCGACTCGCGCTCGCGCAGCGCCTCGACGACCTCGGGCCGGTCGAGCGGCGGCTCGCGGGTCCAGCGCTCGCCGTTGCCACGGATCCAGGTCGTCAGCGGAAGCGAGCGCAGGCGCTCGAGGCACTCGAGCGGATGCGGCCCCCAGGCGCCGTAGTCGCCGCCGAGCAGATAACCGTCGGCACCCGCACGACCTGCGTCTTCGAGCACCGCCTCGAGCGCGGGCAGGCTGCCGTGGATGTCGTACAGGAGCGCGAGCACGCGCCGCTAGGCTCCCACACGTGAAGATCGTCTGCCTGGTCAAGCAGGTGCCGCGGGCGGACTCGATCGAGTTCGACCAGGAGACGAAGTCGCTCCGCCGCGAGGGAGTTCCGCTGCTGCTGAACCCGTTCGACGCGGCGGCCGTTGCGCATGCCGCGAAGCTGAAGGAGCTGAACGGCGGTGAGGTGATCGCGATGACGATGGGGCCGCCGCAGGCTGCCGACGCACTGAGGACATGCATGGCGCTCGGCGCTGACCGCTGCATCCACCTGTCCGATCGGGTCTTCGCTGTCGCGGACACACTCGGGACGTCGCGCACGCTCGCGATGGCGATCGAGAAGGAAGGCGGCGTCGACCTCGTCGTCTGCGGGCGCAAGACCACCGATTCGGAGACGTGGCAGGTGCCACCGGAGGTCGCGGCCTTCCTCGACCGCCCGCACCTGACGAGCGTCGCCGAGACCGAGTTCCACGACGGCCTGATTCGTGCGACCCGCGAGACGGACGACGGGTACGAGACCTGGGAGCTCTCCGGCCCGGCCGTGATCTCGCTCGCGTACGGGCACGACGCGAACGGTGCCAAGGACGGGCCGATCGACATTTGGACCGCTGCCGACCTCGTCGAGGACGTGCGCGAGAACGACAAGCGGTTCGGGCAGACGGGATCGCCGACGCGCGTCCTCGCAGTGCGCGACGTGACGCCGGCGCGGCTCGGAGAGACGTTCACCAGCCTCAGCGACGCGGCCGAGCGAATTCGCGGCCTTCTGCCCGAGCGACGCCCTGACCCGTCCGACTGGACGAAGCCGGCCCGGCCCGGCGAGCAGCCGTCGCCGAGGCGATACGACTGCTGGACGTTCGTCGAGCTCGCGGACGGCCGCCCGACACGCGCGTCGCTCGAGCTCCTCGGGAAGGGACGCGAGCTCGCGGGCAAGCTCGGCGGCGACAACGTCGCGCTCGTGCTCGGAAGCGACGTCGACGGTGTGATCGGAGAGCTTGCCCGGCACGGGGCGGAGCGCATCGTCGTGGCGACCGATGACTCGCACGCCGTCTACCACCCCGCGATCTGGTCGGCGGCTTTGTGCGCGATCGTCTCGCGGCATCGTCCGCACGTCCTGCTCTTCCCGGCGACGACGAACGGGCGTGACCTCGGCCCGCGCGTCGCCGGCGAGCTGGAGCTTGGAATGACGGGCGACTGCGTCGGCCTGGGCATCGATCGCGCGGGCCGCCTGATCCAGACCAAGCCGGCGTACGGCGGCAACATCGTGTCGGTGATCATGGGGAGGACGACGCCGCAGCTCGCGACCGTCCGCGCGCGGATGTTCGAGCCACTCGAGCCCCGGGACGTCGACGCGCACGTCGAACGAATCGACCTCGGCAGCCTGGCTGCGCAGAGCTCCGCCCGACTGGTCGAGCGGCAGACCGCACCGGCGCGCGACCTCGACGAGTCGGACGTCGTCGTCTGCCTCGGCTCCGAGCTCGGACCGGCAGACGTCCCCGCGGCGCGGTCTCTGGCAGAGCAGCACGGCGCAGCGGTCGGCGCAACGCGGACGGTGTGCGAGCGCGGCGACCTGCCTCGAAACCGGCAGATGGGGCTGCTCGGCCGTGCAGTCGCGCCACGGTTACTCGTCGCCGTCGGAGTCCCCGGCGACTTCGAAGAGCTCACGGGCTTCGTCAAGTCGGGCGTGATCGCGGCCGTGAACCACGGCGCCGGAGCGCCGATGCTCGCTGCGGCAGACGTCGGCGCGGTGATCCACTGGGAGAACGCGATTCCCGCACTCGTCGACACGGTCTGAGTGGAGCTTCACCTCCACGAATGGGGCGATCCGAGCGCGCCCACGGTCGTATGCCTGCACGGCGTCAACGCGCATGGGCGGCGCTTCCGCAGGCTCGCGGAGGAACGGCTCGCGGAGAGATTCCGCGTGCTCGCCCCTGATCTCCGCGGGCACGGGTTTTCGGACTGGGACCCGCCGTGGACGATCGCAACACACGCCCACGACGTGCTCGAAACGCTGGACGCCACCGGCGTTCGGCGAGGAACGTTCGTCGGACACTCCTTCGGCGGCCGACTCGTCCTCGAGCTCGCCGCGCTCGACCCGGGGCGCATCGAGCGCGCCGTGCTGCTCGATCCGGCAATCCAGATCCTTCCCCACGTGGCGTTCGACTTCGCCGAGCGCGAGCGCGCGGATCACTCGTACTCCTCGCCCGGCGAGGCGATCGACGCGCGGCTCGAGGGCGGTACGCGGACACCCCGCGCGTTCGTGGAAGAGGACGTCGAAGAACATCTCGTGCAGCACGCCGACGGCCGCCACCGCTACCGCTACTGCCAGAGCGCCGTCGTCTCGATGTACGGCGAGCTGTGCACGCCGCCCCCGCCGCCCGAGACGATGCGCACACAGACGCTGCTGCTCTACTCACACGATTTCGGGCTCGTCCGCGAGGAGCAGGTGGAGGCGTACCGCGCGGCGCTCGGCGACCGGCTCGAGATCGTCACAGTGCCCGGCGGCCACCTGGTGTACTGGGACGCCCACGACGCGATGGCCGATGCCGTCGACCAGTTTCTGCGGTGACGCGTCGAACCCGGCTACAGGATCCGGGCCCCTAGCGCGCTCGCCGCGAGCTCGACCGCGAGCCTTCCGGTTTCGTTCTCGCGGTCGAGGATTGGATTCACCTCGACGACGTCCAGCGACGACGCGAGGCCCGACTCGGCCACGAGCTCGAGCGCCAGATGCGCCTCCCGGTAGCTGAGACCGCCGCGCACCGGCGTGCCGACGCCGGGCGCGACGTCGGGGTCAACGGCATCCATGTCGAGACTGACGTGCACGAACCCGGGCCCCGCGACGTGGGCGAGCGACTCGCGCACCGCTCGCTCGACACCGAGGCGGTCGACGTCGCTCATCGTGAACACCTTGGCGTGGAGCTCCTGCAAGAGCGCCCGCTCCCCGTCGTCCAGCGATCGCACGCCGACGAGGGCAACGCGGCCTCGATCGACGGCCGGCAGTCCCCAGCCGTCCGAGAACGCCGGCCCCGCGAGACCGAGCGCCGCGGCGAGAACCATTCCGTGGACGTTGCCGCTCGGTGACGTTGCCGGGCTGTTGAGATCGCCGTGCGCGTCGATCCAGAGCACCCCGCCCACGCCGTGCACCTCCGCGAGGCCGGCGAGCGTGCCCAATGCAACGGAATGGTCGCCGCCGAGGACAAGCGGGAGCGCCCCGTCACGCGTGGACCGCGACACTCGCTCGGCAATTCGCTCGGTCGCCTCCTTGATCTGTGGCAAGAAGCGCGCGTGCTCGTCGCCGGGCGACGTCGCCTCGGCCACCGCGGTCTCGACGTTCCCGAGGTCGACACAGGTGTGTCCGATCTCGGTGAGACGGGCATCGAGTCCCGCATACCGGATCGCCGAAGGACCCATGTCAACGCCACGCCGGCCGGCGCCCAGATCGAGCGCAGCCCCGATCACGGCGACCTTGCGGCTGGTGGCCTGGACGAACATGGCCGCCAAGGCTAACTTCCCGCCTCATGGGTGAGGGGGAAGCCGGCAGCGGGACGATCCGGGTCCTCCTCGCTGACGACGATCCCCCGTTCGTCGAATCGCTGGTGCCGCTGATCGAACGCCAGCCGGAACTGGCGGTCGTCGGGAGTGCGTACGACGGGCTCGCCGCGATCGAGCTCGTGGAAGAGCTCCGCCCCGACGCGATCGTGATCGATCTCCACATGCCGCTGGTCGACGGCGTCACTGCAGTCGCACGGTTACGTCGCGATCATCCGAGCATGTGCGTGATCGCCCTCACCGGCGATGCCCAGCCGGCGCTTCATCGCGCAGTCACGGAGGCGGGCGCCGATGCCGTGCTCCTGAAGGAGGAGTTCGTCGACGTCCTCGTCGAGCGCCTCGCCCGCGCCAAGGCAGCTGAGCCCCGGCGCTAGGCTGACGCGGCTTCGGCGAGGTAGCTCAGCTGGTAGAGCACACGGCTGAAAACCGTGGCGTCTAACACGGGGGAACCCAGGGTTCCCCCGTGAGCCCCCTCTCTATGAAGGAGGGCCGTGGGTCAAGTGGTTGTGTATCGCCCGGTCATGGCGGTCGGTGTGGTTGTTGGTGTCGAGCGGTGCTCATCTCTCTATCGCCTCCTGGCGGGAGGATCAGGTTGGATGGGAGCCTCGCTTCCGGTGGCGCATCTCCTTAAGGGCCGTCAGGCGGCCAGGGGGCTCGCGGCGCCTGCTGGAGCGAAGGGTTGGTTGCGAGTGAGCATTTGCCAGATTGCTTCGGCGAGTCGGCGGGCGAGGTCGACCTGGGCGACCTTGGCGCCGCGTTGCTTGCCGAGCCGTTGTTTCGTCTGTTGGTAGCGGTCGCGGTAGAGCGGGTGGCGGCTGGCATGCATGGTCGCCTCGATCAGCGCCCAGCGCAGGTAGCGGGGCCCGTTCTTTGCGAGTGCGCCGCGGCGGTCGGACTGCCCGGATTGGTAGACACGTGGGCAGAGGCCGGTGTAGCCGATCAGTTTCGTCGGTGTGGGGAAGCGGCTGACGTCGCCGATCTCGGCGGCGATGGTGTAGGCGAGCACCGAGCCGATGCCGGGCACGGTCAGCAGGAGTGGCACGTAGCGGTGCTCGGCGCCCAGCTGCAGTAGTTCGCGTTCGCAGACGTCGATCTGCTGGTCGAGCTCGTCGATCAGTTGCAGGCTGGCCGCGACGGTGCCGGTCCAGGGCTCCGGCAGCTCGAGCCTGTCGAGCAGGTCGCGGCCGGCGACACCGAACAGATCGGAGAGCGGGCATGGCTTGCCGTGGGCGAGCAGGACCGCGTGCACGCGCTGCTTGAGGCTGGTGCGGTGGCGGACGAGGTGCAGCCGGAAGCGCGCCCGCTCGCGCTCGGCGCGGACAGCCGGGTCGGGCAGCCAGATCGCCGGCACCAGATCGCGGCGCGCCAGCTCGGCGAGCACCCAGGCGTCGATCCGGTCGGTCTTGCAGGCCAGCGGCGCTAGCCCTTTCACCTTGAGCGCATCGGCGATCTCGACCCGCCAGCCGGCGAGTTCGAGCTGGTCGTGAACAAAACGGGCGCCGTTCATCGACTCGATCGCGGCATAGATGGGCTCGCCGTCGCCGCCAAGACGAGCGGCCAGACTCCGCAGGCCGTCGGCGTCAGGTGGCGCCGAGCCCACCGCGACCGTCTCGCCTGCCGTGTCGAGCAGGCGGAAGTCGAGACGCTTGCGGCTGAGATCCAATCCGGCGTACAACATGTTGTGGGCCTCCCTTCGTCTCTCGAGGACGCGCGGAGCATGACTCCGCGGGAGGCCCTCCTTCATCGCATTCCTTCTGGTGGTCGGGCCTCAGCCTCAGTGAGGCTGCGCTCGGGAAGCCCGGCTTCGCCGGCCGATGCCTCGCGATCCAAGAAGGAAAG